>JAITPN010000020.1 GCA_031289415.1 Prevotellaceae bacterium | reverse complement strand
CGCGAAAAAACGAAAAGAATTACAATGGAAACGTTGGAATTTGTAATCAAAAATCAAAAACCGACTATTTCACTTGATGTCCTCAAAAAATTTGAAAATATCAAAAATGAAATGCAAGGTATTAAACAGGAAAGACCACGAATTGGATTTAAATAATAATAATAATATGAATACTATAACATTTGACAAATTATTGTTGCAAACAGCCTTTTGTTGTATGGCTTGTGACGGCGAAATCGCGCCCGAAGAAGTAACACTGATTAAAACAATATGTGACAAAGAATCGATGCTTAAAAACATGGATTTTAAGGCAGAAATTGACAGGTTTGTAACTGATATTAATGCAGGAGGCAAGCAGCTTCTCGCAGATTTCCTCAAAACGCTTGAACAGAAATCAGCAGCCTTGTCAAAACAGGAACAATTTGCTCTGATTGACATCGCCATCAAAGTTATCAAGGCTGATAACAAAATTGAATATTCGGAAATCAAGTTCTTCAAAACTATACGTTATCGCCTGAAAGTGAGCGATGATGAAATTATGGCTCATTTTTTCACTACGGTTGAAGACATAGAGTGGTTTTTAGGCGAAGATATTCATACAGCAACAACTTTGGAGAAGATTACTCAACAATATTTGGATTTGGCAGATTTACCACAATTTGAAGAAATAATAATATAGAGAATAATCTACATAATAAGAGATTAACGCATTTTTTCCTACTTTTATTTATACCCTATTGGCGCATAAGTTCTATCCCGCGGCGCGGCGCTCTGCAAACCAACAGCCGCTTGCATAAAAACGGAAAATTCTATGTTTCGTGAATTTTTCAAGGATTTTTCGTATCTTTGCATCTGTATTAATGTTTTTTGCCATGAAAATCCGTTATGTAATTTTTACGATTCTACTCTGTGCCGCATGTCTGTACGGAGTTACGTTGCTGATAACAACAACGGTTGAAAAATATGAAGCTATGAAAACGTACCGAAGTACGACAGCGCCAAGCGTCACAGCCGCCGACACTGTCGCAGGCAACGTGCATAGCCTCGCGCCGGAACCCGCGCCGCCCGCTTCATCGGGCAATACGGTAGAAACGCCTGCCAAAAGCAGCGCCGATGTACCGGAAAAAGAAGTAAACGCTACGCTTCCGAACGCCGACCGCCTAACCACGCTGTCGGAAGAAATACGGCGGAAATATGCCAACGCCGCACCGCACGAATGGGGCGAGCATACGGCAGGCGTGGTTCGCAAGGTGAACATACCGATTTCCGATACGGCTGCACGACCGCTATTTCTTACCGTGAACGTATTTTACCAGCACAGCGAAGCGATATTCGACCTTTTGAACAAATATAATATCAAAGCTACGGTCTTTGTATCGGGCTACTACGCAAAAGAATATAGCGAAGCCGTACAACGCTTTGCCAAAAATCCGTTGTTCGACATAGGAAATCTCGGCTACCGTTGCCGTCCGGTGTCAACAAACGGCTCGAAAGCCTACCATTTAACAGGCACGGCGCACATTGGCGAAGCGCTGTATGAAGTAACCGCCGGCGCACAAGCAATAGCGCAGGCTACCGGCAACGTGCCCGCCTTTTTCCGCCCCGCCACAGGATATATTGACGAAGTGGCGGTAAAAGCCGTCAAAGAACTTGGATTGCAGGTGATAGGCTACGAATCGGTAACCGACGGCGGCGGCATCTCCAGCGCCGAAAATATCAAGGAGCGGATTTTGAACGCCGCTGCCGGAAGTATTATCGTACTGAGCGTCAATCCCAATCATCCAAACATTGCGCAGGGGTTGGAAGCAGCCATTAAGGAAATAGAAGCGCGCCGTTTGCCGGTACATTTCGAAAAACTGGCGGATTATTCACACGCTTTTGACATTTATTAATGGGACATCCTGTTTGTCATAATCTGGAAATTATTGACGTAGCCGCCGAAGGAAATGCCATAGGACGGCACGAAGGAAAAGTGGTGTTTGTCGGGAGCGCCGTGCCGGGCGACGTGGTGAACGTACAAATCACCCGCAACCGCGCAGGCTACATGGAGGGCTACATCACCGAATTTATTGCGCTTTCGCCGCACCGCATACAGCCGTTTTGCAGCCATTTCGGCATTTGCGGCGGATGCAAATGGCAGCCCTTGCCTTATGCCATGCAGCTTGCGCTGAAGCAAAAACAAGTTGCCGACCAATTTGCCCGCATCGGACGGCTGGGCGATGTGGACGTGCTGCCGATTATCGCGTCGGACGACACGTTGTATTACCGCAACAAATTAGAATTTACTTTCTCCAACAAACGATGGCTTACCCGCAATGAAATGGAACAAACGCCCGCGACGTTTGACGCGCTGGGTTTTCACGTACCGGGGAAATTCGACAAAGTGCTCGACATCGACAAATGCTTTCTGCAACCCCATCCGTCGAACGACATACGCCTTGCCGTACGACGGCATGCCCTCGAACTCGGGATTCCGTTCTTCGACCTCCGCGCACAAAGCGGCTTGCTGCGTACAATGATTGTCCGCAACTCCGTATCGAGCGGCGAAGTCATGGTCATTGTAGTATTTGCCTACGACGACGAGAACGCCCGCACGGCGCTGCTGCCGCGCATCGCAGCTGCGTTTCCTCAAATTACATCGCTATGCTACATCGTCAACCCCAAACGCAACGACGCCATCCACGACCTTGACGTACACTTGTATGCCGGACGCGGTTATATGGAAGAAACGCTGGAAGACCTTGTCTTTAAAATCAGCCCGAAATCATTTTTCCAAACCAACACCCGGCAGGCGCTGCGCCTGTATCAGGTGGTGCGCGATTTTGCAGGGCTTACGGGCGTCGAAACCGTATATGACCTTTACACCGGCACAGGGTCAATCGCGCTGTTCCTTGCACGGCAAGCCGCACAGGTCATAGGCATAGAAATGGTGGACGACGCCATTGCCGACGCCGAAGAAAATGCACGGCGCAACCGTATTACCAACACGCGCTTCTATGCCGGCGATATGCGGAGCGTGCTCAAACCCGATTTTTTCGCCGCCAACGGCAAGCCCGACGTAATCGTACTCGACCCTCCCCGCGCAGGCATCCATCCCGACGTGGCTGAGCGCATCGTCAACAGCGGCGTGCACCGGTTGGTGTACGTAAGCTGCAACCCCGCCACGCAGGCGCGCGACATGGCATTGCTTTCGCCGTACTACCGCATTGTTAAAGCGCAGCCGGTAGATATGTTTCCGCATACCCATCATGTAGAAAATGTACTATTAGCCGAAAAACAGACGCCGGACGTATGAGAACACGGGTTATTTTACGATACATAGGCATAGTACTTCTGCTCAACAGCGCATTTATGCTGCTGTCGGCAGTCATTGCCGGCTTCAACGAATACGACAGCTCGTTCGTACCGCTGCTCGTCAGCGGCGTGGGGACGGCGATAGTGGGCGGCTTGCCGCTCGTATTTTTCCGCGCGCAACCCAACCTCACGAGCAAAGAAGGCTACTTCATCGTCATTCCGTCGTGGCTGATGTGCTGCGTGTTCGGGATGCTGCCCTACCTGCTGTGGGGCGGCGAGTTTACGCCGATAAATGCACTCTTCGAAAGCACGTCGGGCTATACCACCACCGGCGCTACGATACTGAACGACGTAGAAGCGCTGCCGCGGGGGCTGCTCTTTTTCCGTTCGTGCACCGCATGGATGGGCGGGTTGGGCGTAGTGGTATTCATGCTGCTGCTGCTGCCTACGATTAAAAACATGAACCGGAGGCTGGCAAAAGTAGAAATCTCGTCCCTATCGAAAGACAACTTCAAATACCGGCTGCGGCAAACGGTACACATCATCATCAGCGTATATGTGGGCTTAACGCTCGCCGAATTTTTCCTGCTGTGGCTTGCCGGCATGTCGCCGTTCGACGCCATCAACCATGCGTTCAGCAACGTGTCCACCTGCGGGTTCAGCACGCGGAACACCAGCATCCAAGCGTTCGACAGCACAGTAATCGATACCGTCATCATCGTATTCATGTACCTCGCGAGCCTGCATTTCGGGTTAATTTTCCTTGCCGTCAGCGGGCAGCCCAAGCAGCTGTTCCGCTCGCCCGTAGTACGGTTCTATACGCTGGCGTTGCTTTGCGGCATCCTGTGCATGAGCGTCGATTTGCTCATCAACAGCGTTGATTATCCCGATTGGTGGACAGCCTTCCACTACGCGGCGTTCCACGTGGTGTCTACGACTACCACGTCGGGGTTCGCCATTACCGACTCCTCCATATTTCCTGTATTTTCAACACTTTTATTGCTCTATTTCTCTTTCCAGTGCGCCTGCTCCGGCTCCACCAGCAGCGGCATCAAAGCCGACAGGATGATGATTTTGTTTCAAGCGCTCAAAACGCAAATCCGAAAAATGCAGCACCCAAACGCCGTAATTTCTACACGGATGGGGAACACAACTATTGGTAACGATATGATTTCAACCGTAGCGTTATTCATCTTGCTTTATATTTTTACGGTGTTTCTGGTTACGCTGATTCTGGCGCTTTCGGGCATCGGCATGTTTTCGTCGTTCAGCACCGCCATTGCCATTGTAAGCAACATCGGGCACGGCTTTGGCGACGTGGCAAGCTCGATGGGCAACGCCGCCGGATTCTCGGCATTAATTAAATTCATACTGTCGTTTACCATGCTGCTGGGGCGTCTGGAAATCTACGGCTTTATCGTCATCTTTTCAGTGAAAAGCTGGCGGTAAAGGCAAACGCGGACTATTTCTTCGGATAATGAAGCCGTTCCTTTGCGCTAAAGAGCCGTTCCTTTGCGCTAAAGAATCGTTCCTTTGCGCTAAAAAACCGTTCATTTAAAAAAGTGATTAAGAAAGCTACGCTACATTCAATCTTACTCACCTAATCACTTAACTATTTTAGTGGGGGGGCTTGCATCTTTCAATTATTATATATACCTTTGCAGCGTGTATTCATAACAATAATTATTTAAAATTAGGGGCAGCCTACGGAGGTTGCCTTTTTCTTTTAGCCCCTACCCTGCCGGCGGGAGCTATTTTTTCACCCTTGCCACGAGCAGATAGTCGAGCATCAGCAGGAAAAGTACCAGAAATTCGGCTTTGAACGCGGTGAAAATATTCATCAGCCATACAAAAGCGAGGGTAACGAGCAGCGCAAACCGGTGCTTGTCGTATTCCGTCCACGACGATTTTGCGGAAAGAAGATGTTTTCCGCCGCGGATGAGGAGGTAGGGAATGAGGCAGATATGGAGCATCCACACGCTTGCCGCGTAGTGGAACAGGCGCAGAAGCCCGCTTGCGACGACAAGGACGGCGGTAAAATACAACAATTCTTTGCCGTCGCGCGGCAGCCGCGCTATAAATCGCCGGATGGGTATTCGCGCTGCCATAGCCTATAGGGTAGATAGTTCAAAGTTCAGCGGCAGCAGGTCTTTGACGCTGTCTACAATGTGTATTTTTGCACTGCCGCCCATGATTACCGCGATGGGGTTGCCCGCGCGTTTTTCATATTCAAGCAGCACTTGCCGGCAACGTCCGCAGGGGTACACCGGTGCGCTGTTGAGCTTCCCGCCCGTTGCCGACACGACGGCTACGGCTACGACCGCCGCCTGCGGATAGCGCGTAGAGGCGTTGTAGAGCGCCGCGCACTCGGCGCATACGCCTGCGGGGCTTGCCGCATTTTCCTGATTGCTGCCGCAGACCATGTCGGCAGTGTTGAGCAGCACCGCCGCGCCGACGTTGAATTGCGAATAGGGCGCGTAGGACGCCGGCAGCGCGCGTATCGCCTCGTGGAGCAACGCCCGGTATAGCGGGGTAAGCTCGCCGGCGTGCGCCGCTTCATGTACGGTAATGTGGATGTCAATTTTGTTCATCGTCGTTTTTTTGCAAAGATACGTATTTTTTATTTCCTGCATTGTAAATGGTGAAATATCCTTGCTGCCGGAGCGTGTCGGCAGTCATGCCTTCGGGCAGGCGGTGCGGGTAGTAGCGCACTTGCTCGTCGGGATGAATGAGAAAAGCCTGCGGACGGGTGTTTTCAAGAAACGTGAAGCCGAGCCGTTCGTAGCTTTTGCCTGCCGACCAGTCGCGGTCGGCGTAGGTCATAATATCGTCGGGGCGGACGTCGCGGATGAAGTGCGCCAGCAGCTTGCTTAGCCCGCCTACTACGGTGCATGACGCCAAGTTGGCAAAGCGTACAAGTTCATACGAGTTGTGCGCCGCGCCGCGCTGCGGCATGGGGCGGCGCGCACTGAACGAAGCGGCTGCCAGCAACGCATCGCGGTAGAAAAGTCCGTATTTATACCGCGCCTGCGGGCTTCCGTGCAGGTGGTTGCGTTGCATGAAATGCCGGAGCAGGAGTTTGTCGATGCGCTGCACGGCGGTGTGGCGGGCAAACACGCGGTCGGAACGACCGAACAATGCCTGTATGCGCATTTCGACCAACGGCTGCTGTGTATTCCAAACATCTTCCCAAAGATGGATGAGGCGGACGCCCCGCGCCTCGTAGTCAATGGACATTTGTTGGAAGTAAGCCGCTTCGCTGCACGGCGACAGTACCGCCAGATGAAAAGAAACCTGCCGTTGCGGAAAATGTACAAACGGCAGGTTGATGTCATACTCCATTCCCAGCGTCGTTAAATAAGCGGCGGCGTTATGGAGGAATGCGTTCATTTTTTCTTTTTGGACGATGTGCGGGCTTTGGAAGGCGTTTTGGAAGATGTTTTTTTCGCAAACAGGTTCGTCCAGCTGAAGGCTTTCCGTTTTGCCCAATCGCCTTGATGGTAAGCGTAGCTTGCAATCAGCGGGACTACGGTGGTGGCTTCGGCATACACCATTTGTTCGTGTATGGTTTGCACTTTGCCCCACGACGAGGCTTCTTTCAGCGTAGAGCTTGAGCAGGCGCCGTCGCGCGAATCGGCAACCGTAATCTGCACGGCATATTGGTGCATCGGCACGTCGTAGCCCAATATTTCGGCGCACACGACCGTGTCCTGCGCAAAGTTTTTCGGCACGCCGCCGCCGACCATGAAAAGCCCCGTGGTTTTCGCACGGAGTTTTATTTGCGTCAATTCGCGGAAATCAGCTACCGAGTCAAGCGTCATATAGGGCTTGCCTTGTTTGATGCGTTCGATTTGGTGCATCACCATTCCGAAACCGGCGCTGCAATCCGAAAATGCAGGGACGAAAATGGGAACGCCACATTCATAGCAGGTTTGGATGAGCGAGTTTTTCTTTTTTGAGCGCTTCGTAAGCCACTCGCCTATTTTCCATATAAATTCACGCGACGAGTACGGACGGCTTTCGAGCGTATCGGCAATTTCGCGGACGGCGGCGTCGCACGCCTGCAGTTCGTCTTCGTCAATATACGTGTCGTAAATACGGTCGATATAATTTTTCCGCAACATGGCGTCGTCCACAAAGGGCGTGCCTTTGTAGTGCTTGTAGCCCAACGCCTCGAACAGGTCCATGTCGATAATGGAAGCGCCGGTAGCCACCACGCAGTCCACCATACGGTAGCGCACCATGTCGGCATATACCTGCATACATCCGCCTGCGCTGGTGCTGCCTGCAAGGATGAGCCAGTTGCTGCAGTCGCGGTTTTTAATCATCATTTGCAGGATGTCGGCGGCGCGCGCCGTGTCGCGCGAGGAGAACGACATGCCGCGCATCGCGTCCACAATCGCCGTAGCGTCGATTTTCGTAATATCCACGTGTTTTACCACGTCTTTCAGTAATGCTTTTTGTTTCTTTGCCATACTATTTGTTTATAAGTTTAATTCATTGAATTTCGGGGCAAAGGTAGTGATTTTTTTTAACATTGGGAAAGAGTGGCGGGGAAAGTTAGAAGTCTACCGCTACTCCTTTAATAATAGTATCTTAATAAAAAAAACTAAAATTCACGCTGCCGTATTGCCTATGCTGTACAAAGCGGGGATGGGTATTGAAAGTATAGTGCGCGCTGTGTTCAAAGATAAACACGCCTCCGTCGTTCAGTATATTGGCGGAAAGAACGCGGTCGGGCAGCGTGTCTATCCCGTTAAGGTCATAGGGCGGGTCGGCAAATATAATATCGTACTGCACCGTGCAGATGTTGGGGAAATCAAAGGCATTCAGGCGCAGGGCGTGGATTTGCGGCAGATGCAGTTGCCGCGCCGTGAGTTCAATAAATTTGTATTGACGGCGGTTGATGTCAATGGCGTCAAGGCGAAGGCATCCGCGCGAAGCAAATTCAAAACTGACGCCCCCAACGCCTGCAAACAAGTCAAGTACGCAGACGTTCGTAAGGTCGTAAGTGTTTTCGAGAATATTAAACAAACTTTCTTTGGCAAAGTCAGTAGTAGGACGCGCCGTAATACCCGCGGGCGGCGAAATGGTTTTTCCTCGTAGCGCGCCGCTGATTATCCGCATATACAACTTTCTGTTAAAATCCTGTATGCCGTAGCGGCGGCGGGGCTGTTCAGCGCAAGGGCAATGCCGTCGTTGCCAAGCACGGTGATGTTCGGATAATAACGGCTGAGCAACGCCGTATTGTCGTCGCAGATGTCGCCTGTCAGATATACTTCAGTGGTTTCCGGCAACAGTTGCAGTTGTTTCATGATATAACCCAAATAATATACGGCATCGGTAAACGTTTCGACAGCAAACGTATTGCTTAGCATAAGCTGTTTTTTTGCCACTACGGCAAAGGAAGCCAATGTGTGCGTAAAGTGAAGCGCTATGCCGTTTTGTGTGCCACAGTCGTGCAGCAGGTGAATTAACGGTACGCTTTGGTGAAAAAAGTCCACCGTGTGGTGATAGGTATGCAGCAGTTGGGCTAATGGCGCAGGAATAGCAAACACGTCGGTAGCGCCTACCACCGAGAGGGTTTTGTAATGTATTTCGTCCAAATCGTCGAGCGAGGCAGCGAAACTGAGGTAGGTATGCAGGTGTTCGCGGGAAAACAATTCATTCGGAATAAGGGTAGATTTTTCAGATATAAACAGGCATATACAGCGGCGATATACAAGTTTTAACAAGTCTTCTTGCCGGAATATTTTATGCAATTCCACGTCAAGGTCGTTGTGGTTGACTACGGTGTAGGCATAGCTTTTAAGCGCCATACAGCCTCCGTTGTCATGATGAATGACGCATAACGATAATCCCTTCAAGTCTGCTTGAATAGCTAAATCATATCGTGCCGCATGTTCGGCTGAAAAAGATGTACTTATAAAATTCAACATACGTTTTATTTCCAATTTTCGGCGTTATTATTCGGTTGATTACTATCGCGACTGGTGTCTGCCGCCTGCTCTTTACAAATGTCATTCAGTCGTTCCGTAACCTTGTCGTTACGGTATGTACGTGCTTGTTCGGAGCGGACAGGAACGTAAATGCCCCGAATCAAAAAAACGGCTAAAACTACAATAATAACAGGCATTACAACCCATGTCAGGATTTTATTCATATTAGATTTTCTATGTTACACATTAAACAGACAAAAGTACAAAAAATATTGGGATTTTACTATATTTTGCAAAAGTTTTTATAATTTTTGCAAAAAAGCGCGGACTTTTCAGGTAATATGCGTACCTTTGTAGATTACAATTGAACATTCGCAATGAAGAAACTTATCAGTGCCAATCAAGCGTCCGCTTTCAAGGATTTGCTGCAACGCGCCAAAAAGATAGCGTTGGTTATACACGTAAATCCCGACGGCGATGCTGTGGGCTCAAGCATAGCAATGGCACACTGCTTGAGGGCTTTGAAACCGGAACTCGAAGTAGTACTGGTGTCGCCGAACCGTTATCCCGATTTTTTAAAGTGGATGAACGGCACTGAAAATATACTCATATTCAAGGATAACCGTAAAATTGCAAAACAAGCCATAGCGACCTCCGATATGGTAATTTGCCTTGACTTCAACGCCTTGTCGCGGCTCGAAGATTTAGGCGAATTTATCCAATCCGTTTCTGTTCCGCGCATGTTGATTGACCACCATATAGAGCCGAAATTAGAAGAATTTGTACTATCTATCAGCAACATCAACGTAAGTTCTACGTCCGAAATCGTATTCCGGCTGATGAAAGCAGCCATGAAAAAGCCTATCCCTCTTGCGGCGGCTGAAGCCATTATGGCAGGCATTATGACCGACACC
Organism: Prevotellaceae bacterium; assembly: GCA_031289415.1. GTDB lineage: Bacteria > Bacteroidota > Bacteroidia > Bacteroidales > UBA932 > JAIRLC01. The sequence continues at coordinate 26,739 of JAITPN010000020.1, read as the reverse complement.
AACATGTTCCGCAACAGTTGCTCGACACCCGACACGTTCTCAGTAATATCGCAGCTTTTGCAGATAGGCGTGGATAAAGACAAAGTAGCCGCATTGATTTTTGATAATTTTTCGGGACACCGCATGAAACTGCTGGGATATGCGCTCAGCGAAAAATTAGTGATATTACCCGATTGCCATGCGGCATACATTGCCTTGTCGCATGAAGAGTTGGACAGTTTTTCATTTCAGCCCGGCGACACGGAAGGGTTTGTGAATTATCCGCTACATATCAAAGACATCAATATTTCGGCTTACATTTCGGAACAAGCAGAAGGTACTGTCCGTTTCTCATTCCGTTCGCGCGGCGATTTTTCGGTTAACGAATTTGCACGTCGTCATTTTTCGGGCGGAGGACATAAAAACGCAGCAGGCGGACGCATGGACTCTACGCTCGAACTTGCCATAGCTGAATATGTAAACCAATTAAAAAATCACAAAGATGAAATTTTGGCATCCATATAATCTGATACTTCTGCTGTGGGCTGTATCGGCGTCATGCGCCGACAACGCGCCGCGTATGAGGACAATGCCCCCGCAGCCCGCGCCGGAAATAGCCGCTATGGAAGCCGTCAATCAACACTTAACGGAAAAAGACAAAGATATTATTGAGGCTTTTATCCGCCGTAAAAACTGGACGATGCCGTATTATCCCGACGGATATTATGCCATGCTGCTGAAAGAAGGACAAGGCACGGCGGTGCGAGAAGGCTCGCAGGTAGAATTACGCTGCACCATACGCCTGCTGAACGGTACGCTGTGTTATGCGCCGCACAACCGTAACATTGTTATCGGGCGGACTAACGACATCACCGGATTACACACCGCGTTGCTGAATTTAAAAAAAGGCGCTGAAGCGCGTTTCGTCTTTCCGCCGCATTTGGCTTATGGTTTGACAGGCGACCGCAATAAAATTCCGCCACGTGTTATTTTGCTTTTTGAAGTGGAACTTTTAAACGTAAGTTGAAATGATAACATTCCGTAACATATCAATATGTATTCTCGCTACACTGTGTGTATCCTGCACCTCAGAGAGCATTAAATCAAAATTATTGCAGCAGGAGAAAAGTATTAGTGAGTATATCAAAAATGCGAAAAAAGATGGGAATACGGTGCTTTACCTCAATAACGCATACCGGATTGTGCTATCCTCCGGTAAAGGCAAAGGCGCTGCTTCAGGCGATTCAGTAATTTTCAGATACCAATCGTATATATTATCGTCAACCAGTAAAGGAAATTTATACGACTCATCGGCGGTGGAAATAGGTGTGCTTGGTACGTCAAGCTACATCAGCGGCGTAGAAAACGGACTTACAGGAATGTGCTCGAAAGAGCATGCGGAAATAATCCTATCCGGAGAAAATAGCTACGGAAACGCGACTGTAGGAATTTTACCACCTTACACTGCTATAATTTTTGAAGTATGGATGGACACTGTAATAGTAAAAAAATGAAAAAGTTAATTTTAAGTAATATGAAGAATATGAAGAAAAACGTGTGTATTTTGGCAGTCATGTGGTTGTTTGCTTCTTGTGCAAAAGAACAAACAATAAACAATGACGAATATGAACAACAGCGCATAGACGCTTATCTCACCGTCAACGATGGTGCATATCCCGACTGGAGAAAAACCGAGTCCGGCGCTTATATCCTGTCGCAAACGAAAACATCAGGAAAATCACCGTTAACGGACAATATAGTATATGTCCGCTATACGGTTCGGATATTTGACGAAAGTATCATATCGTCGTCCGTTGATTCCATTGCCTTGTTGCTGGGCGCTCACTCCAATGCCACTTACTATGGTCCGAGATTATTGATGTTGACCGACAACGTAATCATGTCGGGATTGAAAGACGCTATTTTGACATTGAAAGAAGGCGAAAAGGCGCGAATATTATTACCGTCGTGGCTGTCAAGCATAGCCGGAACAAGGGCATACAGCTATCCTATACTTTACGATTTGGAATTGCTACGCGTGATTCCCGACATCGAGCAGTTTCAGTCGGATTCGCTGAAAAGCTACCGCGACAATCATTACCCGGGAGCAGACGCCATTCGTTCCAATCTTTACTACCACACACTGGTGCAAGGCTCAGGCGAACCGCCTCAGTCCGACGATACGGTAAAAGTGCTATACATGGGTACATTGCTTGACGGTTTTATGTTTGATACGAATATTCGTGATTCGGCAAAAGTGCATCGCGGAAAAAATTACGATGCAAGCGCTACGTACGACACGCTCACGGTAATCGTGACAGATAGCATTTCTGACATGAGCGTAATACCGGGGTTTGCACACACGCTGAAAAAAATGAAACAAGGAGAAGAAGCCATCGCGTTTTTCTCGTCCGATTATGGTTATGCTGCGCAAACCAGCGGGCAAATACAACCTTATTCCATGCTGTGTTTCTATATTAAAATGACATACCTCGGCGTAAAAAAAGAAGACACAGAAGATACAGAATAAGAACTTAAAAGACATTTATTTTTATGCGAAAAAACATCATTTTACTCCTGTCTATTGCTGTATTATGTCATGTAGAGGCAACGGCGCAACCTTTCGAAAAACTGTCGGCTCAATTGAAAAAATATGCGGTGGTGTACGACAGCTATCAACATGCAAACTATCCGGTGTTGACAGGCAATACCGCTATCGGAGGACTGGCAGACCCATTGGGGCGCGGCGTATATAACATTGAAATGAACGAGCTATATCTGAATGAAAAAGACAGGCTAACCGGTCCGGGAATGATGCTCAAAATAGCTCAATTTTCAGGATTGACGCCCGCCTCCTACCGGCAATTTTATAACTTGGAAAATGGAATATTGACTACCGATGTAGCTTATACCGAAGGAGCTTATCATTCGGAACTGTTTTTTTCGCAAGACGAGAAAGAATTGATGGTTTATACATTAAAAAATGAAGGACAAAAACCGTTGGTTTGCAATATTGATTTCGGCATGTATGATTGCCGCATCGAAAGTCGGACAAAAACAACGTTCTACGGCATTTCTCCAAAAGATGCTTTTACGTGTCTGCATTATTCGCTGCAATCAAACATTCCTTTCGAAACATTCACGCCATACGCGAAAGACGTCTTTTTATACGTTCCTCCGGGTGAAACATTAGAAATTATTGCACGGCTGAAAGTAACGCCGACAGCCGCGCCGCAGGCTATAAACATACCGACCGAAACCGCGCCGCTCTTTCAAAACCACATCCGACGGTGGCACGATAATTGGCAGGCAATGGGGATTATCATTCTACCGGAAGGCGAGTATGCAAAAGCATTTTACCGTTCGCTACATTGGCTTCAATGCACGGCGGGCGCTGAAAAAAACCTGCCGGGCGAATCGCAATTCGGTATGCTTTCCTCAAAAATAGCTGCCGAATATCACTATCAAGGCAACGCAAGCCTGAACCATTCTTCGTGGTATCAACTGCCGTTCACATACGGAGGCGCAGGCTGGGCGACGTATGCCTACACCTTGTTGGGCGACAAAGAGCGAGCGGGAAAAATGCTCTCGAATTTTTACCGCCCGGAATCATTAAAGAAAAATGTGAAACTCATCGTTCCTGTGGGCGAACATGAATTTACGTACAACCATAAACCCAAAGGGCGCTATGAATATCTGTCGCACGACAATCCCGACGCCATGTGTTTTGCGCATGAAAACATGTACGACCAAACCAACCATGTCGTTCCACCTTGGGACAAACAAGTGCATGTGCAAGGATTCGCGCCGTCTATGTTTTATCATTACAACCGGTTGTATGCCGAAAAAGAAGACACGGCGTATGCCGTGATGAAAGGGTCAGCCGAATTTTGGCATACGCTTTTACATTACGATTCAAATCAAAAATCATACACCCTGCCGCCGTTGCTTTCCTTGACGGAAGATTTGTTTGAAGCCAATACGCTCGACGGATTGATAGCCGCCAAATGGACGCTGGCACAAGCCGCATTGATGGCGAAAAAAAGAAATACGGACAAACTTTTACGAGACGAATGGGCGCATATAGCCCAACACATCCGCATCAAAGACCGCAACAACGTGTATCTCGAATTTAACGGAGACGACGGAAGCCGTGCCGGCGCAGGCTACATGGGTATTCGCGGTTATGCCTATCTCGGATTCCCGACGTTGGAAACAATGAAAAACTTTTCGCCGGCAATAGTAAACCAATCACTTGACCAATGTTGGCTGCGAAACAAAAAAGGCGAAGGCATGATTACCTTTATTGCTAATTGGTTTGCGCTCACCGACGCCTATTGGGGACGGGCGGAAGAAGCCTACGAAAAATCCGCCTATTGCCTCACGCAGCTCGATCCTTCGGGCACAGCCATGTGCGAACAAAACGGCATGTTGTACTATTTTCTAACCGGATATGCCTCGTTCGTTACTGTGCCTGTATCCATGGTTTTACAATCCATTGACAACGACATAAAAGTATTTCCGGCTGTACCCAAAGCCTTTGCTGATATTGAATTTTATAACCTGCCTGCCGAAAACGGCATACGTGTATCCGGCATCATGAAAAACGGCAAAACGCAACGAGTATGGTTTGAAAAAGACGGCAAAACACTCCTTGAATCGACAGGAAAAGAAAAAGTTTGCGCTTCATGGAGCAATAACCGCCTGATAGTAAAGAAACCGTAGAATTACCGGAAGCACTCCGTTTCGGTGTTCCGAACTACCCTCCGAAAAGATTGTGTGAAATATTGAACTGCCTGTTTTTAACCGAATTATCTTAAACTTTCGCCGATAAGACGGCTCACATTAGCACATCCGTACATTTTTTACTACCTTTGTGCCAAATTTAATATTAATAATAGAATGAGACAAATAAAATTATGGGTAGCCATTGCACTTATCACCACAGTGTTTGCCTGCCAAAACAACAAAAACACGCAGCTCGTGTTCACAACCATTAGCGTAACCGACAGTATCCAAAACTATACGGACGATACGACGTTGTCTTACGTGATAAACATAAACTTTGTAGAAACAAGCGACCGGCAATCCGGCTCTACACCGCTGACCAACCGCATAAACAGCGATTTCTTTGAATTGTTCGACATGCCCTTCGACGACTCCGAACAGACGGTCGAAAACACCTTGAAATCGTATATGGTATTGGAGTTTGAACGTTTTATACACGATGTGGCAGATGCGCCGACGGATTGCGCCGCTTGCCGGAGCGCCGAATTTACCTTAACGCCCAAAAATCAATATCAAAACAATCAAATCTCATCGCTGGCTTACGAATGGTGGCAATATTCGGGTGGAGCAGCGCATGGGATGTATGGAATGAATGTGTTCAATTACGATAAAAACAACGAAACCGTCATAGACCTCTACAACCTGTCAACCGACATGAACAAAATTACCGCCATTGCCGAAAGCAAGTTCATTGAACAAAACGGCGATCTCGAAAATTTCACGTTTACCGACGGTTTTTACCTGCCCGATACCTTTTATTTTACCGACGACGCTATTATTTTCTATTACCATCCCTACGACATAGCCTCCTATGCCGACGGAGCAATCACGCTAACCCTGAAAAACAGCGACGTAAAACATCTAATTACATATATCGAATAATTAATTTTTAATGCAAAAAATAAGAAACATTGCCATTATAGCCCACGTTGACCACGGAAAAACCACGCTGGTGGACAGAATGATTTTACAAGGGAAAATATTTCGCGACAGCGAAAAACCGGGTGAATTGATACTCGATAGCAACGATCTCGAACGCGAACGTGGTATTACTATTTTGGCAAAAAACGTGTCGGTAATTTACAAAGACTATAAAATCAACATCATTGACACGCCCGGACATGCCGACTTCGGCGGTGAAGTAGAACGTGTGCTGAACATGGCTGACGGCGTACTGCTGCTGGTTGACGCTTTTGAAGGCACGATGCCGCAAACACGCTTCGTGCTGCAAAAAGCATTGGCGCTGAACAAAAAGCCATTGGTTGTTATCAACAAAGTGGACAAGCCGAACAGCCGCCCCGACGAAGTAAACGAACAAGTATTCGACCTGATGTTCAGTTTGCAGGCAACCGAAGAACAACTTGATTTTAAAACCGTATATGGCAGCGCCAAGCAAGGCTGGATGTCGCTCGACTGGCGCAAACCCGCTACCGATATTACGCAATTACTTGATTTGATTTTAGACGAAGTGCCTGAGCCGCCTATCGTGGAAGGCACGCCGCAAATGCTTATTACATCGCTCGAATACTCGCCATACGTGGGACGCATGGCTATCGGACGCATCACGCGCGGTACGCTGTGCGAGAATATGAACGTGTCGCTGATGAAACGCGACGGCTCAATGACGAAAACGAGAATCAAGGAAATAATGACTTTCGACGGCATGGGCAAAACCAAACGCGACAAAGTTCCGTGCGGCGACATTTGCGCCATTGTAGGCATCGACGGTTTTGAAATAGGCGACACCATAGCCGACTACGAAAGTCCCGAAGCCCTCCCGCCTATTGCCATTGACGAGCCTACAATGAGTATGTTGTTCTCCATTAACGACTCGCCGTTTTATAGTCGCGACGGCAAGTTTGTAACCTCACGACACCTCAAAGACCGCCTCACCCACGAATTGGAAAAAAACCTTGCCATGCGTTTAAAAGAAGGCGCTACGGCTGATTCGTTTGTGGTATTCGGACGCGGCGTGTTGCACCTGAGCGTACTGATTGAAACCATGCGGCGCGAAGGTTACGAGTTGCAGGTAGGACAACCGAAAGTGATTGATAAAAATATCAACGGCGTACGCTGCGAACCTGTGGAACACCTCACGATTGACGTACCCGAAGAATTTGCCGGTCGCGCCATTGAAATGACCACACGGCGTAAAGGCATGCTCCTGCACATGGAAAACCGCGCCGAGCGCACACATCTCGACTTCGACATTCCCTCGCGCGGACTGATTGGGCTGCGCAGCAACCTGCTCACCGCCACGCAAGGCGAAGCAATAATCGCGCACCGCTTCAAAGATTTTGAGCCGTATAAAGGCGAAATCGAACAACGCATCAATGGGTCGTTGGTAGCAATTGAAACAGGTACGGCAATCGCTTATGCCATTGATAAATTACAGGATAGAGGTAAGTTTTTTGTAGCCCCCGGCGAAGAAATTTATGCCGGTCAGGTACTCGGCGAGAACACCCGCGCCGACGACATCGGCATCAACCTATGCAAAACGAAGAAATTAACCAACATGCGAGCTTCAGGCTCGGACGAAAAAATGGCAATTGCGCCGCCTGTGAAATTCAGTTTGGAAGAAGCATTGGAATACATAAAAGAAGATGAATATGTGGAAGTAACGCCTCATTTTATGCGTTTACGGAAAATTATTCTTGACGAAACAGAACGGAAACGTCGTAAATCATGAATTTTAGTAAAAAAATAATAGGATATAAGAAAAAAGGTTGTATCTTTGCAACCTCATTTTAACCGGTACCATGGCCGAGTGGTTAGGCAGCGGTCTGCAAAACCGCGTACTGCAGTTCGAATCTGCATGGTACCTCATAAATATTACAATCAAGCTAAACCTTCATAGATTATGGCTAAAAAAACATTCAGGAAAAAAATATTCAGGAAAAAAGATATTGCAGCTATACTACATGAAGCCGGCACTACCAACGGAGGCTTAAAACGTACGCTCACCACAAGCAATCTTGTAGCGCTTGGCGTAGGAGCTATCGTAGGTACAGGCATTTTCGTCATTACAGGGCAGGCTGCCGCTCAATATGCCGGACCGGCGCTCACCATTTCGTTCATCATTTCAGCGCTCGGCTGTATTTTTGCAGGACTTTGCTATGCCGAATTTGCGGCGATGATTCCTGTTTCGGGCAGCGTATATTCATATAGTTATGCCACGATGGGCGAATTGTTCGCTTGGTTTATCGGCTGGGATCTGATTCTCGAATATCTCTTTGCCTGCTCTACCGTAGCGGTGGGCTGGTCGGGCTATATGCAAAGTTTGCTGCATGGATGGGGATTTGATTTACCTCATCAACTTACACAAGCTACATTCAACCACAGCGAAGCGGGATGGTCATTCACAGGCAGCATCATTAATTTTCCCGCCGTATTCATCGTAGCAATCATCACGTCCGTATTGCTGAGCGGCATCAAACAGTCGGCGTGGGTCAACAGTGTGATTGTAGTGATTAAAGTAAGCGTTATACTATTATTCGTCGCCTGCGGGCTTTCTTTCATTGATACAAGTAATTGGATACCTTATATTCCTGAAAACACCGGTGAATTCGGAAGATTCGGGTGGAGCGGAATACTACGCGGCTCAGCGGTCGTATTTTTTGCCTATCTTGGATTCGATGCGCTTTCCACCGTAGCGCAGGAAACCCGCAACCCGCAGCGCGATATGCCGAAAGGCATCTTGATTTCGCTGATTGCTTGCGCCATTCTCTATGTAGTAGTTACCGCTGTGCTTACAGGCATTATACATTATTCGGAGTTGAACGTTGACGCGCCCATAGCCTATGCTATCGACCATATAGGCGCAGGGTTGTCGTGGTTAAGTCCGTATATCAAATTAGGCGCTATTGCAGGCATCAGTTCGGTGATATTGGTAATGATGATGGGACAATCGCGCATTTACTATGCTATTTCAAACGACCATTTGCTTCCGAAAATATTTTCAAAAGTCAACGAACGCGGCGTACCGCAGAATGCCACCGTTTTTGCAGGTATTGCCACAGGACTCATTGCCGGTTTGTTTCCGCTGAATGTGTTGAGCGAATTGGTGTCTATCGGTACGTTAATGGCATTCGGCATCGTGTGTATTTCGGTGTTGATATTGCGCAAAACACATCCTGAAATACCCCGACCGTTCAAAGTGCCGGTGGTTTGGCTTTTCCCTATACTCGGCGCATTTTTCTGCCTTGTGCAAATGCTGTCGTTACCGGCGGCTACATGGATACGACTTCTTCTTTGGACACTTATCGGATTCGTCATTTACTTTCTCTACGGCATACGCCACAGCCGACTGAACAACAAGTCCAAATAGCGATTTAGCTTAACTTTTACGGTCGATGAATAGCGATGAAGACACCCTTCATTCCTCTTTCCGTTTTTCCGGCAGAATTATTTTTTTCGACCGATACAGCACACAAGCAGGCAAAAGCAAACACACTGCCAGCAACACGTAAATAAGATACCTATGTAATCCGAACAGACTAAACACAACGCTGACAAGGATAAGAAACACACCGCCAAAAACAAACGTACTTTTTATCATCCGTGTGTAGCCGTCAATATTTACTTTTTCCTTATCCTGTTCAGTTGTTTTATATCCAATCAGTATGGGGAATTTGCCCACTAACAACCCTGACAGCACAAAAAACAAACCTATGCCGCAGACAAGCAAAGCGGTCTCATTCATCACATTTGTAGGGTTTCACTTTCACAGCCATCAACGGCAAACGCAGACTATCCGCTATTTTATGGTCTTGAGTTTTTCCAGTTCTGCAAGCGTATCCGTATCGGCAGGATTCAGCTCCAATGCTTTTGAAAAATACTCTTTCGCTTTCAGGTATTCCACGCGCGCCGCTTCGTTAACCTTATTATTGTTGGTCTTAACAATTTCGGCAGCTTTGACGTAATAGTAGTAGCCAAGATATTTATAACATTCCAACAATACGCTTTTGTATTTATCAGGCTGTTCTACGACCAATTCAATTACTTTTTCATAGTGCGGCTGCGCCAATCCCTGCGTAATTAAAGGGTCTAATAACGATTGGGTTCTTGCTTGCCAAAAATATCCCAAATGACTGTCGGGCACTATTGCAGCCAGCGATGCAAATGTAGAATCGGCTTTGCTTGCCAATACCGCCAACTTTACGGAATCAGCGGAAGCCATATTGTAATAGTTACGTCCTATCTGGAACGTAATGGTCGGGTCGGGCGTTTCGACATAATTCAAGTAAAGTTCAAAATAATAGGTTGCCTGTTCCCATTGTTTCGCTTTGGTATAGGCTTCGGCAATGTCTTTATACAATGCTTTTTTCGTATTATCTTTGGCAATTACTTTTTCATATATCTCGGCAGTTTCCGTGTAGTATTTATTTGCCGATAATTGTTTGGCGTAAGTCAAATAATCTTGAACAAGCAGTTTGTCTTCGGGCGTATTTTCCACAAATTTTTTGATGGCGCTGATGCTTTTTTCACCCGGCTCAATTTCTGCCAAACCATAAGCCTGCAAACGATTAGCCACACGATTGTCGGGTTGCGTACGGAGTATTGACTCCACAATGGGCATCATTTTATCATATTGATTGTTGGAATAAAAAAGCCCTGCATAGCGCAACAAATCGTCTTCATCAAAATTTCCTTCATCAATGAATTTTGAGTAAGCCTGCACCGCATCGTTATATTTACCTTGTTTTTCATACATTTCGCCCAACAAGCGGTCAGCGCCGCTGAATGAAGGATTTACGTCTTTCGCTATTGCCAGTTTTTCTCGTGCTATTTCGTCATTAATCGGCATATACATTTTAGCAAACCGCAGGTATGCGCCTATCAAATCGGGCGAAAAATAAACAGCCATATCGTAGTTTTTGCCTGCTTCGTTATAACTCTTTTTCGCTAATAAAACATCGCCTTCCAGCAGGTAAGGCAACCCATTTTTCGAATCGGCTTTTTTTGCCTGTTTAATATACTCCAACGCACGAACGGTGTCGCCCGCATAGAGATAGGCTTCAGCTACGGCAAGCGGCAAGCGGACATTTTTCTTATCCACTTTGAGGATTTCTTTAAAAAGACCGTCCTGCACTTTATACTGTTCTTTTGAAAGCGCGCCTTGTTCTTTCATTTTGATTTTTTCCAATCCGATTTTGTTAAACGGACTATCGGGCAAGGCTTCGGCTCCCTGCGTGTAAGAAAACCGCGCCGAGTCGGGCAGGTTTATTTTCAAATAACTTTCACCCAAATAATAATACGCTTCTGCTTTTTCCTGAGGCGTTGCCGCGAGGTTCAGATGTTTCTGAAAATACACCTTTGCAGCGCCATACATACCTGATTCATATAAATTAATCCCTGTGTTTTTTTCTGCCAAACACCCAATGCTTGCCGACATAAAGCAGGCTACGCTAACTATTTTAAACGTCTTCATATTATTAAAATTTTTAAATTAAATTTCATCTCTTATGTGTACTACATTTACAGGCATAGTAGCAGGCAATAATCCCGCTTTCAAAATAATGCGCTGCCCTCGTGCCGAGGTAATAAAACTTGTTAACCCCGACGGCAATCCGCTGCGCGGGTCATTAAGGTTAATGTAAATGCTGCGGGTGAACGGATACTCGCCCGAATATAAATAATACTGGTAAGGCTGGAAACTGTTGCCGTACGTCGGATTGTCGCTACGGCTTACAAGCACCACCTGAATGCTTTCCGAAAATGCGCGAATCAACGAATCCTGCGCTTCGCTTATCCAATTTACGCCGATAACGCCAAGCGCATTGGGCGTTCGAGCCACGTAGTCAATCACTTCGCGGTTGCTGCCTGCCGCAAACGATTGGTGCGACAGCGAATCGCCGAAGCATATCGAATCGCGCACATAGCGCACAGTGCTTGAACTTTGATTGTCATACGCAATATAAATAGGGCGCGAAGATGCTTTAGGAAACAGTTCGTTCCATTTCAATACTTTTCCCGAAAATATTTTTCGTAATCCGCCCACGCTCATGATAGAGTCGGGGTTGGTTTTGTGTACAATCAACGCAATGCCGTCGGTAGCAATTTTAATGGATTTCGGCTCAAATTTGCGGCTGTGAAACGACCTAAGTTCCGCTTCGCTCAGCGGGCGCGTCATTACTGCGAATCGCACACTGTCGCGCAACAGCAGATTGATGGCTTCGACCTCATTGGTGTAGCGCGGAATAATATTTGCCAACGTATATTGCGCTTCAAAGACGTCTAATTCTTCTTGCACTATCGGCTTCAGCGTTTCGTCAGCCGCAATGGTAATCAAACCGCTAAACAGCGTGTCGGTGGGTGCATTTTTTTTTCCACGGCATGCCACCAAAAGCAAACAAATCAAAAGACAACTTATTTGATGAAACCGTAGCGCCATATTTTTATCGTTGTTCGAACCTATACACCACAGGCAAAATATATTTCACAGGCACAGCCCGCCCGCCTTGCCTTGCAGGAATCCATTGAGGCATCTTTTCGATGGTTCTTTTGGCGGCGTCGTCCAACACTTTATCTACACCTTTCAGTATTTTAATATTCCGTATCTTACCTTCTTTACTTACCTCAAACTGCACCGTTATACGACCCGATAATCCCATTTCTATAGCAAGATCAGGGTAGTCCAAGTTTTTACCAAGCCATTTCATTAACTCGGCTTCGCCTCCGGGGAAAGAAGCTTGTTGTTCTACGGCTGCATTATCGAATACTTCTTCTTCTTTGGCTTCCATCACCACTTTGTGTTCTCTCAAATTGGCAATATCCTCTCCTTCTTCTTCATCTGTCCCCTGCACGTCAGCTACCGAAATTTGTTCTTTGGCTATCGTGAGTTCTTCCATCGTTTTCACTTCTTCTTCGGCAACATCTTTGTCGTCCTTTATCTCCATGGTCGTAAATTTTACGGTACTTTTCAAAGGAGGAGGAGGAGGAGCTTCAAATTGTCTTGTAATGTTTTCTTCGGGTACGTCCAATTGGATATTCGAGAGTTCGGTTACCGTCTGATTAACATCGTCCGCTCTTTCCGGAATCATCCATTCCATAAGTCTCGGAAGAAAAATCAGGACTATAGCCAGACAAACAATTACCGCATAAGCAATCAAGTGGCGTTTGGTTGTATTTTTACGAATGGCATACGCGCCGTACGCTTTGTTTTTCCCTGCAAATACAAGGGAAATCCATTCATTTCCTGTTATTTTAATTTCTTTTCCCATACGCTTACTTTTTTTGTGGTATTACTTCGTATCCTGCGCCGGGGTCCACGTTGTTGAGCAACCGTAAATCACCGGACGTAATATCTTCAATTGCATACGTCCCGATATTGCAGATGTTCATCTCGTCCAGCGCATCTACCAAATTTTTATAAGTGGCAAATTCCGACGCCTTAATCATCACAATAGGGGATTCTTTATTTTTCTTGATTTCAATAGATTGCTTTGTGAACGTACTGTCCGCAATTTCGAGATTTTCTTTTTTTGCTTTCAGCTCTTTCATTTGCTGTACCACTTCGGTATTTCGTCCCAACAGCAAAGTACGCAAACTTTTTTCGTCGCCCGAAAAGTTGGTTTCTACCAATTTATCGAGTTTGTCATAGTCTGTTTTTTCAAGACGTCCTGTATAGTAATACACTTTGTCGTTTCGTCCCAACAATACTGTCACGGCTCGCGAATGTTTAATATCCGTAACTTCGTCCTTATTTACGTCTTTTCGCGGCATCGCAATCTCCATAGTTTGCGGCTTGCTCATCGTCGTACAAAGCATGAAGAAAGTAATAAGCAACATATTCATGTCCACCATAGGCGTAAAGTCCACACGGACATTGAATTTTTTCTGCTTGCCTTTTCCTCCCGAATCTTTTTCCTGTATTTCTGCCATAGTTGTTCTGCTTTTTAAATTTCAGGCATACTTTTCAAAGAAGTAATCAGGTTATACCGATACTCCTTCAAGTCCTGAAGAGTTTCCATGATGTCTTTTACTAATGGATAAGGCGTGTTGTTATCGGCTTTGATAGCAATCACCAAATCTCTATTCACTTCTTTCGAATAGCGCATCCAGTCGCGAAATTGGTTGTTGGTGCTGTCGCACGGAATACCTAAATTTATGATTTGCTTATCCTGCTCCTCAGTAGAGAGGTTCAAGAATTGGCTCATCACCTGCATAGGCACGCCGAAAGAGGAGAGCAAACTAAACTTTTTCACTTGTTCGTCAGTGAATTGCACATTATATTGTTCGCCCATTTTTTGAAGCACCGCTGCACGGTCGGGTTGTTTGTCTAACGACATGTAAACCTTTCCGTTAGGCTCTACCAATACCGATACGATGTTGGTTTCCGGTATCTTGATTTCCGACACGGATTGCGGGGGATTAACCTGTACAGGTTCTTTCTGCACAAACGTGGCGGTCAACATAAAGAAAGTCAACAACAATACTGTCACGTCGCTCATGGCAGTCATGTCAATAAAAGTGGACTTCTTTTGTATTTTTTTACTCATAATCGTTATTTTTAGTTGAACGGTATAGTTACTGAATTGTTTTTAAATTACCGCTGTCCTTAAATATATATTAAGGTAACGGAAAACACCTCAACGACTAAACAACTACTATTTGTTACCCGAAAAAGTTTGCACCAAGAAAGCGCCTATTTCATCAATACTATGGGTAATGCCGTCAATTTTTGTCGTAAAGTAGTTGTAGGAAATTACCGCAGCCGCACCGGTGGCGATACCGAAAGCCGTGTTCACCAAAGCTTCGGAAATACCTGTTGACAATGCGATGGAGTCTGTTCCGCCTGCACCAGCCAACGCGGCAAATGACTTAATCATCCCGATAACCGTTCCGAGCAGTCCCATCAATGTACCCAACGTGGTGATGGTAGCAATTACCGGCAGATTTTGCCCCAACGAGGGAAGTTCAAGCATCGTAGCTTCTTCCAAATCTTTGCGGAGCGCCAATTGACGTTCTTCTTTGGTGAGTTGCGTATTCGCACTTACTTCAGAGTAGGTTCTCAATGAACTTTTTACTACATTCGCCACACTGCCTTGCTGTGCGTCGCACAACGCATCGGCGGCGGCTACATCGTTTTTGTCAAGCGCGCTTTTTACAGCAATTACAAATTTTTGTAATTGCTTTTTGCCTTTTGCCTTGTTCAATGCAAAAGCACGTTCAACGCTCAATGCCAATACAGTGAGCAACAAAGTTTGAATTACCGGCACAATCACGCCTCCTTTGTAAATAGTACCCAGCAAATCGCCCTGCAAAGGATGATTGTTCGGGTCGCCATTAACAAAGTGCGACGAATCACCGTACACCAATTTGAAAATTGCCACAGCGGCAACTGCACATAGAAGAATAACGGGGAAAGCAGAAATGCCTATTGTCCTAACTTTCCGGACTGATTTTTTTTCAGTTTTTGCCATAATGTTTTAATTAATTAATATTTAAGTTAGTTATCATTATTAAATTATGAGAACAAAGGTATGATATTTTTTTGAAATAACAAAACAAAAGAATGTTACAAATTGTAATTTTTTTTTAAATCATTGATAAATAGGGAAATAATATTTTACATTTGTGAATGTGCGAAAAAAAATACTATCTTTGCGCGCTTAATACTTATTTATAAATATTATGAATCTATCGTTATTTTTGGTTGTATTGCTTACGGCAATAGCGTTGGTGGTAGCGGCGATGCTTATTGCACGCCTTATTTCACCGCGTTCCTACAATAAACAAAAAGGCGAAGCATACGAGTGCGGTATTCCTACACGCGGCAGTTCGTGGATGCAGTTCCGTGCAGGCTACTATTTATTTGCCATTTTGTTTTTGATGTTCGATGTGGAAACCGTGTTCCTCTTTCCGTGGGCTGTTTCGCTACGCACCATGGGGGTTGACGGTTTGCTTACCGTAACATTCTTTTTTGTAGTACTGGTACTCGGATTGGCTTACGCATGGAAAAAAGGAGCTTTAGAATGGAAGTAAAAATAAAATCAATGAAATACGAAGATTTCAAGGATAACGAAGCCTTGGAACAACTTCGCGCCTCAGGCACTAATATTATCATGGGCAGCCTTGATAAACTGATTGATTGGGGACGCTCTAATTCGTTGTGGCCCCTAACATTTGCCACAAGTTGCTGCGGTATTGAATATATGGCTGTAGGCGCTGCCCGCTATGACTTTTCCCGATTTGGGTTTGAAGTAACGCGCGCCAGCCCGCGTCAGTCCGATTTTATTATGGTTGCCGGTACTATTGTTCACAAAATGGCGCCGGTTCTCAAGCGTCTTTACGACCAAATGGCAGAACCAAAGTATGTGATTGCCATGGGCGCATGCGCTATTTCGGGTGGTCCGTTCAAAGATTCGTACCATGTAGTAAACGGCGTAGATACGATTATTCCTGTAGATGTCTATATGCCCGGTTGTCCGCCGCGCCCCGAAGCGTTGTTGTATGCGCTGATGCAATTACAGCGGAAAGTGAAAGTCGAAAAGTTTTTCGGCGGCGTGAACAGGAAAGAGAAGAAACCGGAAATTACGCAGGTCATAGACTAAATTATATAAATAGAGCTACTATTATCCTAACTATATAAACAAAAGAAAAACAATAGAAAATAGCCTATATGAAAAGAATATACATGAACTTACGGATAGTTCGCCGCATTAATTAATTATTTAAAGTATTTGAATAAGAATTTTATGATAGCTTTAAAAGAAAAAATAACATCGCTTGTACCGGCTGCCGCGTTTGACGAAGCAGCCATACCTACCGTAACGGTAGCGGCAAGCGAATACAAACAGTTGGCTCAACAATTACGCAACGACGCCGACCTGCAATTCAACTATCTGCTTTGCATGACAGGCATGGATTTCGGCGATTCGCTGGGCGTGGTAATATTGTTGGAATCTACGACGCATCTGCATCAGATATATGTAAAAACCGTAACTGCCGACCGCGAAAACCCCTATATTCCGTCAGTGTCGGACATTTGGGATACGGCGCGGATAAACGAACGCGAAGTGTTTGATTTTTTCGGCATCCGTTTTACCGGTCATCCCGATATGCGCCGCCTGTTCCTGCGCAACGACTGGGTAGGCTATCCGCTACGCAAGGATTACGACGCCGGCGAAGCCCTCAATCCCGTGCCGACAGAGAACGAAGACATACGCGACACCACATTAACCTATGAAGCATTGCCCGACGGCGCTATTGCCGCTCGTGAACGCACCGTTTTCGAAAGCGAAGAATATGTCGTAAACGTAGGACCCCAACACCCTGCTACACATGGCGTGCTGCATTTCCGCGTGTCGCTCGAAGGCGAAACGGTGAAAAAGGTGGATGTAAATTGCGGCTATATTCACCGAGGCATCGAAAAATTATGCGAAAAACTAACCTACCCGCAAACATTAGGCTACACCGACCGTCTTGATTATCTTGGATCGCATCAAAACCGCCATGCGCTGTGTATGTGCATTGAAGAAGCGTTGGGACTGGAAATTCCCGACCGCGTGAAATATATTCGCACCATTATGGACGAATTGCAACGTCTTTCGTCGCACTTGCTGTTCTGGTCGTGCCTGTGTATGGACTTAGGCGCATTGACTGCGTTTTTCTACGGTTTCCGCGACCGCGAAAAAGTGTTGAACATGATGGAAGAAACCACCGGCGGACGTTTGATACAAAACTACAACGTGATTGGCGGCGTATCAGCCGACATTCACCCCAATTTGGTATCGCGGATTAAAGAATTTCTTACCTATCTTCCGCCCATGTTGAAAGAATACCGCGATGTGTTTACCGGCAATGTGATTGCACAGCAACGCATGAAAGGCATCGGCGTACTCGACACAGCTACGGCAATTTCTTACGGCGTTACAGGTCCTTCGGGGCGCGCGTCGGGCTGGGCATGCGACACACGCAAACGCAAGCCCTATGCCGCTTATGATAAAGTAGAATTTAAAGAAGCGGTACGCACCGAAGGCGATTCTTTTGCCCGCTATTTAGTGCGTATTGACGAAATAGAACAATCGCTGCACATTTTGGAGCAGTTGGTGGACAACATTCCCGAAGGCGATTATGCGGTAAAAACAAAGCCGGTTATTAAACTGCCCGAAGGTTGTTTCTTCAAAAGCGTAGAAGCAAGTCGCGGCGAATTTGGCGTGTATATTGAAAGTCGCGGCGATAAAAATCCGTATCGCATGAAATTCCGTTCGCCATGCCTGCCGTTAGTGGATGTGGTTGATATGCTGTCGCGCGACGGCAAAATCGCCGACCTGATTGCTATCGGCGGAACGTTGGATTATGTAGTACCTGATATTGATAGATAACATACGAATAAGGAGTTTTACAAAATTAATAAAGAATAAAATAACTTTAGTATAAAAATATGTTTGATTTTTCTGTAGTAACAAAATGGGTTGATGATTTGCTGAACGGCATTCTGTCGCCGACGTGGGCAACGTTCATCGAATTTGTATTGATTGGCGTGTGTATTCTGACTGCGTACGCGGTCATTGCCCTTGCATTGATTTATATAGAACGGAAAGTGTGCGCCTTTTTCCAATGCCGCCTTGGACCTAACCGTGTAGGACCTTTCGGATTGTTGCAAAGCGTTGCCGATATGTTTAAAATGCTGATTAAGGAAATTATCGACATTAAGCACAACGACAAGTTTCTGTTCAACCTTGCACCTTACGTTGTGATTGCCGCATCGGTACTGGCGTTCGGGTGTATTCCATTTGGTAAAGGATTGCATATACTTGATTTCAATATCGGCATTTTCTTTCTGATTGCCGTGTCGTCAATAGGCGTGGTGGGAATCCTGCTGGCAGGATGGTCGAGCAACAATAAATATTCGTTAATCGGCGCAATGCGTAGCGGTGCACAGATGATTAGCTACGAATTGTCTATCGGGCTTTCTATCCTTACTATCGTGATTTTTGCAGGCAGTATGCAACTTTCTACTATCGTGGAAAGCCAAGCGAACGGATGGTTTCTGTTTCGCGGACACATTCCCGCATTGATTGCATTCCTTGTTTATCTGGTTGCAGGCACTGCCGAAACCAACCGCGGACCGTTCGACTTACCCGAAGCCGACTCGGAACTCACAGCCGGTTATCACACCGAATATTCGGGGATGCACTTCGGATTTTTCTACTTGGCAGAATATCTGAACTTATTTATTGTGGCGGCTGTAGCATCCACGCTGTTCCTTGGCGGATGGATGCCGTTGCACATTCCAGGATGGGACGGTTTTAATCAAATAATGGATTACATACCTTCTCCGCTGTGGTTTCTCGGCAAAACCGCCGTCATGATATTTATCATGATGTGGTTCAAGTGGACATTCCCGCGCTTGCGCATTGACCAGTTGCTGCGGCTCGAATGGAAATATTTACTGCCGATTAATTTGATTAATCTGGTATTAATGGTGATTATCGTAGTATTCAAAATACACTTTTAAATTATGAATATAACAACATACCTCAAAGGATTTTTCAACGGATTGTGGTCATTGCTGGTGGGCATGAAAACCACACTGCGTATATTTTTCCGTAAAAAAACGACGGAATGTTATCCTGAAAATCGGGGAACGCTCAAAATGTTTGACCGTTTTCGCGGCGAATTGACGTTGATACACAACGAAAACAACGAGCATAAATGTATAGCCTGCGGCATTTGCGAACTCAATTGCCCGAATCATACGATTCGCGTAGTGTCGGAAAAAATAACCGACGCCGACGGCAAAACCACACGCGTATTGCAACGCTACGAATACGATTTAGGCAGTTGCATGTTTTGCGAACTATGTACCCGCACCTGCCCGCATGGCGCACTGGCATTTACGCCGACGTTTGAAAATGCGGTATATACACGCAGCAAATTAGTACTAAAACTGAACCGCGAAGGGTCAAAATTGGCAAATAAAAAATGAATCTAAAATTGAAATTTTAAGAATATGAACATTATATTTTGGATATTAGCAGCCGTTATCGCAGTATGTTCGATACTAACGGTAACGACCAAGCGTATTTTACGCGCGGCAACATACTTGCTTTTTGTGTTGTTCGCCACAGCAGGAATTTATTTTCTGCTTAACTATTCGTTTCTCGGAGCAGTGCAACTCACAGTGTATGCAGGCGGTATTATTATACTGTATGTGTTTTCAATTTTCCTTACCAGCACTACCCGCGACGAACAGAAAGCGAAATTAAAAACCGGAAAATTAGCGGCAGGATTGCTGACCGCATTGGCAGGCGCGGCAATCTGCATCTTTCTTATATTGACACATTCTTTCGGCGCTACTTATCCTGTGGGCGACGAAGTGCAAATGAGCGAGATTGGTACGGCATTGTTGGGTACAGGAAAATATCAATACCTGCTGCCGTTTGAAGCAATCGGCGTATTGCTGCTGGCAGGTATCATCGGAGGAATTTTAATTGCACGAAAAAGATAGGGAGATTACAATATGGAAGTTAAAATGGAATATTATTTAATCATCAGCACCATTATGCTGTTTGCCGGTATTTACGGTTTTGTAACGCGGCGCAACCTGCTGGCAATACTGATTTCCGTAGAGCTTGTTTTGAATGCGGTGGATATTAATTTTGCGGTGTTCAACCGTTATTTGTTTCCGGCGCAACTCGAAGGATTTTTCTTTACGTTGTTCGTCATTGGCATCTCGGCATGTGAGGCGGCGGTTGCCATTGCCATTATCATCAATATTTATCGCAATTTGCGAAATTTGGAAGTAACGAATTTAAGCCAACTAAAAGATTAGAAAAATGGAATACACATTACTTATACTTCTTCTGCCGTTATTTACATTCCTGTTTACAGGACTGGCGGGAAACAAACTGAAACCAACCGCGGCAGGCATCATCGGCACAGGGTCGTTGGCTTTGAGCGCAGCCCTGTCGTACATCACGGCATGGCAATATTTCACCACCGCAAAAACGGGCGGCGTGTATCAAAAACTGATACCGTTTAATCACGAATGGCTGCGCCTGACCGACACGCTGCATATTGATTTGGGCGTACTGCTCGACCCGATTTCGGTGATGATGCTGGTAGTGATTACCACCGTATCGCTCATGGTGCATGTTTACAGCCTCGGATATATGAAAGGCGAACACGGTTTTCAGCGTTACTACGCATTCCTGTCGTTATTCACCTTTTCGATGTTGGGATTGGTGGTAGCCACCAACATTTTCCAGATGTATATTTTCTGGGAATTGGTGGGCGTGTCGTCATACCTGCTGATTGGATTCTACTATACAAAACCGGAAGCGGTATCGGCTTCTAAAAAAGCTTTTATCGTAACGCGCTTTGCCGACCTTGGTTTCCTCATCGGCATTTTGCTGCTGTCGTTCTATACCGGCACATTCGATTTCGGGCTGCTCACTTCAGGCAACCATGCGTTGTTTGCAAGTGCAGGCGGCGCTTCCTTTTTGGGCGCATCGGTTATTTCGTGGACAATGGCGCTCATCTTCATGGGCGGCGCAGGAAAATCGGCAATGTTTCCGCTACACATCTGGCTACCCGACGCGATGGAAGGTCCTACCCCTGTTTCGGCGCTTATTCATGCGGCAACGATGGTGGTGGCAGGCGTATTCCTCGTAGCACGGCTGTTCCCGATATATTATATAGAAACGCCCGAAGTATTGGTAATGATAGCCATTGTAGGCGCAGCAACGTCGCTCTATGCGGCGGTAGTTGCCTGCGTGCAGACGGACATCAAGCGCGTATTGGCATTTTCGACGATTTCGCAAATCGGGTTCATGATGGTAGGGCTTGGCGTGTCGGGTTTAGGCGGGCACGAAGGCACAGGCTACATGGCTTCCATGTTTCACCTGTTTACCCACGCCATGTTCAAAGCGTTGCTGTTCTTGGGTGCAGGTGCAATTATCCATGCGGTACACAGCAACGAAATGAGCCAAATGGGCGGTTTACGAAAATATATGCCGTTTACGCATATCACCTTTGCGATTGCCTGTCTGGCAATTGCCGGTATTCCCCCTTTCTCCGGATTCTTCAGTAAAGATGAAATTTTGGCTGCCACATTCCATTTCAGCCCGTGGTTGGGCGCGGTAATGAGTTTCATTGCCGGATTGACTGCATTTTATATGTTCCGGTTATATTACAACATTTTCTGGGGGAAAACACCGTCGTACGAGCATGGACATACCCCTCATGAAGCGCCGAAAGTGATGACCCTGCCGTTGATATTTTTAGCAGTAGTAACTATATTTGCCGGCTTTGTGCCTTTCGGGAAATTCGTAAGCAGCGACGGCGCTGATTACATCATCCACCTTGATTTGAAAGTTGCCGTTACTTCGGTCGTGATAGCCGTAGCGGCTATTCTGATTGCAACCCGACTCTACGGACGATTCAACCCTGTGCCTGATAAAATGGCGGCTGCCGCGCCGAAATTGTATAAAGCCGCAAGCCGGCGATTCTACCTTGATGAGTTGTATATGTTCATCACGAAGAGAATTATTTTCAACTGCATTTCACGTCCGTTGGCTTGGTTTGACCGCCATGTGGTGGACGGTACAATGAACGCCGTGGCGCACATTACGGAAAAAACGTCATTCGCCATTCGCGGGTGGCAAACAGGACAGCTACAATTATACGCCCTGCTGACTTTAGTGGGAGCGCTGGTGATTGTGCTGCTGGTACTATTGTAAAAACGGCTCACGAAAACGATAGTTGGGTTGTTATTAAGGTCTTTTTCACCTAAATTAGTGTGAAAAGGCAACTTTTTCTTGCTTTTTAGTAAAATAGTTCCTACCTTTGTCGCAATTATGTATCTAACAAAACGCGAAATGATTACTATTATGGAAAACTTTTTGATAACTTTTTCTTCAAACCCTTGCATTGTAAGAAAAAAAGCCGTATTTTTGCACAGCACAGCACAGCACAGCACAGCACAGCACAGCACAGCACAGCAAATTATACTATTTATGAAAAGTCTTATATTACTACTCACACTATCGTGTATGGTATTTTCTGCCTCAGCACAGCGTCGTAACGATTTCAAAAATAAGAGGACGTCAAACTATAGTTTCAACAACAGTCAGGATGTGAAACGGAATTATTATAACGTCACACAATTGTCGTTCATTATCGGCGAAACGGATGAGTACGCCGAGTCGGGTCAGCATTTAGTACCGCACATCAGCACAATTAACGGAATCCGCTTTAATAAATTTTTTACGGCAGGAATCGGCGTTGGCGCTTCGGCGTATGAATACATGGTGTATCCGCTATTTTTGGATTTACGTATGAACACCATGTCTTTGGGTACTTTTTCGCCGATAGTGGTAATTAAAAGCGGTTATTCGATGGCTTTCAGCAAAAATGCGCTGAAATCGTCAATTGACGATTTTGCACCGGGTGCAGAGTATAAGAACAAAGGAGGATGGATGTTCAGCCCTGAACTGGGCATAAAGACAAGCGTCAACGAACATCTTGATTTGTTGTTTACGGTAGGTTATTATTTTCAGATGCTGGAAAGCGATATTTTTGGCATTTCAATTGAAGATATTGGATACAATCCTTATTATGAACCAAGTCTTCATAATAGGACGACGAACGCAAACCGCGTATCATTTTCTATCGGTTTTATGTTTAATCCCCGAAAGCAGTATTAATTTAGCGCTTGCTAAATTCCACAAGTACAAATATCGTATTTTTATAACGTGTTTGCAGTAAAAAATCTGCGCAGATTTTTTTACAGCAGGCTTTGTATTGTTATTGTGTTAAAATTCACTGCAATTTTGGTTTCTTTGGAATCTGCTGTTTTTTTTGTATCTTTGCAGTGTTTTTCATTTTTTTTCTCAGCAGGCTTTGGTATAATGTTTTTAAACATTGATTGAAGCCTGCTGTTTTTATACTTTTTTTTGTATTATCCAAAAAATATTCTAACTTTGCAAACCGTTATATATAATGACGAACTAAAAGTTACAATAAATAAAATTAACTGTTTTTAAATTTAGAGCGATGAAAGACAACCAGAGTATAACCTTTTCCCGCCGGACGTTTATCAAATCGGGGGTAATTTTGGCGGCAGGCTTGCCGGCGCTGCGCACCACGCCGTTATTCGGCATTGAGAATCGAACTTCGGGCGACCGATTATTCACCTTGTTTCAACAGCCTCCGACTACCGCAAAGCCGTTTGTGCGTTGGTGGTGGAACGGCGACAAGTTGTCGGCAAAGGAAATTCTGCGCGAGCTTGATGTGATGAACGAAGCCGGCATCGGAGGGGTGGAAATCAATCCGATTGCTTTCCCTGAGGGCGACGATTTGGCTATTCCTTCTATGAAGTGGCTTAGCCCCGAATGGATTGAAATGGTGAAAGTGGCGCTGAAAGGCGCTGAAGAGCGGGGTATGGTTTGCGACATTATTGTCGGTTCGGGATGGCCCTTCGGCGCGGAATTTATGGAGGGCGACGAACGTTCTCAGGTCATGACACTCACCAGTAAGAAGGTGAAAGGGGCGGGTGAAATCACCATTCCGGTGGAAGATTTAATAAAAGATGCCGAGCCGAAAATATGGTCGAAGTATAGTGGCATGACTGCCGAAATTACGTCTTTATGCCTTGCGCCGTTACAAATGGATACGTTCAAAGAGCCTTTGTGGCTACCGTTTGACAAGCATCAACCGTCGCTTCAGATTACGCTGCCCGAAGGCGAGTATATTTTGTACGTCTTAATAAAGTACACCGGTTTCCAAGCCGTCATCAATGGTGCGCCGGGCGCGGCAGGACCGGTGTTGAATCATTATAATAAATCAGCGGTATTGAAGTTTTTGACCCGCATGTCGGATACTCTTTTTCCGCAATTGGAAGGGATGAAAAGCTTCCGCGCATTGTTTTGCGACAGCATGGAGCTTGAGGGGGCAAACTGGTGTTCGGATTTCACCGATGAATTTAAACGCCGCCGCGGCTATGACGTAAAACCGTACCTGCCGTTTATTCTTTCCCGCATCGGGGGCATGGGCGAGCAGGTGAAAAGCGATGTGGAAACAGTATTTTCGGGTACGGCGCAAGACGAAGTAGCGCGCGTACGTTACGATTTCAACATTACGTGCATGGACATCATGCGCGACCGCTTTCTGCTGACGTACACCCAATGGTGCAACCAACACGGCTACAAGTCGAGGGTGCAGACCTACGGATTGGAATTTCATCCGCTGGAAGCCTCGATGAATATTGATATACCGGAATGTGAAACATGGTTGGGAATGGGTAAGAAAGACCATAACATAAATGATTTTATTCAAACGCCGGCATACACCAATGTCAACAAATATGTAGCGTCAGCCGCACGGCTTTCGGGTAAAAAAATTGTAAGCTGCGAAGAATCGACCAATACCGAGAACGTGTTTAACGCTACGTTGGAGCAGGTGAAAATCACGGGCGACCAAAGCAATTTGTCGGGCGTTACCCATTCCATCATTCATGGGTTTAACTACACGCCGCTCGAAGCGCCGTTTCCGGGCTGGGTGCGCTACGGCACGTTCCTCAACGAACGCAATCCGTGGTGGTCGCATTTCAAAAAATGGGCGGCATACAAAACCCGCATTTCGGCGGTGCTGCAAGAATCGGAACCGTATGCCGACATCGCCGTCATGCACCCGCTTGCCGACATGTGGACGCTGCACGGTCCGCAGCGCGACCCGTTTCCGGGTCTGCGCTATCCGTCGTACCAATACCGCGTGTGGGAAGGGATTCACCACAACGGCAACGGCTGCGACTACACGAGCGAAGGCGTCATCGTCAAAAGCACTGCCGCGGACGGCTACTTGACGTACAACGACCGGAAATACCATACGTTGATATTGCTCGAAGTGGAACGCATCATGCCCGCTACCGCCAAAGCCTTAGCGAACTTTGTAGCCAAAGGCGGAAAGCTGATTTTCGTAGCCAAAGAACCGTACCTGTCGCCCGGAATGAAAGACCACAAGAAGAACGACGCGGCGGTGAAGCGAACCATCGACGACATGAAACGCCGCTATCCGTCGAGGATATTTACGGTGGAAGCGCCGGGCGACGACGCGGTGGCATGGTTTGCCGGCATACAGCAGCAGTGCGGCATCAAACCGTATATGCAAATCGACCGCCCGAACGCGGCGGTGAGCCAAATCCGCCAGCGCGCCGGCGGAAAAGATATTTTCTTCGTCAGCAATTGCAGTATGGACAACCGGGTGGTGCTGCAAGCCTCGTTCCCCGAATCGAAGGGAACGCCCTGCCTGTGGAATGCCGAAACAGGCGAGCGTTTCCGCTATCCGGCGGCTTCGGGCAACAGGCTGACCATCGACTTGCCGCCTGCCGCCTCGCAGCTGATTGTGTTCGACACGCAGAGCGACGCGGCGGAGATGCCCGCGCTGCCGGCTGAAACCAAAGGGACGGAACTTCGCGAATGGGCGCTGCGCATGGAACACATCAACGGCACGGTGCAGGAACGCAGGATAGACCGGTTCTTCGACCTGTCGGAAGACGAAACGACACGCGCCTTTGCCGGTCATTTGTATTACGAAACGGAAGTCGCAAATCTGGACGCATACCATTGGCTCGACTTGGGCAAGGTACACGGCATTTCGGAAGTAACGCTCAACGGCACGCCGCTGGGAAGCTGCTGGTACGGCAGGCATCTCTACCGGCTGCCGGAAGGAACGACGGGCGGCACGCTCCGCATTAAGAACATCACGACGTTGGGGAATTACTTCAAAGCCAATCCCGAAAACAAACCGGCGCATGGCTGGATGCACTGGCAACAGTGGCAGACCGTAGGAATCATCGGACCGGTCAAGCTTTTATAAAATGACCGCTACACACGTAAAACAAGGCGAAACAGGCTCGACCGTGGGCGCCCAAAAGGCATTTCGGTGCGCTACGAAACCCCTTCGGTGCGCTACGGAACCCCTTCGGTGCGCTACGGAACCCCTTCGGTGCGCTACGAAACCCCT
>JAITPN010000089.1 GCA_031289415.1 Prevotellaceae bacterium | reverse complement strand
TTGGGTTTTCATTTCGATATTTTGTCAATGAAATGGTTGGAAATAAACAAATTAAATTGTTGAAAATTAACGGGTTTCCGCCTGACATTGTTTCGATTGCAAATGGAACTTATCCTTTGGTAGATAATTTTTATGCTATTACTTTGTCTGATAATAAAAATCCGAATATTGAAAAATTATTAGAATGGATTAAGTCAGAACAAGGTCAGATATTAATCAAAAAAACAGGTTATTGTCCTATAAAATAACAAATCACGACAATATGCCCAAACGCCCTGCACGAAGTAATGCAGCAAATCGCGGCGTTTTTTTCGATAAGGCAGCCTTTTTCGGCGGCACTTGCCCCAATATGCAGACAGAAGACATTTTGAAAGACCATATTAAAACGTTTGACCATTTACTCATTGAAAATATATGGAAATATACATAATTCAAAATTATTGCACAATATAAAAAATATTCTTACCTTTGTAGTGTTATTGATTTAACAGAATTGTTAAACAAAATTATTAAAAATAAAAACGGATATTTTGAATACCGAACAAATTATTCTCGAAGCGGCTGAGAAATTATTTATAGAAAAAGGGTTTAACGGGGCAAGGACAACCGAAATCGCAAAACTTGCAGGCGTTAATCATGCTCTTTTGCACTATTACTACCAAACGAAAGAGAATCTTTTCAATTGTGTATTCGAGCGCATCAGCGGACGCTTGGTAGCGCTTTTCGACTTTGCCTTTGAAGGCAATGCGCCTTTTTTTGCCAAGTTAAAAAAAGGCATAGAATTACATTTCGATTGCCTGAGTAAACAAATTGATTTACCGGTATTTATACTTCGTGAAATTATGCAGAACAAAGCGCAAAAAGAATACCTTATGACGCAGATTGCCCCTTCGGCAAAAAGGATGTTGGCAAAAATGCAAAGCGCGTTGAAAAAAGAAGCGAGAACAGGTAAAATCCGACCGGTAAAAGCGACCAACTTGCTGATAAATATCGCGTCGTTAAACGTTTTTTCGGTTGTCGTGGCAAAAGCGTTTTTTGATACAAATGATACACGCGGCGCAAAAGCATTGAAAAGGATGTTGGAAGAGCGCAAAAAGAATAATGTAGAAACAATTATTAACAGTTTAAAATGCAGATAAGCCATTATGAATAACAGGCTCAAATTAGGTATCGACATAGGTTCAACGAGCATCAAGGCGGTATTGCTCAACGCTTCGGGAGAGTTGTTGTACAAAAAATACAAGCGGCATCAGGCGGCAATTATTCCGGTGTTGCTGGAACTGTTGCATGAAGCGATTCCCTTTTGCGAAGAGAAAAAAGCAGGCGTAATGTTTACAGGCTCTATCGGGATGGGCATTGCCGAGAGGTTAGGCTGTGCATTTACGCAGGAAGTCATTTCATCCATCAAATTTATCCGTGAAAAATATCCTCACGTG
This sequence comes from Prevotellaceae bacterium, assembly GCA_031289415.1. Classification (GTDB taxonomy): domain Bacteria; phylum Bacteroidota; class Bacteroidia; order Bacteroidales; family UBA932; genus JAIRLC01. Next base: position 5,099 of record JAITPN010000089.1, on the reverse strand, counting down.
AAAACGTTTATTGACATCGGGGGCGAAGACGCCAAAATGATATTTTTCAATGCCGGACAACAGCCCGACATCCGTATGAACGGCAGTTGCGCAGGCGGCACAGGCGCATTTATCGACCAAATGGCAACGCTGCTGGCTATTCCTATCGAAGAGATGAACAGCTATGCCGCGAAAGCGGAAACCACCTACCCGATAGCGTCGCGTTGCGGCGTATTTTCCAAAACCGACATTCAAAATCTGGTTGCCCGCAACGTGAGCAAAACCGACATCACAGGCTCTATTTTCCATGCCGTGGCGCTTCAAGTTTTAAGTTCGTTGTCAAGGGGATATGAGCTGCGACCTCAACTGTTTTTTTGCGGTGCGCCTTTTGCATTTCTACCCGAACTGAAAAAAGCGTTTCTGCAACTTTTGCAAATCGACGAGGCGGACGTGGTAACTACCGACAATCCCGAATTAGTGCCTGCTTTCGGTACGGCGCTTTCCGTGCCTGAAAACAGTCCGTTTTTTTCTATTCACGACATCATTGCTAAAGTAACGCTGCTGATGAATGAGAATATCTCGGTAAAAAACAATGAATTACTACCTCAATTATTTGCTTCGGAAGCGGAACAGACGGCATGGCTGAATCAAAAAACGACGGCTTTGGTTCGTGAGTGTACGATTGAAGAAAGCGGCGACGGCGATTATTTTTTGGGCGTCGATTCCGGCTCTACCACTACAAAAATGGTAATCATAAACCGCAAACAGGAAATAGTGTTCCGTTATTATACCAAAAACGGCGGCGATGCGTTGGGCGCTTTTAAAGAAGGATTAACGCAGTTTCAACACAGCGTAAGTCAATCGGGGAAACAAATCCGGTTGGAGGCTACCGCAGTTACAGGTTATGGCGAAAGCCTGCTGAAAACGGCGTTCAACCTGCACTACGGCATAGTGGAAACCATGGCGCATTTCAATGCAGCGCATCACCTGTTTCCAAAAGTGAGTTTTATATTAGACATCGGCGGGCAGGATATGAAAGCGATATTCGTAGAAAACAACGCCATCCGCCGCATCGAAATCAATGAAGCCTGCTCTTCGGGATGCGGCTCATTCATAGAGGGTTTTGCCGCCATGCTGGGAATGAACGTCGCCGACTTTGCACAGCTTGCCTGCCACGCCGACAATCCGGCTGATTTAGGCACGCGCTGCACCGTATTTATGAATTCGAAAGTGAAACAGACGTTGCGCGAAGGCGACAGCATCGAAAATATTGCCGCAGGACTATCCTACTCGGTCATCAAAAATTGTCTTTATAAAGTACTGAAACTTCAAAACATCAATGAACTTGGAAATCTTATTGTAGTACAGGGCGGTACGTTTAAGAATCCGTCGGTGATTCGTTGCTTGGAGTTGTTGACAAAAAAAGAAGTATGTATCTCCAATATCCCCGAATTAATGGGCGCGTACGGCGCGGCGTTGTATGCGCTGCAAATGCGCGAAAAAGCAGCCGGCGAATCCTGTTCGTGCGCCGCCGCACCGCTGTGGAAAAAATATCAGATTGAAGACCTCTTAAATGTAGAAACGTTTGAATCGTCTAATTTACAATGTAAAGGATGTGAAAATCGGTGTAATATCCGTAAATTTATTTTTTCGAATCAAAATGCTTATTATTCCGGCAACAAGTGCGAACGCATTTTTTCCAATATCGACAAAAGCGCTACCAAAGGCGAAAATTTTCATGAAATTAAATACAAACGTCTGTTCGACCGTCATACGCCGTTGGAAAATCCGAGATTGACCATTGGTATTCCGCGCGGATTAATCATGTACGAAGATTATCCGTTTTGGCACACTCTGCTGACGGAGTGTAATATACAACCGCTATTGTCAAGCGCCACTACCGTAGCACAATATGAGAAAGGGGCGAAAACCATCATGGCGGACAACATTTGTTTCCCCGCCAAACTGATGCACGGACATCTTATGTATCTCATCAAAGAAAAGGTGGACAGGATACTTTATCCGTATAACGTGTATGAGAAAAAAGAAGACGAAAAAGCGATAAACAGCTATAATTGCCCTATCGTAACAGGCTATTCCGATGTATTAAAGAGTTCGATAGAAACTGAAGAACAGTATGGTATTCCGCTGGATGCGCCGGTGCTTAATTTCAACGATAAAGGATTGATGCAAAAAACGCTGGTTCAATATCTTTCGACATTCGGCGTTAAAACAGGAGAAATAAAAGCCGCCGTCAATAAAGCGCTTGCCGTACAACACGAGTTCGACCAATCGCTTTACGACACGAATATGGCGATGTTTGAAAAGGCAAAAAAAGAAGGCATGCCCATTATCGTATTGGTAGGACGCCCCTATCATATCGACCCGCTCATTCAGCACAAAATTTCGGACGCGATTGCCGACATGGGCGCTACGGTGCTGACCGAAGACATTGCCCGCTGCCTTGATACGTCGATGTTTAACAAGACGGAAGCGGTGGCGCAATGGGCTTTTCCGAACCGCATCATGAACAGTGCGCGTTGGGCGGCGCAACAGGGTGCGCAAGTGCATTTGGTGCAACTCACGTCGTTCGGCTGCGGACCCGATGCGTTTATCAATGAAGATATAAAACAGATTTTGAACGCCGGCGGAAAGAATTTAACCTTGCTGAAAGTGGACGACGTCAATAATATCGGTTCGTTGAAATTGCGTGTGCGTTCGCTGTTGGAAAGCAGTAAAGGTCTCCGCGACGCCGTGCCGAAACCTGCGGTGCAAACGCCGCCGTTTACTTACCGCGACAAGCGCCGCAAAGTATTAGCGCCATATTTTGCCGAAGGATATTCGGAACTGCTGCCGCCATTGTTTAAAATCATGGGCATCGAATTGGAGAATCTTCCGCACAGCGACACGTCGTCCAACGAATTTGGGCTGTTGTTTGCCAATAATGAAGTGTGCTATCCTGCCACGCTGATTGTAGGCGACATTATGAAAGCGTTGAAATCGGGAAAATATAACCCTGCCGACATTGCGATTGCCATTACGCAAACAGGCGGACAATGCCGCGCCACGAACTACATTTCGCTCATCAAAAAAGCCATGGTCGCGGGCGGATTCAAGGATATTCCGGTGGTATCGGTATCGTTCGGCAGCGGCATCATCAACGAGCAGCCGGGGTTTAAATTAGAGTGGTCGAAGTGTATCATGACGGCTTACAATGCCATGCTGTATGTCGATGCGCTGTCGAAACTGTATTATCCGGCGGCGGTGAGGGAAAAAACCACAGGCGCGGCGGCAGCCTTGAGGGTTAAATATCTGGATTTGGCAAAACCCAGAGTGGAAAAACGCGACTCGAAAGGACTGATGAAGCTGCTGGACGAGGCGATAGACGACTTTTTACAGATTATTGACCCTACGGTTAAAGTGCCGGTGATTGGCGTGGTAGGCGAAATTTATGTAAAATATAACTCTTTCAGCCACAAAAATATAGTAGAATGGCTCATCCGGCAAGGCATAGAGGTGGTAGCGCCGTCGCTGTTCAATTTTATGATTTCGGAATTTGTGAACAACCAAATAAAGAAAGAGAAAAACATGTCGCGCTTGGGCATGCCGCTTTTCATATCGGATATGATTTTTAAATTTGCGCAAAAATTTTCACGCAAATACGATAAACTGTGCGCCCGCTATCCGTACTACCGTCCGTTTTCGAACTTGGAAAAAGACGCCGAAAATGCCTCAAAAATCATTAATTTGGCGGCTCAATTCGGCGAAGGGTGGCTTATTCCTGCCGAGATTGCAGGTTTTGCCGAACAAGGCATAAACAATGCCATCAGCCTGCAACCGTTCGGCTGCATTGCCAACCACGTAATTTCGAAAGGCGTCGAAAAGAAAATCAAAAAAAGCTACCCGAAAATGAATCTGCTGTTTCTTGACTTCGACGGCGGCACAAGCGAAGCCAACGTGTTGAACAGACTGCATTTCATGATAGACGGCTGCCGGAAAGAAGTAGAAAACAACCAATAAGGCGACAATCCGAGATATAAAACTCTTATTATGATTTTCTTATAAGAAATATTGCGTTTCTGTGCATTTTTATTTTTTATATTTTAAAACATTTTGTATCTTTGCATCGTTTTTATGTTTTTATGATATAACTATTTTTATAATAGTTGTTAATTTTTTACCCTCCCATCTCAAAACGGGAGGGTTTTTTATTGGGTTAAGTCTTTTTTGAAATTATACTATCAAGATTATAGTAATCAACCATATATATTTTTCCATCCGTAGCAGTCGTTGCATTTTTTGCAACAACTGAATTTTCGGACAATTCAGATTCCTTAAAAATATTCTTTAATTATATTTAATATACAAAATACATATTATTCAACTAATTACATATTTTCCTTATCATATTTCTCTCCCATTTTTAATAAAAACCATTAAAATATTTGGAAAAGATAAAAAAATATTCATACCTTTACAAAATATATGTTAAAGATTATAAACATAGCGATTATTATTTGTTGCATAGTGTTTTTATGGAACAATGGGAGTTTCTGCAGAAAGATATGGCAGAAAGAACCAATCGTTAGTTTATTTGCTTTTGGAGAAATCTCTTCGAAAGGATTTGCTATACTAACCATTTGGCAGTTGGGGAAAAATAACTTTGATGAGCATCGCCTTTGTCGCCTATTTTCCTTGGCGGCAAAGGCAATAATCTGATAAATACACATATTTTATCGTTAAGGTTGTGTGTGTACATGTTGTCTTTATAAAGGGCAAGATGTAAAAACGATAATTGTACCCTTATATATTATAGTAGCTATTTTTGCTACTATGTCAAAAATGAAATATTTTGTAAATTAACTTAAATTATTTATTATTTTTAAAAATTAAAATTGTATGAAAACAATATATATAATCATCATTACCACACTGTTTTTAACAGTAGCATGTAAGGAAGAAAATCTTCTTCTGGAACAAACCCCTCAAACCAATGAGGAAGTAGAACTCACCGACGCTGAACTGAAAGTACTGTTTCAGATGCGGGGGCAAAATAATCAGGTAAGCATGGACGAAGCCCTGCAACTTGCCAACGATGTAATAGGATTTTTGGACGGCGA
>JAITPN010000071.1 GCA_031289415.1 Prevotellaceae bacterium | reverse complement strand
TCTGGGACGTTTGTTTATTTTGTTCTGAATCAATCTAATAAAATCATCAGAATACAAGTCAAAGTCAGTTCCCTTCGGTAAATATTGCCTGATAAGCCCATTAGTATATTCGTTCAACCCTCTTTCCCAAGAGGAATATGGATGTAAGATTTCAACTAACAAATGCGACTTTTTGTAAAAATATATATAATAAGATGGAATTAGTAAGTTTGTATAGATAATAAATCTATATTATATTACCAAATTCAGAAAATCAATGGATAGAGGGCGCAAGGAGGGAGCTTTCGGGCAGCGAAACGCTTCATTCATTTCATATTACACTTCACCTTTCACAAACAATTTGGAGTTTCAATAAAAAGCTGTATCTTTGCACCCGCATTCATGGATTTAGTGGGGCCCATAGCTCAGTTGGTTAGTAGCACCTGACTCATAATCAGGGGGTCGTTGGTTCAAGCCCAACTGGGCCCACATAAAGGAAAACAATAACATCACGCACCGATGATTAAGCACATCGTATTTTTTGAACTTGCCGAACACGCCGAAGGACGAACAAAGGCGGAAAATGCCTTAAAGATTAAACACGACCTCGAAAATCTGATACATCTGATACCGGAATTGAAAACTATAGAAGTGGGCATCAACCACGCGGATGCGCCGGCGACGAATTACGACGCGGCATTATACGTCGAAGTAGAAAGCCTTGCGGCGCTCGACATTTATCAAAAACATCCCGAACATCAAAAAGTTACGGCTTTCATCTCGAAAATAAAAACCGCACGCGCGGCGGTTGATTACGAGGTGTAACGATATTGTAGCGATAATTTAAGCCGGGTTCACCGTTTTTATCCAAAGAATAAATATGCCAACAGGATGGCGGCAATAATTCCGGCGAGGTCGGCTATCAGCCCTGCGCCGATAGCGTAGCGTGTACGTTTAATGCCCACCGAGCCGAAATAGAGCGCGACGATGTAGAATGTAGTATCGGCAGCGCCTTGGAATAGGCACGAAAGGCGACCTACGAAACTGTCTGCGCCATACGTGTGCATGGTTTCCGCCATCATAGCTTGCGCGCCGCTTCCGCTCAGCGGTTTCATGAACGCTACGGGCAACGCATCTATAAAATCGGTGTTTACGCCTGCGGTCTGCATACACCATGCCATGCCGTGAATGATATAATCCAATGCGCCGGAAGCGCGGAAGACGCCGATGCCGACGAGCATCGCCACGAGATACGGAATGATTTTTATCATCACCTGAAAGCCTTCTTTTGCGCCGTCGATAAATGCTTCGAACACGTTGATGCGCTTGTATGCTCCGCCGGCAATAAACGCGACGATGATGAGCAACAGGATGCCTGTGCCGGCGACGCCGGAAATATGGTTTATTTCTTCGCGGCTGAGTTGCGAGAAATACCACACCAGCAGTCCCAGCGCCAAGGTAATGCCGCCCAGCCAACCGATTACCGTTTTGTGAAACAGGTTTATTTTTTGTTTCACGGCTACTGCAATAAGTCCTACGAGCGAGGAGAAGTAAGTAGCCAAAAGAATGGGCAGAAATACGTCGGTAGGATTTGCCGCTCCGAGCGCAGCGCGTTGCGCCATAATGCCGACGGGGATAATCATCAACGACGATGTGTTCAGCACAAGAAACATGATTTGCGCATTCGAGGCGGTGTCTTTTTTCGGATTTAATTCCTGTAAACTGTTCATGGCTTTCAACCCAAGTGGCGTAGCCGCGTTGTTCAGCCCCAGCATATTTGCCGAAAAGTTCATCAGTATTTGCCCTGCCGCCGGATGTCCTTTCGGGATTTCGGGAAACAATTTGCTGAAAAACGGACCTACGATGCGCGAAAGTACACGTATTGCTCCTGCCCGTTCGCCGATATTCAAAATGCCCAACCATAATGTCATTACACCGGTTAGAGGCAGCGCAATATCCATCACTGCAAATTTCGACATGTCGAATGTGCTGTCAATAATTCGCCCGAATATGCCGGCATCGCCGCAAGCAAATTGTGCGCATGCCACTACAAAAGCGACAAGAAAAAAACATATCCAAATAATATTTAACATAACGCTCCGTAATCATCCAAGTCGCCGGTTACTTTTTCGCCGCCGCGGAATCCGACGTCGGAAATAAAAGCGCGTTCGCCGATACGGATTTCAGTATGCCGTTCGATACGGTCAAACATGCCGTTTTCACGATTGAGCGGGAGTTCGTAGTAATCTTCAACCGAGCGGTTCGCGTAGGTTTCGGCGGCGATGGCGTATAATGTTTCTATGATAATTCCGAAATGAAACCGGCGCACCGCAAGGCGTTCTTCATCGCAGGGATAGCCGCCCGACTCAATAAGCATGGTAGCTACCTGCTGCGCTTGAAACCATTCGCCGAAAGCGCGGGGTTCGTAATCGTTGTTCCATCTGCCGACGTGCTGCGGAAGAATTTGCTGCAGTTGCCGGTTGATATGCACAATCAGTTTCATGGCTTGCGCCCGTGTCGGCGTAACGGTATCGGCATTATCGGGCGGCGCAGCCTGAAATGAAAAGGTGGCAGGATGGCGCGAAACGCCTGCCGAATAGTAGCTGTTCTGGTCATGCAAATTCAGCGCAAAGTGCGGCGCAAAGGTTCTACACAGCGTTTGCAACAACCGTCCTTCGGGCGTTGCGCCGCGCCGCGCATCGCGGTTTACGTCAATGCCCTGTGCATTTTCGCGCTGCCAGCGTTCTGCGCCGTCGGGATTAACCATCGGCACAAACAGCAACGATAGTTTTGAAAGAATAGCGTCGCGGTAGGGTGAAAGCGCAGCCTCGTCGGCTGCCAAAAAACGGAACGCATCGAACAGCGAGCGGGTAGCCGTGCTTTCGTCGCCGTGCATCTGCGACCATGCAAGTACGCGCACGCCGCCATGTCCCGCACGGATGCCAAACAACGTGCGCCCTTCAAACGACTGTCCTATTTCTTCTACACGAAATAACGGCGGAAGTCCTTTTATCAATGACAAAATATCGGTCTGTTTGATTTTCTTTTTATCAAGTCCTGATGCTTGATATTGCGAGTAGGCATCTACAAATAGTTTTATTTCGCTAACCATAATTCGGGATTTTGTTTATCAGTTCCTTTCCAAAGTTCAAAATGCAGTACGGTGTTATTTTCAGCGCCGGTAACAATTGTACCTATGTTTTGTCCGGTTTTCACTTCGTCGCCGGAGTGCACGGCTACTTGTCCGAGCTGTCCATATACCGTATAATATTCGCCGTGTTGAATAATTACGAAATTGCTTTTGCCGGGTATGAAAAGTATGCGCGTAACCTTGCCGTTGAATACGCTGATTGCGGCGCTGTTTGGTTCGGTTGTAATATCAATGCCGTTATTCGGCGCTTGTTCCACGTTTTTATATACCGGATGCGGATGCCGCCCAAACCGGCTTGTAACAACGCCTTTGCGCACAGGCCACGGCAAGTTGCCGCGATTGTTTTCAAACTTTGCCGTAAGCACGCGGTCAACCGGAAGCGGCGCGCCGTCTTTGCCTTTTTTCTTGGTTTCTTCTGCAATAATGCGCTCTATTTGCCGGTTTATTTTTTCTATTTCCTTACGTTGCTTTTCTATTTGCTGACTCAGTTTCCGCTCTTGTCCCGCAAGGCTGTTAATTACTTTTTTCGACTCTTGTTCCTCTGCCTGTAATTTATCGACCTCTTTCTCTTTTTCGGAGAGAAAGCCCGATAGCTCTTGCTTTTTTGTGTTTAGCATTACAATTGCCGTATTAATTGCCGTAGAAGTTTCTTTAATGTTTTGCCCAAGCTCGCTGATATGTTCCGAAAAACGGCGAAAATACATCCACCGGCGGTAAGCCATTCCCAAATCGTCGCTCGACAGCACAAACATCATCCATGTATTTTGGTTGCGGAGTTTGTATGCTTGATAAATCAGTTTTTCATACGATTTTTTCAATACTTTCAGGTGATTTTGCAATTCGGCAATATGTTGTTTTTTATTTTGCAATTCCTGTTCCGTAATATAGACTTGCTGGTTGATGTCGGCAACCACCTGACGGCGTTGTTTTATTTTCTGTTGGGTTAATTCCAACGTTTCAATTCCGCTTTTTTTCTTGTTCGCATTTGTCTTTAACAATTTATTGATGTATGCAATTTCATTTTCCGCTTTTTCGCGCCGTTTATTCATCTCGCTAAGTGTTTGCGCCTGTATCGGCACATACGCAACGCCCATGCACAACACAATATAAAATAGTTTTTTCATCGTAAGGTATCTATTTTTTTCTTTACTTCGGAATCCGCTTCTTTTTTGTACGACCGTTCCCAATACAGCGTCGCGGAATCTTTTTCGCCCAAGGCATAGAACACATCGCCGAAATGGTCTAAAATCACCGCATTGTCTGTTCCGCCGCAAGTTATCGCATGGCGAAAAATAGCTTTTGCTTCCACAAACCGTCCCATTTTATATAAAATCCACCCGAATGTATCTAAATACGTGGCGTTATCCGGCTCGGCAAGAATGGTTTTTTGACTCATTTCGTAGGCTTTGTCCAATTGTTTTCCGCCGCCGCTTAGGGAGTAGGCATAATTGTTCAACACCAATACGTTTGCACTGTCGATAGCCAATACTTTTTCGTAATAGCGATACGCCTTTTTGTCGTTGTTTATTTCGTGATATAAATCGCCGAGCAACGCATAAACCTCTATTTTTTGTTCCTGTGAACAGTTCCCTTTTGCAAGGTAATTTTCAAGCAAATCAATAGCCGAAAGCGCCTTTTCGTTATGCCACAATGCCACGGCATTCATCAGCGTAAATTTATTGTGCCGGGGGAATACCGTAAGGGCTTCGGCGGCGTGCACCGAAAGGCTGTCCCACGATTTACGGTAATACAAATAACCAAGATACGTTTCCCACGCCCCGACGTCTGTGCGGAACAGTTGCGCCGCATTTTTAAACACCGCGAGCGCCGAATCGGCATTGCCTGTCCTGATAAGAAAACTGCCGTACAAAGATTCCGTATTCACGTCGGGCGTCGTACGCCATACGCCGAACAACGTGTCGAGCTGCTTTCGGAAAACCGATACAAATTGCGGCACGCTCAGCAATGCCGTCAAATAGTTCGTTTTCATTTCAGCAGGCGACTCGCTGTGCGCATAAACCGCCTGTAATTTTTGAAAAAAAACGTCATACAATTGTCTGCGGCGATACACATCCGCTTCGCCTAACATCGCCGGCGCGAAATTTGGATTTGCCGTCAGCGCATGTTCAAAATACGTAAGTGCGAGCGTATCGTCCCCCATGTTGTTGTACGTTTCGCCGAGCATTGAAAAAATACGCGCATCCGACGTCGTTTCGCCGATGCGGCGAAGCGTTGCCAACGCAGCTTCGCGGTCGCCCATACGCTGTAAAATCTCGAAACGCATCAACGGCATTTCTTCGTCCGTGCCGGTTCGCGCGTTCAGCGAATCTAATTGCGCCAAGGCTTTTGTATATTCCTGTCGTTCGGCATACAGCCCTGCGAGTTGATAATATAATTCCGTATATTGCGGATATTTTTGCAGCACGTCTTTATATACGGCAACGGCGCTGTCGAAGTCTTCGGCAGCCGTGTAGGCTGACCCCAGCAGCATTTGATACCATACATTCGCCGTATCGAGCGCCATGGCGGCACGGCTAAAAGCTACCGCTTCTTCGGGGCTTTCCGCCTGAAGATACATCTCTGCCAGCCGGTAGTAGCAGGCGTCGCATGTCGAATCTTCTTTCAACGCTTGCCGGAAAAAAGCATTGGCTTTTGAATAATCTTGCAACGTATAATACCTCAGCCCTTCGGTAAAATAATATTGTTTTTTCAAGCTGCGTTCGTTACCTGTTTCAGCCGATGTATGCACTCCTATTTTTCCGGAACATGCCATCGCCGCCGCCGCTACGGACGCTAACACGCCAAGGCGCCGGTATGTGAATGTGCCAATGAGTATATGTACATATTTTTTAATCCGTTTCATGCGAAATAATGTTTTTTAGCTTACAAAGGTACTTGAAAATTTGGAATTATGCAATTTATAAGGCGAAGCCCGGTTTTTCGGGCAGCCTCTTTTTTCATGCCGGAAGCCCCAAAAAAAGCCCCACGTCATGGCGGGTTTGCCCCGCCATCCCCTGACAATCGAAGCGCGTTTTTTCGGGAGATTCCGTGTCAAGCACGGAATGACGGCGGGGACGGGGGTAGTACTACTATTCAGCAGATGCCCGCATGGGCGCGAAGCGTTTCACTTCACCCTGTAGGCGCTGCCTCAAGGCACAGGGTCGTATCCATGCCCGCCCCACGGATTACAACGCAGGATGCGGCGCACGGTAAGATACAGCCCCTTGCACAACCCATGTTTATGCAATGCCTCCATGGCATATACCGAGCAGGAAGGCGTAAACCGGCACGACGGAGGCAGCAAGGGCGAAATACATAACTGGTAAAATTTTATCATCGCCACAAATGGGAGTATCAGTATTTTATGTATGACGCCGCCGTGCATTATTTTTCTGGTGTGTTCAACTCATCAAACAACTGCCGGAAATCTTCGTGCGGTTTTACCAAATAGGTTTGAAAGCCCAATGTGCGGGCTGCCGCAATGTTCGACTCCGCGTCGTCCAGAAACAGGGCTTCCGGCGGCTCAATATGGCTTTCGCGAATCATTTTTTTGAAGATTTCCGCGTCGGGTTTGGCGCAACCCATTTGATGGGATAAAAACAGGCGGTCGAAATAATCATGAATGGTAAGCCCTTGCTGGGTAAACAGCACCGTCGAAAAATAGGACAGGGCAATATCGTTGGTGTTGCTCAGCGCAAACACCTGATAGGTTTTTCGCAGCTCGCGCAGCAAATCGAGTTTATACACAGGCAATCCGTCCAAAATACGATACCATGCCCGATTTATTTCTTCCTCCGTAAGTTCCGGACGGGCGCAATGCCGGCGCACCTCCTTGTAATACGCCTGTACGCTGATTTTCCCTTCTTCCAAATCCATGAAAAATCCCTGTTGGATATACTCGCCGAGATATTGGTCAATGTCGCGGAAACCCAACTTGCGAAAGGCTTCGATACACGCCTTTTTATCAAGGTCAATCAATACGCCGCCCAAATCAAAAATAATGGTTTTCAACATGATTATTCTGTTTTATAATTTTCGGATGTAAATGGCAAACCTTGTGCCGATTTGCCGACGTCAACCACCGAGTAGTTGCTTGCGTCAAATGCTTTGATTACCGCTTCCGGCGCAAGTTTGAGGTATGCATCCACTATCGAAAACGCGCCCTGCGGCAATTTGCCGGTTACCGGCGGGTTGATGACATGAATGCCGTTAAATGCCATTGGCGTCAATGGATGCGCTGACGCTACCGTGATTTTTTGTTCGCCGGTTTTCTTGTTTTTCCATCCGCATAAACGCTGTTGGTTGTCGAATAGAAAGCAGCGCGACGATTCGCGCACGGAACATGCCAACGTAACGGCTGCCTCCGACGCCAGATGCGATTCGTATAACCAAGCAAGGTTAATGTTGCTGATGATGTCCACGTTATGTACAAGAAACGGCTGTCCGTCGTCGAAGAACCACGCCGCTTTCTTAATACCGCCGCCGGTGTCGAGCAACTGTCCGCTTTCGTCCGACACGGCTATGCGAATCCCGAAGTTTTGGTGCGCGTCAAGAAAATCTTTTATCTGTCCGGCAAAATGATGTACATTGATAATAATTTCGTTGAACCGGTATGCGATTAATTTTTGCACCACCGTTTCAAGTAACGTTTTTCCTTTCAGCATCACTAAGGCTTTCGGTCGCGTATCGGTAAGCGGGGCGAGGCGTGTGCCTAAGCCTGCCGCAAGTATCATCGCTTTCATACCGCCTGAATATTTTGTTCGAGGTGTTGCTCCCGATGGATGAGGCGAACGTTTACGCAATATTTTCCGGAAAGATAGGCGGCAGTCCGTTCGGCGCAATACACCGAGCGGTGCTGTCCGCCGGTACAGCCAAATGCTACGTAAAGGTCTGAGAAGCGGCGTATCGTGTAATTGGCAACGCTGTTGTCGAGTATGGCAAAAATATGCAGCAGAAAATCTTTCACGGCAGGTTGGTGTTCGATGTATTCCGCTACCGCGTTGTCGCGTCCCGTAAGGTTTTTAAATTCATCTATCCGTCCCGGATTGTGCAATCCGCGGCAGTCAAATACAAAGCCGCCGCCGTGTCCCGTAAAATCATCGGGATAACCGTTTTTGAAGGCGAAGCTATAAATTGTAACGGTCAGCGAATCGGTTTTTTGGGGTGTGAATTTTTCAGGAACGATACGGTGTATGCAATCGAACAGATACGGCGTTTGCAAACCATCAAGTTTTCCGCTGCCGATGAGGTTGCGTAAATTATGCAGCGCAGCAGGTATGCTTTGCAGAAATAGCGATTTTTTTTCAAACAAGCCGCGAAAACCGTATGCGCCTAATGTTTGCAATCCGCGAAAAAAGCTGAAAATATAGAATTGCGTAATAAATTCGTCTTGTGAAACCGGCGTAAGTTTTTCTACCGCACGGATGTAATGCCGGAGCAACGTGTCGCGTTGGGCGTCGCTGAAACCGGCACGCGCCTGAAACAGGAATGACGCAAGGTCATAAGCCAGCGGTCCGCGCCGCGCATCCTGAAAATCAATAAAGCGAAGCGTACCGCCCTCCTGCACCATAATGTTACGGCTTTGAAAATCGCGATACATCAAAAACGGACAATCGCCCGAAGGCAACACACAGCGGACAAGACGGTCAAAATCATCCTCAAGCAGCCATTCGTCAAATTCAATGCCGGTAAATTTTAAAAAATTATATTTGAAATAATGCAGGTCGTTATATATGGTACGGCGGTCGAATGTAGCCGTAGGATAAGCCTGAGTCCAATCAAATCCTTCAGCGCCGTTCACTTGTATGCGGGCAAGTTGCTCAACCGCTTGTTGCAATAACGCCGGAGCGGCGTCGGTCTGTAGCAAGTCGTACAACGACGTGTCGCCCAAATCTTCCTGCAAATAATAGAATCCGCCGCCGCCTTTGCCGTAAATTTCCGGTGCGGCAATGCCGTTTTTCCGTAATGTTTCGGCAAGCGCCGTAAAGGCACGGTTTTCTGCCGCATTGCGCCCGAATGCGCCGACAGCGGTTTTCCCGCCGCCCGTCATACGATAGTACACACGGTTAGACCCTGCACGAGGCAATGCCGTCATTGTTTCGACAAGCGCATTTGCCCATTGTTCAAAAAGGGAAGTTAATACAGCGGCGTTCATGTTGCAAATTTACATAAAATTTTTAATTTACAGGCTTAATGGACAAAAATGATGATGAAAATAATATAATATGCTGATTTTTGTTATTTTAACCTTATTGGTAAAAAATTAGACTTAATGGACAAAAATTAGGCTAAAATCACTATAAATTATTATTTTTATGCCATTTAAAGTATATCAAAGGTTATGAAACAAAAAAGTGCTTTTATTGTAAGAGTTCCAACGTAAAGAAAAATAGAATAGTAAAAAATGTTCAGTTGTACAAATGCCACTCATGTGGCAGGTAATTTTTAGGATACAACAGGATAAATAATAATCAGTTATGGGAAGAATATGTGGTCGGAATGACGGCGATGCGGGTTTCCTTCTCCTCGTTTTGGGTGGCTTCCCCATTCACGCTTCACATTCGTTGAGCCAAAGCGTTACGGTAGCGTCGCTCGGCATGCGCCAGTCGCTACGCGGCGACAGGCTGATAGACCCGACTTTCGGTCCGTCGGGCAGGCAACTGCGTTTGAATTGCTGGCTGAAAAACCGCCGGATGAATACTTGCAGCCACTTTCTAATGGTCGCTTCTTCATATTTTCCTTGAAAGGCACGGAGGGCAAGAAACAGGATTTTTGCAGGCGCAGCGCCGAATCGCACCAGATGGTAGAGGAAGAAATCGTGCAATTCGTACGGTCCTATCAGTTCTTCCGTTTTTTGACTGATGGTATCGTTGTCGTGCGCCGGAATCAGTTCGGGGCTGATAGGCGTATCGGCAATGTCGGTCAAGATGGCGCGCACCGCGTCGTCCGCCTTGTGTTGCGCCGCCCATTCAAGCAAAAACCGGACAAGCGTTTTGGGAATACCGACATTGACGTTGTACATCGAAATATGGTCGCCGTTGTAGGTTGCCCACCCCAACGCCAGTTCCGACAAGTCGCCTGTGCCGACGACCAGTCCGTTTTCCTTGTTGGCTATATCCATCAGGATTTGCGTACGTTCGCGGGCTTGTGCGTTTTCGTAAGTAATGTCGTGCGTTTGTCCGTCGTGCCCGATGTCGTGCAAGTGCAGCCGGCAGGCTTCTACGATAGATATTTCGCGGAGCGTTGCGCCCAATGCACGAATAAGCCCGACAGCATTTTGGCAGGTGCGCCCTGTAGTGCCGAAGCCCGGCATCGTAACGCCGATAATCCGGTTGCGGGGCAAGCCGAGCGCATCAAATGCCATGGCGGTAACTGTCAGCGCGAGCGTAGAATCCAATCCGCCAGATACGCCGACCACGGCGGTGTGCACTTGCGTGTGTGCCAACCGTCGTGCCAAGCCGTTGGTTTGAATATGGAAAATTTCCTCGCAACGTTCGCTGCGCGAAGTGTCGGAGGCAGGAACGAAAGGGTGCGGGTCGATAATGCGGGTAACGGCGGTCGTTTTATTTTCGGATAAATCAAACGGGATATGCACCGGACGGCGGTCGCGTGCAAGCGTTGCGGCAACAGGCGTAAAGCTGCTGCTGACCATGCGGTCGTGGCGGAGGTAATCAATGTCAATATCGTGTATCAACAGTTTTTCGTGCATCGGGAAGCGTTCCGATTCGCCGAGCAATACACCGTTTTCGGCAATAAATCCTTTACCCGCAAACACAAGGTCGGTGGTCGATTCGCCATATCCCGAAGAGGCGTACACGTAGCCTGCCATACACCGCGCCGATTGTTGTTTAATCAACGATTTCAGATAGTCGTTCTTGCCAATCAGTTCATTGCTTGCCGACAGGTTTACGATAATGTCGGCGCCTTGCACCGCCAACAGCGAACTTGGCGGAATGGGCGACCAAAGGTCTTCGCACAGTTCCGCGCCTACCGATACTTGGCGGGAGGCGAACAGCAAATTATTGCCCAGCGGATATGTTTTTCCGCCGAGAACCGCCCTGTCCGTCTGCAATTCATTACCCGACGAGAACCATCGCATTTCCTGAAATTCTTTGTAATTCGGCAGGTAGGTTTTCGGCACAATGCCGAGAACGACGCCTTTCTGAAACGCGACTGCCGTGTTCAGCAATTTGTTTTCCGTAAAGAGAGGTAGTCCGGCAAAGCAGAGCGTTTCTATGTCTTTCGTACGGTGTACCAACGTTTGCAACGCACGTACGGCATTGTCCAACAAGCATTGCTGGGCAAACAAATCCATACACGTGTAGCCTGTAACAGACAATTCGGGAAACACAACGATTTGTACGCCTTGTGTTGCCGCCTTTCTCAGCAATTGCTCCATTTGTTGAATGTTATAATCGCAATCTGCCACTCGGAGAAGAGGTATTGCCGCTGCTGTTTTGATGTATCCGTACATATTCCGATATTTAGAACAAAAATACGAAAACATATCTGAATCTATGCAATTTATTTACATAAATTATTCGGACAAGCGGTTTAATATCCCTATAAATAAATGATTATTATTTAAAAAAAGTTCGCGCTTACTGTTCGCCGACTATCTTTCCGGCGCAGTTGACGCCGTCAATGGCTGACGACGTGATGCCTCCCGCATAGCCTGCACCTTCGCCGCACGGATAGAGGCGGGCAAGTTGAATATGCTGCAACGTGTCGCTGCGGCGCGGGATGCGCACGGGTGAAGAGGTGCGCGATTCTACCGCCAAAATCACCGCTTCGGCAGAAAGATAGCCGTGCATTTTTTTGTCGAATTGCACAAACGCCGCTTGTAAACTCCGGCTGATAAACGGCGGCAGCAAGTCATGCAAGGAGGCGGACGCTACGCCCGGAAGGTACGACGTCGCCGGCAACGAAGCGGAAGCGCGCGCCTGCACAAAATCAACAAGCCGTTGCGCCGGTGCAAACAAGCCGTTGTGCGCCATTCGTTCCACATCCTGCTGGAAGCGCAAGCCGGCTAACACGCCGTGTTTTTGATAATCCGCAAGGTCGGAAGGATGTACTTGCGCTACGATGCCTGCATTGGCGTATGGCGAATTGCGCATGGCGTTGGACATGCCGTTAACCACTATTTCGCCGTCGGCAGTAGAGGCTGGCACTAATGACGCCGCCCGGACACATGCAGAATGAAAATACGTCGCGTTCGCCGGTTTGCGCCGTCAAGGCGTATTCGGCAGGCGGCAGCAGGCGGTGGTTTTTGCCATACTGTATGTCGTTGATAAGCGCCTGCGGATGTTCGGCGCGTACGCCCATGGCAAAAGGCTTGGCTTCGAGCGCCCATCCGTTACGATAAAATAATTCATACATATCACGCGCCGAATGACCGGTGGCAAGGACGACTGCTATACCTTCATAACGCCTGCCCTGCGCATCTTCTACGCCAACAACCGTATTATCCTTAACAATAAGATTGGTTACGCGCGTATCAAAATGATATTCGCCGCCGTGAGCGGTAATCGTTTGCCGGATATTTGCCACGATGCGGGGCAGCTTGTCTGTGCCGATGTGCGGATGCGCTT
Source organism: Prevotellaceae bacterium (assembly GCA_031289415.1). GTDB lineage: Bacteria > Bacteroidota > Bacteroidia > Bacteroidales > UBA932 > JAIRLC01. Next base: position 1,988 of record JAITPN010000071.1, on the reverse strand, counting down.
CTATAAGGATATTGGGGTCTGCGCCGTGGAATACGAGTTGCCGCAATACTTCATCAATATTTCCGCGTTTGTTGGAGCGCGTGTAGAGTTTTCCGTCGGAGAACGTACCCGCGCCGCCTTCGCCGAAACACCGGTTTGAGTCGGGATTCACCGTTTGTTCGCGCACCAAGCGTGCAATATCATACTTGCGTTCGCTCACTGTTTTGCCCCGCTCAAGAATCACGGGTTTAAACCCTTTCTCCAACAGCTTGAGTGCGGCAAACAGCCCTGCCGGTCCTGCGCCTGCAATAATCACAGGCGGCTTGTCGTCCACATTTTGATAATTAAAATGCAACGGCGGCGGTTCGGGTTGCGACGCTCCGGTATAGACTTTCAGTTGCAACTGCACCATCGGCATTTTGTGCCGCACGTCGAGCGAACGGCGAACAATTTGCACCGCCGCCACATCGGCAAACGACACACGCAACGCCGCCGCCGCTGCATGCCGCAACCCATCATTGTCGGCAGCGGCTTCGGGCGAAATGCGAAGTTGAAGGTCGGTAACCAATTATTGTATCACTCCCAATTCTTTGCCTACTTTCACGAATGCGGCAATCGCTTTGTCGAGATGCGCCGTTTCGTGGGCGGCGGAAAGTTGCACGCGGATGCGCGCCCCGCCTTTAGGCACAACAGGATAATAGAATCCTACGACATAAATGCCTTCTTCAAGCATCCGCGAAGCAAACTTTTGCGACAGCGGCGCATCGTAGAGCATCACGGCGCAAATGGCGCTCTGCGTAGGTTTTATGTCGAAGCCTGCCGCCTGCATTTTTTCACGGAAATAACGGACGTTAGCCTGCTGCTTGTCGTGCAGCGCATGACTTTCGTCCAGCATTTTAAACACTTCGAGGCTTGCGCCCGCCACCGCCGGCGGAATAGAATTTGAAAAAAGATAAGGACGCGAACGCTGGCGCAGCATCGCGATAATCTCCTTCCGCCCCGTAGTAAACCCGCCGATAGCGCCGCCAAACGATTTGCCGAACGTGCCGGTGTAAATATCAATTTTTCCGTAAGTACCGAAATGTTCGCTTACGCCGCGCCCTGTAGCTCCTACCACGCCTGCCGAGTGGCACTCATCTACCATCACCAGCGCATCGTAGCGGTCAGCCAGCGCACAGATTTTGTCCATCGGCGCTACGTTGCCGTCCATCGAAAACACGCCATCGGTAACGACGATGCGATGCCGCTGCGCCTGCGCTTTCGTCAGGCAATCTTCCAATTCATTCATGTCGGCATTCGCATAGCGGTAGCGCTGGGCTTTGCACAAACGCACGCCGTCGATAATCGAAGCATGGTTGAGCGCATCAGAAATGACGGCGTCGTTCTCGTCAAACAACGGCTCGAAGACCCCGCCGTTGGCATCGAAACACGCGGCATACAAAATGGTATCTTCCGTGTTGAAATAACGCGACACGGCGGCTTCAAGCTCCTTGTGCAGGTCTTGCGTACCGCAGATAAACCGCACGCTCGACATGCCGTAGCCATGCGTCGCCATAGCCTGCTGCGCCGCCGCCACCACCCGCGGATGATTCGACAAGCCCAGATAATTGTTGGCGCAAAAATTCAACACCGCCTGCCCGCTGCTCACGCGGATTTCAGCCTGCTGCGAGGTCGTAATCACCCGCTCTTCCTTATACAAGCCGCCTTGCCTGATTTCATCAAGTTCGGCAGCCAAATGCTGTTTGATTTTTCCGTACATAACTTTTTATTTTAAAACACGAAGATACGGAAAAGTTTTTAAAAGTGACGCGAGAAGCGAAAAATACGATGGTAAAACGCTTCACGCTTTTCATGTTACTCAATTTATTGTTTGTAATTTTATATATATTTTAGGAATTAGTAAGTTTGTATAGATAATAAATTATTTCTTTTAGCCATAAGTAACTTCAATGAATAAATTATCATTTCAGCACTTTTTGAATAACATTTAGTCCTTCGTCTGAAACGAG
>JAITPN010000044.1 GCA_031289415.1 Prevotellaceae bacterium | reverse complement strand
AGCGCCGTATTGCATATCGTTCACGACAGCAAAGGGGTGCTGCTGCCTACCGTAGCTGCTGACATGAGAGCAACTATTGTAAGCAATAACGTCGAAGTCGGCAACGGCTTATTGGTGTATGACACGGCACAGAAATTGTTCTACTTCAGAGACAGCGAGCATAAGCAGTGGCTGGCTCTCAACCCATGGAGGGTGAGCGACGCTACCGCCGTCTCGCCTTGGAAAGACGTCCGTTTGGCAGAGGAGTATAATGAACGGAATGTCTATATAGGCAACAATACGGCTGCCTCTGCAGAAGCCAAACTGCATGTTTCCGGTACGCTACAGGCTGATGGCGCTGTAACGGCAAAAAATGGGGTGAGTGTAACAGGAAATGCAAAAATATCGGATACCTTAAAAGTTAGTTCCGGAACGATTACTACTACAGTTACTTGTGATGAAGTAGCTTCCGGAACGATAACGGCAACTCAATTTGTAGGTTATGGCACTGTTCCTATTGGAGGTATTATTATGTGGAGTGGAACGGTTCCGCCAAATGGATGGGCTTTGTGTAATGGGCATAAAACTGCGAGTGGACATATTACCCCTGATTTACGAGGCAGGTTTATTGTCGGATATGGGGTAAGTGGAAGTGATATAAAAGATATATGGGATTCATCGTATGAAAATCCGGGAAACCTCAGTATAAAGAAAATAGATGATCCCGGTGCAACAGGCGGCGAAAGAGAGCATACTTTAACCATTGATGAAATGCCAGGACACACTCATGAGGTAAAATCTCGAAGACCTGATGGTGGTGGTGGAAACAGTGGAGATTATTTTGGAACTGTTGATGAACATTCTTGGAAGGCACAAAGCAATCAGGTAACATTATCAGAAGGTTTTGATTATCCTCACGAAAACCGTCCTCCTTTTTATGTCTTAGCCTTTATTATGCGAATCAAATAATCCTATTCGGAGATAATTCGAACCGAAACATCTGCTTGCCACAGCCGACAGTGAATGATACAAAACAAAAAATCCGCGTTGCAACGCGGATTTTTTGTTTAAAGAAATTTCCCTATTATTTTACTTGCACTCCTTGTTCGAGAAAAACAAAACGAATTTTAGTAGATTGCTTTAAAAAAGAGATATTATCCACTGTACATCACTCGGAATATTGCCAGTGGTCATACTACTTACGATCTTATTGGCTGAAGATGTTTCGCTTTCAAATACTTTATTCCATCCGGTTTTTAAATTCATGTTGTATATATATTCATAAGCCCCATCTGTAATAGTTTTATTTCCTGTTATTACCACGTCTCTATCCACATAGACGTATGATATTTCAACAAATAAAGTTGCGCTTCTTTTACCATAATATACATAACCCACATAGCTTCCATTTTTAGAAGCCTCTATTTCATTAACACTATAAAATTTTGCATCCGCGGGCGTTATACTCAAGCCGTCAGGCATGCCCTCGCTCAAAAGATCTAATTTGTCAGCCGAAGGCGTGGGTAGCGTGAACTCAAACGAGCCATCTGCCGAAACAGGGAAAGATTTTACTACGTTACCGTCGTACAACTTTAACGTATCAACTTCTCCATTGAGCGCCGCGCCGCTCTCGGTTTTAATTGTTCCCGACAGTTTTCCGTCGAACGCAGAAGAAGAAGAGGTAGAAGTGTTTTCGTCTTTGCTACAGGAGTTAATTGCTACTACCGTAAACAGGCTAACGAACGCCATTAAAAATACAGTTTTTTTCATGATGCTTTATAAATTTATTTATTTCACAAAGTTACGGATAATATTTTAGATATGCAAGGTTTTTTCGTTCATACGGGCATCTTTTTTCATGGAGTGCAAAAAAAAAAAGACGAAACATCATGGTTATTTGTAAATTTTTATTTAACTTGCAACGTTTTATAATCTAAAGAAAAAAGATATGAAAAGAACTACAACCTCACAGCCATGCGCCCATTTATCAAATGGCGGTTTTGTCCGTATGGTAAGCGATAAACTACAACGAATTAACATTAAACGATATATTGCCATGAAACATTGCGCATCTTTTCTTTTTACGCTGCTCCTTACAGCAGTATTGGGGACCGGGAATTTGTCCGCTCAAACGAAATACCCCGTCAGTATTACGAATTTCAATGTAACGCCCAGCGTGTTTTTGAGCGACTATACAACGCCTGGCGCGGGACGTCTTAAAGCCACATTGAGGTTTTCCGACTACAATGAAGCCGACGTTAAGGTGTATCTTAAACTGACGGTGGAAAGCGACAACGTCAAATTGGAAACCTCGCCGTCGTTTCGTCCTACGGAAGCGGTTACGTTGATTCCCGGCGAACCGCAGGTGATCATGGACGAGGATTTTACGCCTTATTTCCTCTTCCATAACCTGCAATGCCAAGGCATTACGCAAGCCGAACTCCAACGTACCGACTGCTTGCCCGAAGGATGGTACACGTTTACGATAACGGCAGTGGAGGCAAACAGCGGCAAGGCGCTTTCGTTGCCTGCGTCTGTCCGCGCCCATCTTTCGCTTATAGACCCACCGATGTTGGTCACGCCCGCCCGCGGCGATTTTATAAAAACCAATCTGCCGCAAATTCCATTCCGTTGGCAGCAAAGCAAACTTACCGTATCGGCAGGATTCCAAACGGCGTATTACCTGCGTTTATACGAAATCCCCGACGGAGGCGATCCGTTAACGGCTATGCAAGACAAGAGTGCGCGTGAAGTGGCTATGACCGACGTCATCGCCGGAACAAGCTACAACTACGGCGTTTCCGACTTTCCGTTAACGCCCGGTAAACGTTATGCCTACACCATTACCGCACAGGCGTCCGACGGACGGCAATGGTTTAAAAACGGCGGTATGAGCGAAATAGGTTGGTTCTACTACGGCTATCCTACCGGTGGAAATATCAAACTGTTATATCCAAAAAATGAAGAAGCATTGAACCGCAAAATGATGCAAAAATTGGAGTGGGCAGCCAACGACAATCTGGTAGATAATAACCAACCCGTAGTGTATTCTGTAATAACAGTAGAACTGGAGTCCGGCGAAGACCCGCAACAGGCTATCAGCCGTCCCGATGCGCATGAAACTAAAACCATCGAAATTTTTAACAAAAGCGGGTATAATGTTTCTCTTGCCAACTTGGGCAGCGAAAGGCGGTATGCTTGGCAGGTAAAAGCCTACACCGAAGAGGTGGAAGTAGGCGTCAGCGCCGTACAAACATTCTATAGTTCGCTGCGTCTTGAAGAGTTTGTCGCCGCTTTTGGGCACATCGTTGAAATAACCTCGCTCGACAATGCCAAAGTGGACGACTTGTCCGGAAAAGGCAGGGTGAAAATAAGCGATTCGGGCGAAAAAATAGATGTGCATTTTGAACATTTGAAAATTGTCGAAGACAACGATGGACTGGCGAATATGGTAGGCGGCGAAATCAAATGCAGCATCACGGGATTGATGAAGCCCGTTCCCTTGTCGCCGTCAAGAAATGTGAACGGCAAAGCCATTTGTTATCCCGACAGTATTCGTATCGACCACAATGGTATGTATATCAAAGGACGCATAGAGTGGGACTATCCGTTCGGCACTACAGACAAGGAAAAAAGCAAAGTAAAATTCCAACCCACATGGTTTAATTTCAATACGGATTATAAACTGATGGGAATGCCGCAGGTAGAGTCCGACCAAAGTTATACCTTGCTGGAACCGGCGAATTTTTTTATGAAAATTGACAATGAATCGTATGCGTATATATTGAAAGACTCATGGGAAATGATTTTTTCGGGGCAAATTTTTGTAAACGAAAATGTGAAAGGGACTCAGCGTGAATATTACAGCATTGATTTTTGCGATTGGCGGGAATTACACTATAATACAATCGTCAACTACGAAAACGAAAATGAAATCCGCTTGATAGCCAATACCAAACTAAACCTTATACCCCGCACGGTGATAGTGGATTTATCGGAAGAATTGTCGCCGTCGAAATTTGCCGATAACATGGAATGGAAAGGCATTTATTTTGAAAATTTTGATATGCGGTTTACTCCCAAAGTGGACGACAGGGGGCAGATAAATCTTACGCGGGAAGTGTTGAATAACCACACACTGAGCGTTGCCGATACGTGCCGAAGTTGGATTGCAGGCGATGGCTTGCAATTCTGCTTTGCCACACAAATTGCCGAAGAAGGCATTGTGATGTTCAATACATTCCCCAGCAAAATAGATCTGTTGAATATTGACATACAAAAAAGCGCCGTTCGCAAAGCGGAACTCAAAGGCAGCATCCGTATTCCGGTAGTGAGCCAGACCGACCGGTATGCCTACAGCGTACCCATTACCAACTCAGGATTTCAAACCGGTTACTTGGATAAAAGTTTAGACGGATTGAAGTTTGTATTCAACGAAAAAAATCCGGATTTAAAATTACAGGCGACCGTCAAACGCGCCATCTTCGCCGGACAAAACCGGTTGGACATGGATTTGGAACTGAAATGGGACAAAATCAACGTAACGTTTTCCGACTTGCAACAATTTTGCGCATGGGGTAATTACCAAATCGGCTTTGTACAGCCGAAGGGCGTTGCCAATCTCACGCATCAAACACAAGGCATTGTAGATGACTATAAAATCAACGTAGAACAACTCGGCTGCGGACGTATGTGCAACCAATATGCCTTTGCCGTGTCGGCAAGCGTAGTGATTGACGAAGATATTGCCGGCGCAAAAGGAGCGCCCAAACTTAATTTTTACAGCATTGCCGACAATGTCCTGCTCACCGATAATTGCAATTTAGCTCAGCAGAATATTCAAACCGAGCAGCGATTTCTTAACCAAGGAAATTTTCCCATGACCGACGAAGGCGTGGGCGAGCCGGACGACGACAAAACCGAAGAAGAAATTGAGGCGATAAATGCAGCGCGTACAGCCGAAGTCAATGCGTTGGAAAATGCGTATCAAAATGCGCAGACCGTGGTTGCCAACATAAACTATTCTATGGAAAAGGTTGGAACATTCAGTTCTCCTTTGGCGGATTATATGGAATCGAAAGTGTCCGATATTCAACAAATATCCCATGACGGATTTACCATCGGCAGCATGATAGAACTTTTAAAAGTGCTGCGAAGTATTATGTCCGAACTTGACGAACAGGCAGCGGTTGTGTTGCAAACGAAACCGCAATTACAAACGGCATGCGCCAGAATAGACGGATATATCATTTTGCTGGAAGATGTCAACACACAAGTTGCCACGTTTGAAAGATTAGTAGAAGATTTCCGCAGCGGAGCTATATTTGAATGGGTTGCCAACCAGCTCACGGATAAAATGATGGCGAAAATTTCAGAACCCATACTCAAGGCAGGCGCAACCGCCAAAGAATTTATTGTGCAACAGGTAACAACTGTACAAAATGCTGTTTTGAAAGAATCGGATCAATGGCTGGAAGAGGGATTTACCAAGGTGCTTGCCACCACATCCGGCATAACAAAAGGTTCGAAAGTAGTGGAAGGTGTAGTTACGACGGCAAAAAGCGGATTAAAACAGGAAATCCGAAAATCGGTGGAACTATCCGTACAAACTAATTTTATTGCTTATTTTACGAATGTTATCGACACGATTACGCAAGCCAGAGTACTCGGTTTCCTGAGCAATGAAATTCGAACCAACCTGATGAAATTGGTAAAAGGCGACATTAAAAAAATATCCGTACAGGATATTGCCGGCAATGCAGAAAATACGTTATCGGGTATTGGCAACGATGTGAAGAAAATGGTTGATTTCGACAATCTTTCTGCCATGATGGCGAATACGGGAAAAGACATTATAAACAACATAAAATGGGATAAAATAATAGCCGATATACTGATAAATGTGGCAAGCAGTGAAGTCCTGAACACCTTACGCGAAAAAGGTACGGCTATGGCGCAGGCTATTGTGGGAAATCTGGCAGAAGGCGTATTGTCAGGGGTTTTAGACAATGTAGATATAAATTTTGACGCCTTGAAAAGCGGGGATTTTAAAAATGTCATTAAATTTGACCCTACTCATATACAAATTGACTCAAAAGTATTTCAAGGCGAAGGGTATGCTAAGAAACTGAAAAACGACCCGGTGTACGGCGACGCATTTATGGCGGAAATAAATGCCAAAATAAAAATGCCGAAAGATTTCAATGTGTTTGCTAAATTTATTAGCGGTAAGCAGTTGGAAGATAATTTTGACTATTGGTTTGTAGAATTCGGTTGCCGCAATCTTGGGCTTCCGATGACTCCGGTGCCACTAATGTTCGACGGCGGCGCAGGCAGGGTCTATAAACACATGTCGCGCCTCAACGACAAAAGTCCTTATGTGCCTGACCAAAAAAATAAATTCGGCGCAGGTATAAAAGCCTATTTCTGCGACCAAGCCGGCGGCGGCGTAGCTGTGTTTGACGTCGATTTCGAAATGCTGATAGAACAAGAAGGATTTCGCCTGAAGATGATTGGCAACGTAGCCTTGGGCAATACGATGGTAGACGGCGACGTTAAAAAATCTACAGCTACTGGCTACGGTGAAATGGGCTATTCCAATATCGACAATATTTTTTATGCCAAAGCCAGTGTGCAATTACAAGCCGAACCTTTGATTTGCGCCGGTGGTGAATTTAACGCGCTTATTACGCCCGACGAGTGGGAAATTTCGGTAGGTACGCGTGAAAACCCATTATATGCCAAAATCCTATGTAAAGATTTTATTAAAATAGAAGCGTGGATGATGGTGAGCAATACGATGCTGGACGTAGGATTGCACATGCTGGTGGATGTGGACGCCCGTACGCCTACCGTTAATTTAGGCTTTATTAAATTTAACGCTTATGCCAAACTCCATTACGAATTTGGGGCGGAAGTAGTAGTATATTGGAAACCGCTGAAGCTGAAAGACGCCGCCATTTATATGGATTTGAGCGTAGCCGTGGGCGTAGGCTACGACCTGCCATGGCCCCTTGGCAGCGGCGATCTTGACGTGCTGGGTGTAGGATTGGGAGGACACCTCATATACCGTTCGCGCAGCGCTGCCGAAATGACAGCCGCTTTAGGCACCGATAAACAGATAGCAAACTATACGGGCGAATATTCTGTACTTTCGGGACGGCTTTATGGAAATGTAACAGTAGTCGGATTCACGATAAGTCTTGACATGGAAGCGAAAAAAGAATGGCTCGGATAAAGAGATACAGAGATGAAAACGAATATTTTTTATGGTAAATACATCCTAATTCAAAAAAAATACATACATTTGTATCGTAAAGAAATATTTCCAACAAAATTAGAGGCTTTATGATGAAAGTTAAAAAATATTTGGTTCTGCTGATTTTGCTGATGTCCGGCAACATGTTTCTGCATGCGCAAATTTACCAAGACGAAGCGCGCCGGAAGAAGAGCGAAGAGTCGCTG
>JAITPN010000021.1 GCA_031289415.1 Prevotellaceae bacterium | reverse complement strand
AGTGCTATAAATATATGTATTTTAGCTTTTTAGATAGCCATCGTCAAACAAAATATCATCATTTTTGTCCATTAAATAAAATATGGCTGTTTTTATCATCATTTTTGTCCATTAAGCCTAAAATTAGCACAATCCAAAACAAAATAGTACTTTTGCACGAATTTTAAAATGAAAAATAGTATTCATATTAAAAATAATTCTTATGGCAAGTGGTAGTGTAAAAAATTATATTAGGAGATACAGAAATGCATATCTTACCTATATGTCATCTTACAAGGGTAATTTACAAAGTCAATCAGCTTCAGCTATTTCAGGTTATAATAGTAATCCACAGAATCAACAGTCGTTTACAGGTGCAGGCTCTAAAGCGGTAGTCGGTGCAATGTTAGTTCTTGCAGGACTTGGAGTATCAACTTCTAAAGTTGTGGCGCAAAACGCGACGAAGGCTGGTTCTGAGTTAGCATCCAATGTAGCACCGGCGGCAACAAAAACTGTCAACGAGGTTGCTGCTGAAATCAAGCCGAGAGTTGTTGCAGATACGCTTATGCGTTTTGAAGATACTAATATTCCTTTCTTATTCCGCTTTATAAACACACTCGGAGGTTCCAAAACTTTTAATAAGATGGAGATAGAATATTTGAGTAGGGCATCAAACGAGAAGGTAGTTTTGCCTTTGGAGTATTTTAGCAAAGAAGTCATTGATGGTAAAATATCGTACTTTTTTGGCTTTGGGAATTCTGCTCAAGGAGGAAAGGCATTGTTTTGTTTTGCAAATGAAAGTGCGGATGCAATTGTAGGCGCTTACAAAAGTAAAGGTTTATATTGTGCGGTACCTAAAAATTAAAAAGTAGGTTCTAGTATTTCTTTCTGCTTATCCTCAGTAATGCCAAGGTATGGTCTTTCGGGGGGAGGGTACTTTTTTACCTTTACCTGCGTTGCCGCTGAACTGGCGAATTGTGGCAACTTTCAGGTTGTAAAAATATTTCACGGGAACTGAGCAGATTTTCAGACTCTTAATTGTAAATTTCTGTAACGAAAAGACGTAATCCTGCACATAGACGATTTCAAAAACGTTATTATTAATATAATAAAAATTATGAGAGAGTAGCTATGTCACAACAAGTTGGCAATTTAATAATACCTAAAGAAGTTTGGTCGCCAAGCGAGCAGTTCCCTACTTATGAAGCTTATGTCGAGTACATGAATTCTGTTTTTGCGGGTCAAAATGGTGAAACAACAGAAGTACAGAAGTGTAAAAGGCGGCGGGCTTTTCAGGTGTATATGAAATTCAAAAATAAATTAGTATCTTTGCAGCCAAATTTGTAGTTAAAGTATAAAATCGCCCGACTATAATATAAGTATTAGCACATTAATAAAAAAATACCTACATTTGCAATTATGCAAACATATCTTGATTTATTAACTCACATTCGCCAAAACGGTGTACAACGGAGCGACCGCACCGGTACAGGTACGCTCAGCGTGTTCGGCTACCAGATGCGTTTCGACCTGCAACAGGGCTTTCCGTTACTTACCACCAAAAAAGTGCACCTGAAGTCTATTATATACGAGTTATTGTGGTTTCTGCAAGGCAGCAACAATATTAAATATTTGAAAGATAACGGTGTTACAATCTGGGACGAATGGGCTGACCCTAACGGTAATCTTGGTCCTATATACGGCGTACAATGGCGTTCGTGGGCAACGCCCGACGGTCGCCACATTGACCAAATCGGCGACGTGGTGCAATCATTGACAGCCAACCCCGATTCGCGCCGCCACATTATATGTGCATGGAATGTGGGAGAACTTGATAAAATGGCTTTGCCGCCCTGCCATGTATTGTTTCAGTTTTACGTGGCGAACGGCAAGCTTTCGTGCCAGTTGTATCAACGTAGCGCCGATGTGTTTTTGGGCGTGCCGTTCAATATTGCATCCTATGCGTTGCTCACGATGATGATGGCGCAAGTGTGCGGATTGCAGGCAGGCGAATTTATCCACACGTTGGGCGATGCGCACCTCTACCTGAATCACTTGGCGCAAACCGACGCCCAATTACAGCGCGCGCCCCGCAGCCTCCCGACGATGAAAATCAATCCGGCAGTAAAGTCAATTTTTGATTTTCAGTATGCTGATTTCAACTTACTGAATTACGACCCTTATCCTGCCATTAAAGCGGATATTTCGGTGTAAAAATCCTCAAATATACTTTATATATTATATAGCATTGTATAAAAATTAACCCTTTATGATAAATATTATAGTAGCCATTGCAGCAAACAACGCCATCGGGAAAGACAATCGACTGTTGTGGCATATTTCGGAAGACTTGAAATATTTTCGCCGCATCACGTTGGGACATACGGTGGCAATGGGGCGGAAAACTTTTGAATCTATAGGAAAGCCGCTACCCAATCGCAGAAATATAGTCATCAGCCGTACGCTGCCTCCTCAGGACGGAGCGGAAGTCTATACTTCAATAACAGAAGCATTGCCACACATACAAACAGGTGAAGATGTATTTATTATCGGCGGAGGCGTAGTTTACCGCGAAGCATTACCACTGGCGCAAAAATTATATGTTACGCAAGTAGGCAAAGCGTATGAAGCCGATACTTTTTTTCCTGAAATAAAAACTGCGGAGTGGCGTGAAATTTCACGTGAAGATTTTCCGTGCGGCGAGCAGTTCCCGCATCCGTTCTCATTCGTGGTGTACGAACGGAAATGAGGTAGGATAACGATTGTTTTTTCGCTCCTTATTTGATGCAAGCCAGCGCGGCTACACTTACTTTACATCCGTCGATGTCCAACAAATGACATGCACAGGCTTCAATGGTTGAGCCGGTAGTAATCACATCGTCAACCAGTAAGATATGTTTTCCTGCCAAAGTTTCGGCATGATTTACAGAAAACACTTCGGCTACATTTTTCCAACGGTCGAGTCGTGTTTTGTTCGTTTGACTGGTAGTAAACGTACGGCGAATCATGCCATTGGCATCCACTGCCCAACCTGTAACGTTGGCAATGCCGCGGGCTATTTGTTCGCTTTGGTTATAGCCTCGTTTGCGCTGTTTCTTCGGATGCAGCGGCACAGGTACAATCACGTCAATGCTTTGGTACAACAGGGCTTCTTTCAGTTCCATACCCAATCGCCGTCCCAATTCAAAACCTATTTCTTTTTTACCGTTATATTTCAATTTGTGCAGCATCTTGCGATACCGGCTTCCTTTTTCGAAGAAAAACAGGGCGCAGGCGTGTTCTATATACAATTTACCCCAAAATAATTGCTCAACCGGATTGCCGGCTTCTTCCCAATAATGGGTACGCGGAAGATGGTATATACACGACACACACAACACGCGTTCGCGGCTATGCAACGAGCTGCCACAAACTTCGCAAAGATTTGGAAACAAAAGCCCCACGAAATGTTGTATTAATTCTACGACAAACATAATGTGCGAAATTAAAAATAAATTCTTACATTTGCAACATGCAAGACACCGATTCGCAAATTACTGCTTTTTTAAATGAACATCATGTGCTTACACTGGCTACTTGTGTAAACGGCGTCCCTTGGTGCGCGTCCATGTTCTACGTTTACCTTGAAACCGAGCGTATGTTCGTGTTCACTTCGGACTATCAAACCCATCATATACAGGATATAAAGACTAATGATCGGGTCGCCGGAACGGTAGTGCTCGAAACACGGAAAATAGGCTTATTGCGCGGCGTACAGTTTCAGGGACGGATAAGCGAACCTCAAGGAACGCTGGCTGAAAAAGCAAAACGAGCCTATCTTGTACGATATCCTTACGCTTTGTTGAAGCCTGCACCTTTATGGGTAGTAGAATTACACATTATTAAATATACCGACAACCGGCTCGGATTCGGCAAAAAACTACTTTGGCAAAAAACTTCGTAAAAAACAATAAAATATAATTCGCTTAAAATCAATTATTTGTTAGTTTTTGTATGAAAATGAGGGCAGAAAACTTTGTAGATAAAAAAAAAAGTATTACCTTTGTACACTAATAATTTTTTAAAGATTTAATATTATGACAAAAGCAGACATTGTAAACGAAGTAGCCAGAGCTACCGGCATAGAAAAAGTAACTGTGCAAAGAATGGTAGAAAGTTTTATGGATTCTGTAAAAATCGCTTTGGCAAGCGATGAGAATGTGTATCTTCGTGGTTTTGGCAGTTTTATTGTGAAAAAACGTGCGAAAAAAACAGCTCGGAACATTTCGAAGAACACGACACTCGTGATTCCCGAACACTACATTCCGGCGTTTAAACCCGCAAAAGTATTTTTGAATAAAGTGAAAAACAACATTAAGAGAAAATAACTTAATTGATTGAATTATGCCGAGCGGAAAGAAGAGAAAAAGACATAAAATGGCTACGCACAAACGTAAAAAACGCCTTCGTAAAAACAGGCATAAAAAGAAAAAGTAGCATTTTAAAGTATTAAGCAATGACAAAACCTAAAAAATCCGTAGCGGTTTTTTAGGTTTAGTTTATTTGTTGTGGATGGAAAGAGATTTAATAATAGACGTAACGTCTAATGAAATAACGGTTGCACTGCTGGAAGACAAAGATTTGGCAGAACTGAGCACGGAACATACAACGTCAAATTATTCGGTGGGTGATATTTTTTTGGGAAAAGTTACCCGTATTGTTCCGGCATTAAATTCCGCTTTTATTGATATTGGAGACGATAAAGACGCTTTTATTCATTATCTTGATTTAGGAATCCACTTTAAATCCCAAAATCACCTTACCCGCGAATTGCTTAGCGGGCGTAGTGATTATTCGTTGTTTTCACGTATCAAAGTAACAGATATTCTTCATAAAAGCGGTACGATTACCGACGTATTGGAAATAGGTCAGGATATATTGGTGCAGGTGATGAAAGAGCCTATTTCATCTAAAGGTGCGCGAGTTACCGCCGAAATATCTATTGCCGGACGAAACATGGTGCTTATTCCGTTTGCCAACAAAACGCATATTTCGCAAAAAATCATTTCAAAAGAAGAACGCAAACGTCTGGAACGGCTAATGACCAGCATCCTTCCGCAAAATTTTGGCGTGGTGGTGCGCACCATAGCCGAAAGCAAAAAAACCGCTACGCTTGCACCCGAATTGGAAGCATTGGTGAAACGCTGGGAAACATGTTGCAAAAAAATCAACCAAGCCGAAAGCCCTAAACTGCTGATTCGTGAGATTAACCGCACGTCCACTATTTTGCGCGATTTGCTGAACGTGTCGTTCCATTCGATTCACGTGAACGACGAAACGGTATTCCGTGAATTACAGGAATATGTTGCCGGCATTTCTCCCGAACAGGAAAAAATCGTGAAATTGTATCACAACAACACACCGATTTTTGACTATTTTAATGTATCGAAACAAATACGGTCGTCATTCGGGCGGCTTGTGCCTTTGCAGCACGGCGCATACCTTATTGTTGACCATACCGAAGCGTTGCACGTGATTGATGTGAATAGCGGTATCCGCATGAAAAACACCAAAGACCAAGAGCAACACGCATTTAATGTAAACATGACGGCAGCCAATGAAATAGCGCGACAATTACGGTTGCGCGATATGGGCGGCATCTTGGTAGTCGATTTTATTGATATGGCACGTCTGGAAAATCGTCAAGCACTGTTCGACCATATGAAAACATTGATGGCAAGCGACCGGGCGCGACATAACATTCTGCCGATTTCGAAATTCGGATTGATGCAAATTACACGCCAGCGTGTGCGCCCTGTTACGATGATTAATACCAACGAAAAATGCCCAAATTGCAACGGCACAGGAAAAATCACATCAGCTTTGCAGTTTGATGAAATAGTGAGAAACAATTTGATATACTTTGTCAATCAGCGAAAAATAAGGAAATTAACATTAAAAGTACATCCTTACATTGCCGCTTATTTTAAACAAGGATTCCCGTCACGTCAGATGAAATTGATGCTGAAATACGGTTGTATATTCAACATAAAAGCCGATGGAAATATATGTTACCTTGATTCGCAATGGATAGACCGAAAAGGAAACCAATTGGTGTTGGCGGTGCCCACTGATGCGGTGCAAAAAAAAGAGGAAGCGCAATCTTAAGCGCGAACCTCAAGCGCAGAGATGCGAAATCCAATCATAAAAACCATTTACTAACGAAATAATACCAAGAACGGTAATTACGAGTCCCGATACGCGGTTGAGAATCCGTAGCTGCCGGATGCGAAAACGATAACGGTACTTGCCGATAAAGGTGCTTAGCGTAAACCACCAAAGGGTAGCTCCTGCTAAAACTCCGGCAAGCGCTATGACAATAAGTACTTTTCCGTCGTCAGGATCAAGATGTAATCCGACTAACGCAAACAATCCTAAAATCAGAAATATAGCGCCCGGATTTGAAATGGTAAGCATCAATACCGAAATAAAATCGCCAAATAACCGGTTTCCGTTTTTTTTCTTTCTGATTTCCTTAATCGGGTTGGTCAAGTAAATTTTTACGCCGATGGCAATCACAATCAATCCGCCCAAAATGAGGAATAGGTTACGGTTGGTTTCAAATAAAGCCACTACAAGCGCAAGGCTTAAAATTGCCAATGCGGAAAAAAACGTATCGACCACAGCCGCTCCCATTCCTGATACAAATCCCGACATTCTGCCTTTGCTGAGCGTGCGCTGTACGACCAATACACCGATGGGACCTAATGGAATAGAAGCCCCAAACCCTACTAATAACCCTTTTAACAGTGTCGTGATTAACATTAAAACTTATTTATTTAGTGCAAAGTTATAAAATGTTTTAATAAATTCGTATTTTTGCAACAAAAAAGATTTGATGAGAAAACGAAATCTTATACTTGCTCTTTTAAGCGCTGCCTTGCTGAGTTTACCATGGTACGCTCATTTTTCGGGATTAATATTATTAGTAGCTTGGATACCACTGCTTATACTTGAAGACAATTTTTCGCAACGCGGTGCGCGGGGATGCTGGAAATATTATGCCTTAACCTTCGTGCTGTGGAACGCCTGTACGACTTACTGGATATACCATGCCACGCTGTTTGGCGCGGTGGGCGCAATACTTGGCAACAGTTTCCAGATGTTTCTTATTTTTGCACTTTTCCGTTGGGTAAAGCGACGCACGAACGCCAACATAGGCTATGCTTTTTTAATAGCGCTGTGGTTGGCTTGGGAATATTTTTACTTTGACGCCGAAATTTCGTGGCCATGGCTTGTGCTTGGTCATGGCTTTGCCAAAGATATCCGGCTTATTCAATGGATAGAATACACAGGCGTGCCGGGGCTTTCGCTGTGGATTTGGTTAGTGAACCTGACCCTGTTTTTCTACATAAAACGGAGCGTAATACACACGAAGCGGTACGCCGGAAAATACGCCGTAGCGGCATATTATCTTCTCCCCTTGCTTCTCATCTTCGCTCCTATCGCCATTTCGCTTGTCCGATTCTACACCTATGACGAAAAAGAAAATCCGTGCCACGTGGTGATTGTGCAACCGAACATCGACCCTTACCACGACAAATTCGGCAAGATGACGGCTGACCAGCAACTCGACTCTCTGTTGCGGTTGGCGGCTGGTGCGGTTGACAGCTCAACGCGCTACGTCGTAGCGCCCGAAACGGTTGTCGGCGGCGTATTGGAAAACCATATCCATGCAAATTGGGCGATAAAGCGTTTTGCCAATTTTGCGGCGGCGTATCCGGCATTGACTGTCATTGCCGGTGTAAACTCTTATTATTTTTATGAAGACACGCTGCTGCTTCCGCCGACGGTACGCCTTACGGAATACGGCTACTACGATGATTACAATACAGCGGTGCAAGTAACCCGCGACGGCGATGTACAGCTTTATCACAAATCGAAACTTGTGATTGGCGTAGAAAAGCTGCCATATCCGCAACTATTCGGATTTCTGGAAGACGTGGCAATTGATTTGGGCGGCATCACCGGCTCGCTTGCCACCGATACGGCGCGGCATGTGTTTACTACGCCGGAAAGCCCGTTCCGCGTAGGCGTAGCGATATGCTACGAATCTATTTACGGGCGGTTCTACACGGAATATGTCAAGAAAGGAGCGAACCTGATGTTTATTATCACCAACGACGGTTGGTGGGGCAATACACCGGGCTACTATCAGCATTTCACCTACGCATCGCTGCGCGCTGTTGAAACGCGGCGCAGCATTGCCCGTAGCGCCAATACCGGAATTTCGGCGCTCATCAACCAGCGCGGCGAAGTGATGGAACGCACCGCGTGGTGGACGCCGACAACCCTCAAAGGCAGCATCAACACCAATGATGCCGTTACGTTTTACGTCACATACGGCGACTATATCGGGCGTATTGCCTGCTTCGTATTGTTGCTGCTGTTGCTCTACGTGGCGGTGCGGCGGTTGATGAAACGATGAGTTGTGCTTATGGGCATCGGATGCAGAAATTGCAACTTAACCTAAAAAGTATAATTTAACCCTGCCGATATACAATAAGACACCAATTGGTTGCTTGGCAAGAATGTGTGTTTCCATGGGCTAACTTCTATTTCATAATTCAGAGAAATGACATATTTGCTATTTTTTTTCGGCGCTATTTTAACGCCGACCGAATAGGATGGCGCAAGTGGTGAAACGGATACCCCAAGCAGTGTTATGCCCGCTGCCAACGTGGGTTTGACTACCCATTTCGGGTAGATATATTCTATTTGGAGTGGAATTTCCCGTAACGCTATTTTATCTTTTATATTCCGGAAACCAAAAAGCCCTGTTTTGAAATAAAGATTATTACTTATATAAGGTATTCCGAGATAAAGCCTCACACCGAAAGTATAAGAGTCTAAATCTTTTTTCAGTTCCGTAAGCGTAGCTGAACGTATATGATAAAACCCTACTGTCGGCTCAATCTGCACTTTCCATCGCATCGGTTTTTCAAAAACGATACATTGCTCGTCGCGACATACCTTGTTATGATAATTTTTAGCAATGTTAATCAAATTTTTATGCCCCAGTCCTTGAAGTTTTGAAATATCTTTTTTCAATTCAGGAGCATCTTGTGTAAAATAATTCAACAAACCAATCGAACCGACTAATTTAGATTTATAAAGTTCCGGATCATCTGACATTTTATGATAAGGTATAAACGGCAATTCCATTAATGTGTCATTTTCCCTTTCAATGTAATAATGGTCACTGAAAAAGTCATCACGAAAATAGTACACATTTATTTTTCCTTTTATTAAAAACTCCAAGAAATACCGTTGCCTGTCCACTTCCCGCGATACGAAATATTTACTATCCGTAAAACGGTAGGCAGCAATATCCGTCGGAAAAAAATCCTGTTTGACTTTTTCTTGCGACTCAAAATGACAAACCCGCCCCATTGTGGCGTCGCCGCGATAGTCAATTGCGCCATGCACCGTATCGTTAGCCAACGTAATAACATATCCCGACCGGTAATCCGACTGCGCCGAAACATGTAAGGCACAGTACATAAAACAAACGAAAATACTTATTTTTTTCATTTATCAAAATATTAATTTGTTTCTATTTATACTCGTCCCAACTTTTAATTTGTATATCCTCGACGCTCAGCGTGCAAAAGGCTTGGATAAACGCCGAAGCCAGCCGTGCGTTGGTGATAAGCGGAATATTATAATCAATGGCAGCGCGCCGCACCCGGTAACCTTTGCTCAGTTCGTGGCTCGACAGGTTTTTGGGAATGTTCACCACGAAATCAACTTGTTTGTCGTGCAGCAAGTCTAACGCTTGCGGCGCGCCTTCTTCGCCGGGCCAATACGCGATGTGCGCCCTGACGCCGTTAGCCGTAAGATAATCATACGTGCCGGAGGTGGCATAAATGGAAAAACCTTTTTGGCAAAGCATTTTCGCCGCAGGCAGCAACGCCGCTTTCTGCTTGGCGTCGCCGCTCGATATGAGAATATTTTTTTCGGGAATACGGTAGCCTACCGACAGCATGGCTTTCAACACCGCTTCGGGACTGTCGTCGCCGATGCAGCCCACTTCGCCGGTAGAAGCCATGTCCACGCCCAGCACCGGATCGGCTTTTTGGAGGCGGGTAAATGAAAATTGCGACGCTTTGATGCCCACATAATCGAGGTCGAATGCATTTTTGTGCGGCTTCTCCACCGGCAATCCCATCATGACTTTGGTGGCTAATTCAATAAAATTTATTTTCAATACTTTTGATACGAACGGGAAGCTGCGCGAGGCTCGGAGGTTACATTCTATCACTTTTATATCATTTTCTTTTGCCAAAAACTGGATATTGAACGGTCCCGAAATTTCGAGCGCCTGCGCTATCCGCCGCGCAATTTTTTTGATACGCCGCACCGTTTCGACATACAGTTTTTGCGACGGAAACTGAATGGTTGCGTCGCCCGAATGGACGCCCGCAAATTCGATATGTTCCGAAATGGCGTAGGCAACCACGTCGCCGTGGTCGGCAACCGCATCGAGTTCTATTTCCTTGGCATTTTCAATAAATTCGCTCACCACCACCGGATGTTCTTTCGACACATTGGCGGCAAGCTGCAGAAACATTTCAAGCTCCGTATTGTTGGAACACACGTTCATGGCGGCGCCCGACAATACATACGACGGGCGCACCAGCACCGGATAGCCCACTTCTTCGACAAAACCAAACACGTCGCCCATGGTGCTCAATTCTTTCCAGCGCGGCTGGTCGACGCCCAGGCTGTCGAGCATCGACGAGAATTTATGGCGGTCTTCGGCGCGGTCGATATTTTTGGCAGACGTGCCCAAAATATTGACCTGCGCACGATCCAAACGCAGCGCCAGATTATTGGGAATCTGCCCGCCTACCGACACCACCACGCCGTGCGGGGTTTCAAGCTCCACGATGTCCATCACCCGCTCGAAAGTCAGCTCGTCGAAATACAGGCGGTCGCACATATCGTAGTCCGTGCTTACGGTTTCGGGGTTATAGTTGATCATCACGCCGCGCCAACCCTGCTCGCGAATCGTCTTCACGGCATTCACCGAGCACCAGTCAAATTCCACCGAACTGCCGATGCGGTAAGCGCCCGAGCCAAGGACGATGATCGAGCGGCGGTCGCCGGTATACTGCACGTCGTTTGCCGTACCGTTGTACGTCAGGTATAAATAATTGGTTTGCGCCGGATATTCCGCCGCCAGCGTATCAATTTGTTTTACGACGGGAACAAGCCCCATCTGCTTGCGGCGTTCGCGCACCAGCGCTGCCTTTTCGCGCGCATTGCCTTTATGATGAAACACGAGGCGCGCAATCTGAAAGTCGGAAAAACCTTGCTGCTTGGCGGTGCGCAGCAAGTCGCCGGACACGTTGTCCAACGTGTTTTTCGTTTCCAATTCGTTTGCCGTATTGACAATATTGTGCAACTTCTGCAAAAACCACCGGTCGATTTTCGTAAGCGCATGAATCCGGTCGACGGTATAGCCTTCCTGAAAGGCTTTTTCGATCACAAAAATGCGGTTATCGGTAGGCTCGCGCAACGATTTTTCGATGTCGTTAATCACAAAATCCTTATTTGCCGCAAAGCCGTGCGCCCCCTGTCCAATCATGCGCAAGCCTTTCTGGATAACCTCTTCAAAGCTGCGACCGATAGCCATCACTTCGCCCACGCTTTTCATGCTGCTGCCTATTTCGCGCGACACGCCGTGAAATTTTCCCAAATCCCAGCGCGGAATTTTGCACACGATATAATCCAACGCCGGCTCAAAAAATGCGGGCGTCGTTTTGGTTACGGAATTTTTTAAGTCGAATAGCCCGTAGCCCAGCCCCAGCTTGGCGGCGACAAACGCCAGCGGATAGCCCGTAGCTTTCGACGCCAGCGCCGACGAGCGGCTCAACCGCGCATTCACTTCAATCACGCGATAGTCTTCCGAAAGCGGGTCGAAAGCATACTGGACGTTACATTCGCCGATGATTCCGATGTGGCGGATGATGCGTATCGACAGCTTGCGCAACGTATGATATTCGCTGTTGGTAAGCGTTTGCGAAGGCGCCACGACGATGCTTTCGCCGGTATGAATACCCAGCGGGTCGAAGTTCTCCATGTTGCATACCGTGATGCAATTATCGTAGCGGTCGCGCACCACTTCGTACTCCACTTCTTTCCACCCTTTCAGTGATTTTTCTACCAATATTTGCGACGAATAGGCAAACGCTTTTTCGGCAAGTTTATTCAACTCGTCTTCATTGTCGCAGAAGCCGCTGCCCAGCCCGCCGAGCGCATACGCCGCGCGGATAATCACCGGATAGCCGAGCGCCGACGCGGCACGGCGGGCGGCGGGCATATTGTCTACCGCTTCGCTTTTGATGGTTTTGACGCCAATTTCGTCGAGTTTTCGCACAAACAGCTCGCGGTCTTCCGTATCAATAATCGCCTGCACGGGCGTGCCGAGCACCGTTACGTTATATTTTTCGAGCACCCCCGACTGGAAAAGCGCCACGCCGCAGTTCAGCGCCGTTTGTCCGCCAAACGAAAGCAGGATGCCGTCGGGGCGTTCTTTTTTAATCACTTTTTCCACAAAAAAAGGCGTTACGGGCAGGAAATAAATCTTGTCGGCAACGCCCTCCGACGTCTGCACCGTAGCGATGTTCGGATTGATGAGCACCGTGTGGATATTCTCTTCCCGCAAGGCTTTCAGCGCCTGCGACCCCGAGTAGTCAAACTCGCCGGCTTCGCCTATTTTCAGCGCCCCTGAGCCGAGCAGCAGTATTTTTTTTATCTCTTGTTGCATCTGAATGAATTGATGTGCAAAGGTAGGAAAAATTGTTGAATTGTTGAGGTGTTGAATCGTTGAATTGTTGAATTGTTTAATCGTTCAATCCCCCCAACGGGGCAGCAGCAGTAACGCAGGGCAGCGCCCTGTGCTCCCCTAATCACGGAATAATAGCGCTTACGATTTCGCCGAACGGACCTTTTACGCCGCGCGTATTGACCCAGCGGAGGCAGAAATAGGCGAAATGCCCGCGCTGTTCGTCGTTAAAATCGAGGAAAAACGGCGAGCGGGTGGCGAACGACGTATTGACGAGATCGCCCACTTTCACCACCTGCTCGTTGAAGACAGCCCAGCAGATTTCGACGCCGTGCGCACCGGCGGGCTTGGCGCGGCGCATCGTGTCGAGATCGTAGAAAGGCAGTATCAGCCGGCGAATCATCGAGGAGTCTATCTCAAGCATCGGATAGTTCGTCGGGGCGTTCGGAGGCGTTCGGCTGCGGCGGGGGTGTTTGGGCAAGCCCATGGCAATCATGTCCTCGTCCAATATCAGCGGGTTGCCGCGCAGGAAGATAGTTAAACGATTCAACAGTTCAACAATTCCACATTTCCACATTGTTTTCGTATCTTTGCAGCAGGATTATGGGAAATAAGAATGTTTATATCGAGACGTATGGCTGCCAAATGAACGTGAGCGACAGCGAAGTAGTGGCATCCATCATGCAGGAAGCCGGCTATACGATGACCGACCGCCTGTCGTCGGCAAACGTGGCGTTGATCAACACCTGCGCCGTGCGCGACAATGCCGAGCAGCGCGTCTGGGGTCGGCTGTACGTATTCAAACAGCAGAAGCGGCGCAACCCGTCGCTGCTCGTGGGAATGTTGGGTTGCATGGCGGAGCGTTTGAAAGAAGATTTATTTGACAAAGGGCTGGTTGACATCGTGGCGGGTCCCGACGCTTACCGCGATTTGCCGAACCTCGTGCAGCAGGCGGCTAACGGGCAGAAAGCCATCAACGTACTGCTGTCGCGCGAAGAGACGTATGCCGACATTGCGCCGGTGCGGATGGATGCCAACGGCGTCGCGGCTTTCGTGTCGATCATGCGGGGGTGCAACAACGTGTGTACCTACTGCGTAGTGCCTTACACGCGGGGCGGCGAGCGCAGCCGCAATCCCGACACCATTGTGCGCGAAATCCGCGAGTTGGTCGCCCGCGGCTATAAGGAGGTTACGCTGCTGGGACAAAACGTTGATTCATACCGGTGGACGGAGGGCAGCGAGGCGTCGCGCACCGTAACGTTTGCACGGCTGCTGGAGCTGGTGGCGCAGGTTAGTCCCGCGCTGCGGGTGCGCTTCGCAACGTCGCACCCGAAGGATATGAGCAACGGCGTGCTGTACACCATGGCGATGTATCCGAATATCTGCGACCATATTCACCTGCCGGTGCAGTCGGGCAGCACGCGCATGTTGGAGTTGATGAACCGGAAATATACGCGCGACGAGTATCTGCAACGGATAGCCAAGATTCGCGAAATCATCCCCCAGTGCGCCATTTCGACGGACATCATCGCCGGCTTTTGCAGCGAAACGCAGGAAGACCACGAAGCCACGCTGTCGTTGATGCGCGACGTAGCGTTCGATTATGCGTTTATGTTTCAATACTCTGAACGCCCGAATACGAAGGCGGCGCGCCATTTCAAAGATGATGTGCCGGCGGAAGAAAAAAAACGGCGGCTGACGGAAATCATCGCGTTGCACAACGAATTGTCGTTAAAAAATAATGAAAAGGAAATAGGGCAAACGCAGGAAGTGCTGGTCGAAGGCGTATCGAAACGCTCGGAGGATGAGCTGTTCGGACGTACGCCGCAGAACAAAGTGGTGGTTTTTCCGAAACGCCAACACCGCATCGGCGACTATGTACAGGTGAAAATCATACGCTGCTCGTCGGCAACGCTGATTGGAGAAGCCGCAAGCCCTCCAGCCCCCCAATCCCCAGCGGGAGAGCAAGGCAGCTACGCCCCCGAAGGGGCAACAATCAATAGCAAAGGGCAACGCCCTGTGATTAAATGATAAAGAAATGATACATACACGCAACCACGCCCCAAAGGGGCAACCACCAATAACACAGGGCAACGTCCTGTGCTCCGCGAAAGCCCCATGCGCTTCGGAACTCTCCCCCCCCCCAAAGGGAGCTTCCGACACCCCCTCAGGGGGCTGGGGGGCTCCTATCACCTCTCTGAAAAACCCTAAAGTATCGCACGTCGTGGCGCTGAAAGAGAAAGCGCATGAACGGCGCGCGCAAGGCTTGTTTGTGGTCGAAGGCATGCGCGAAATCCGTCAGGCGTTGACGTCGGGGTTCGCCCTCGACGCGCTTTTCGTATGCGAGGCTATAGGCGACGCCGAGCGCTTTGCACGTTCGCTGCCGTCGGCGCCGGTATTTCCGGTGAGCAGCGCGGTGTTTGCCAAAATGGCGTACCGCGACAATTCGGACGGATTGATAGCCGTCATGCCACAGCGCCCCCTGCCGCTCGACGACATACAACTATCTGCCAATCCGTTTGTCATTCTCCTGGAAGCCGTCGAGAAGCCGGGTAACTTGGGCGCCGTGTTGCGCACCGCCGATGCCGCCGCCGCCGATGCGGTCATCATCTGCGACCCGCATACGGATTTGTATAACCCGAACGTCATCCGCTCCAGCATCGGATGCGTGTTTACGCAGCAGGTCGCGGCATGTTCGTCAGCCGAAGCGCTGCGCTGGCTGCGTGCCCGCTCCATCGCCGTATATGCGGCGTCGCTGGGCGCGGCGCAGTGGTACCACGACACGGATTTTACGCCGCCGAGCGCCGTCGTCATGGGTACGGAAAGCAGCGGCTTAACGCCGTTCTGGCTCACGCACGCCGATGCGCAGATAAAAATCCCGATGCGCGGCACGATTGATTCGCTGAACGTGTCGGTATCCACCGCTGTATTGGCTTTTGAAGCGATGAGGCAGCGTGAAGAAGCCAAGTTCCCCACCCCCCGTCGAGGGCATTAAAGTAGTTCAACAGTTAAACAATTCAACAGTTAAAAATATGGAAAAACGTTTTGGAATAACCGGTATGCCGGTGGCTCACAGCCAAAGTCCGGCGCTGTTTCAAGCAGCCTATCACGGGAAATATTCGTACGAGCTGCTGCCGGCATCTACGAGCGAAGAAGCTTTGCAGCTGTTTCGTGAAAAAGGATTAAGCGGCATGAACGTAACGATGCCGCTGAAAACAAGCATCGTCGGGCTGATAGACGTCCTGTCGGACGAGGCGAAATGGCTGCAGTCGGTGAATACGATACGCCTCATCAACGGCAAGCTGTATGGCAACAATACCGACATAGAGGGCGTATTGGGCGCACTGATTGAAGCGGGCGTAGAGGTTAACCGCTCGTCCTGCCTTGTGCTCGGCGCAGGAGGCGCAGGGCGCGCGGCGGCGTATGCGCTGGACAACGCCGGCACTTCGGTAGCCATGGCAAACCGTAGCACCACGTGGGTTGAAGCGACGCCCAGACTGTTCCGCGTCGATGCGCTTTCGTTGGACGAAGCCGTGCAGCTGAGCCGCGCATATAGAGTAATCGTCAATACATTGCCCGCCGGAACCGGCATCGCCCAACGGTTGCCGCTGCACAGCCGGCAAATCCTGCTGGACGCCGACTATGTCAACAAACCGATGCTGGAAGCATGCCGCCAAGCCGGCACAAAGTATATCGACGGACTGCGCTGGCTGGTGCATCAGGCAATCCCTGCCTACCGTCTTTTCACCGACGAAGCTCCCGACAGAGAAGCCATGACGCAACTATGGAAGCGATAAACCGGCGCCGCTCGATGGGTATGATAAAATGAGATTGCTGCGGAAATATTGGTACGTGTGGCTTTGTGTAACGTTGGGGATATGGTACTATTTTTCGTTGCCGGAAGTACTGTTCCATACACCCGTTTCCACCTTATTGGAAAGCGCCGACGGACAACTGCTCGGCGCAAAAATAGCCGCCGACGGGCAATGGCGTTTCCCGCCCTCCGACACGGTGTCCGAAAAATATGAACACTGTGTGATTGCCTACGAAGACAAGCGGTTTATGCAACACTCCGGCGTTGACGCACAAGCCATCTGCCGCGCCTTATGGCACAACCTGCGGGCAGGTAAAATTGTAGAAGGCGGCAGCACCATCTCCATGCAGGTCGTCCGCCTGATGCGGAGGAAACCGCGCACGGTCAAAGAAAAAATCATCGAATGTGTGTTGGCAACACGGTTGGAATGTCGCTATTCAAAACGCGAAATATTGCAACTATACCGGTCGCATGCGCCTTTCGGAAGCAACGTCGTGGGCATCGAAGCCGCCTCGTGGCGGTACTTCGGACGTTCGCCGCGCGAGCTGTCGTGGGCTGAAGCCGCCATGCTGGCAGTGCTTCCCAACGCCCCCTCGCTGATACATCCGGGGCGCAACCGTAGCGCGCTCTTGAAAAAACGCAACGACCTGCTTGACGAAATGGCGCAGCTCGGCTGGCTCAGCGAAGCCGACAAACGGCTGGCGCAATTAGAAACGCTGCCCGAAAAGCCGCTGCCGCTGCCCATGTCAGCCCCACATGCGCTGGAGCGGTTAGCCAAATCGCACGAAGGGGAACACATCGTCGGCACGCTCCATGCTTCCTTGCAGCAACGCGCGGCGCAAGTAGTAAACGACCACGCCAAACAGTGGCAAGGAAACGAAGTACACAACGCCGCCGCCCTGATTATCGACAACCGCAGCAGCAGCGTGCTGGCATACGTAGGCAACGTCGCAAACCGCCACGACAAAGCGCACGGCGAAGATGTGGACATCATTACCTCGTGGCGCAGCACAGGCAGTATTCTGAAACCTTTCTTATATGCCGCTTTGCTCGATGAAGGCGAATTGCTCCCCGGCACATTGCTGCCCGACATCCCGGTGTATATCTCCGGATTCGCACCGCAGAATTTTAATAAGACATTCGACGGCGCAACGCCTGCCTACGAAGCGTTGCAACGGTCGCTGAACATTCCGGCGGTGCATCTGCTGCAACAGTTCGGCGTAGGGAAATTTCATGCGTGGCTGAAGCATGCAGGACTTACGTCGCTACATTCCCCGCCCGACCATTACGGGCTGGCGCTGATTCTGGGCGGCGCGGAGGCTTCGCTATGGGACGTTACTGCCATATACGCCGCCATGTCGCGCACCCTAAACCATTACCTTATATATAATGGGAAATATTCCGCCGCCGATTGGCAAAAACCAACGTTCACACCGCACGAAGCCGTTGCCACACCCCTGCTGCACGACGAAT
Organism: Prevotellaceae bacterium; assembly: GCA_031289415.1. Taxonomy (GTDB): domain Bacteria; phylum Bacteroidota; class Bacteroidia; order Bacteroidales; family UBA932; genus JAIRLC01. Next base: position 1,060 of record JAITPN010000021.1, on the reverse strand, counting down.
ATACGCTAAGCGCAGCCGCCTGCTGGCAATTATTTGAAATATTGTCGGAAGTGCAACGTCCCGAAGAAGAGGCGGTGTGGAAAGACTTTCCCTCGTCGCGGCGCGTGGCTTGGAAAACAGGCACCAGCTACGGCAACCGCGATGCGTGGGCGGTAGGCACAACGCCCGACTACACCATAGGCGTGTGGGCAGGCAACGCCAACGGCGAAGGTCGCCCGATGCTCACAGGCACAGGCTACGCTGCGCCGCTACTGTTCGACCTATTCAACCTTCTGCCGCCTACGTCGTGGTATAAGCAGCCTTTTGACGAAATGACGCAGACCGCCGTATGCCGGCAAAGCGGACACCGCGCGACGGAACTGTGCGAAGTCGCCGACTCGGTGTGGATAGCCGGCAGCGGACTTGACTCGCCGCTTTGCCCCTACCATATCCTCGTGCACCTCGACCGCCACGAGCGCTACCGCGTAACCGCCGACTGCGAGGAGGTGCATAAAATCGTTACCCGCCCATGGTTTGTGCTGCCGCCGGCGCAGGAATGGTATTACCGCATGAAGCATTTCACGTATAAGCCGCTGCCGCCGGTAGCCCCGCATTGCGCCGTAGTAGCGCAGCAGCCCATGGCGCTGATTTATCCGGCAAACGGCGTGTCGATAGTACTCGCCAAGCAAATGAACGGAACGCTCGGCAAATTAGACTTACAGGCAACGCACCGACGGCGCAATGCCGTCATCTATTGGCATCTTGATGAAGAATATTTGGGCGCAACACAGTATTTCCACAACATGCCTATGATTCCCACCTCAGGCACGCATACCCTTACGTTAGTTGATGAGGAGGGGATGGGGTTGAAAAGTTGGTTTGTGGTAGAGGAGTGAAATGGAGGAAAGGGTGATGCTTCGAACCAACTGGGCTTCGCCTAAAAGGCGAAATTTTCATAACCGCAAGTCAATAACTTGCGGATTTAGACACACTAATTACGTCTGCCTGCAAGGCAGAATTTTAAACTAAAACCAATGAATAAGTCCTGCCCTTCGAGCAGTGGTGTGTGGAGGAATTTGTT
>JAITPN010000091.1 GCA_031289415.1 Prevotellaceae bacterium | reverse complement strand
TAACAACCGATTCAGTATCGGCTGTCCGGTAAAATTTGTACTTTTGCCCATGGTTATTCATTGTTTTGTTGTGATTACAAAGATAACCTTGGGGCGGGTAACTACAAAATGCCCGCGCTCTTATTTTTTTAGCGGACAGTAGTGACTTTCAATAAAGGTTATGCCTGTGCATTTGCCGAAACAGACGGTGTTCAGAAAGAACATCACGGGCATGAATACACGGTGTTCTATCTGGATAAAACAATTGTATGACAGCTGTTTGGGAAATTCTTTTTTTTCAGATGAATGCCGATATAATGCAGGTAAGAATGCTTGAAATTTTTGAAACATCCGAAGTGATATGGCATCAAAACGGTAATCATTTCGCTGTCGGACATCCCGCATGGGCGGTTACGGCGTTTTTTGCCGTCCTCAGGCAAAATGTGCATTTTTGCCAACTCTTTTGAAATTTTTTTGCAGAAATCGTCTGCAATACAAAAAAATCGCAGTAATTTTATCGGTGGCAAGTAAACTCATAACTTTCGTATATTTTATTGTTTTTCAGCTACAAAGATACGAAAATTATTTGATGCTTACCTCCTTTTTTTGCTTTTTCTTATCCAAAACTCAGGTTGTTAGGGTTACTCGCGATCACGATGTCCCACCCCGCGGTTTACTGCATGGGCGTTACCATAACACACCCCCTACCCCCTCTCAAGAGGGGAGGGCTGAGCGGCGAAGCACAGTTTATGGGAATACCGGATGTCATTTCATAATTCATAATTCTTAACTCTTAATTCTCTAATCCCTGTTAGGGTTACTCGCGATTGCGATGCCCCGCCTTGCAGTTTGCTTTTGGCAGCAGCGCGAATCCCAATACGACGGAACACGAAGTGTTCGATGTGAATAACCCCCAATGAAGCGGAGCGATTGGGGGCGACACAGCCGCACGGTTCCACGGCGACTGCTTCGTGCCTCGCAATGACGGCAGTTGCCCACAATTCTCAATTTTTAATTCTGCATTCTTAACTCCGTACATGTTTTCTACCGCTCCGGGTATACCTTAAACTGCTTAGGGTACACCTGAAATCGCTCCGGGCATGTCCGGTTCGGGGGTCAGTGTGAGTGTGGGGGCGGGCGGGGCGTCTTTACCGGCGCTGCTCGGCTTTGTTCAGTTCCTGGAGGTAGGTTTCGATGTGCCGCTTTTTCTTTTCCTCCAGAATCTCGCTGATGGCGATGAGGATGCCCGTTTCTTCCACGTTTCCAAATTCGTGGTTGATGGCCGTCCCGAACACGCGCATCCTGGGCGAAAGGTTCATGTAGGCGTTGACTAACGGCGGGACGTTGATGCCGAGCTTGCGCACTTCCTGGTTCAGTATCCGGTAATCGTCCTTGAAATTCTCGTGGCAGAACAGGCGGCGCAGGGTTTCCGGGTCGGCGCCGGTTCGGAGTGGGTGGATCGGTTCGATCAGCCCCTCGGTATCGGGGAAGTGTCGGTTGAGGAAATACAGGATCATGTCGCGCGCCTCGGTGTTGTACGTGTCGTACATCGTCACTTTGCCGTAGAAATACTTCAATGCCGGGTCGACCACCGTGAGCGCGCCCAGCCCGTCCCAGAGGTTGTCGAGTATGAAAATGCTTTTGGAGGAGCTGAGCGTAGCCTGGTAGTCTACCGAAACGAACGAGCGTCCCAGTTCGACGGTATAGGGCAGGTAGTCCGTCAGGAAGCGGTCGGTGAAATTGAACAGGTGCGCCGTCGCGAGGAGCGGTTTTCCGTCGCTGCCGAAGCGCACGTCCGCGCCGCAGAGGAAGCGGTAGCCGCCCAGGATTTCCCCTTCGCGCGGGTTCCACACGATGAGCTGCCGGTAAGCATTCTCCATCGTGTCAAACGAATCGATGTCGACGGAAAGGCCTGTCCCGCCTCCGTAATACCGGAAGGCGATTTCGCGCAGGCGGCCGATTTCGCGCATCACGTGTGGAGAATCCTGTGCCGTCACGATATAGATTTCATTGTCGGACTTGTTTGTTTTCCTAAGTCTTTTCTCCGGTACAAGTTCCTTTATAAGCGCTTCGCGCCCGACCGGCTGGATAATGTCCTGCATAATTGTTCAATACTCATTTAGTAAATATACTCTTTTCTTTACCCATTCCGCCCACTCGGAGGGCTTCCTTGTCCTGTCAAATGTTTGCCACGGAATGGGCGTTCCGAAATAGATCCTGAACGTCTGATTTCTGTTCCTGAACATTTCGTCCGGCAAATATAGCATTTCGATATTCAATTTGACGCATAAACGCTTGCGAATATTTGCCAGGCGGTAAAAAAAAGTGGAATTGCGTCCGTCGAAATACACGGGGATAACGTCTCGACGGTGTGCTATTGCCTTCTGGATAAATGATTTTTTCCACGGGAGGTCGTATATTCGCCCGTTTATCTTTCGCGAGCAAAGTCCTGCCGGAAAAGTGATCACCTGATTGTCGGAGCGAAAGATGTCTTCGATCTTTGCCGCGGCGTTCCGGTCGTGCGCGCCGTGCTTGTTGATGGGAACAAAGATGGATTGCAGATTGGGGATAAACATCAGCAGATCGTTCACGAGGTAGCGGACTGCCGAATTGTATCGCCGGCCAAGCGTTGCGGCGAGGCAAATGCCGTCCAGCCCTCCCAGCGGATGGTTGGAGGCGAAGATGTACTGTCCGCCGTCGGGCAGGTTTTCCTCGCCGTGCAGTTCGAGCGTCAGTCCGAACTCGCTCACGAGCGCTTGCATGAAAGCGATGCCCTGCATGTCCCGGTAGCGTTCGATTATCCCGTTCAACTCGTCCTGGTGGACGATGCGGCAAAGATAACGAATCAGGAATGCAGGGATTTTTGACGCCAGTCTCGGCGACTTGTTGTATAATGCCTGTTTAACGTCTATACGTAGTAGTTCTGTCATGTCCGATTTTCTTTTGAGGCGCGAAGACCGCAGCGTTACTCCGCGCAAAGGTAGCAAGAAGTTCCGAACGGGACAAAAAAAACCGTGGCAAGCCCGGCGGACGAGAAAAAAACAGGAGGGGATGTGCACCGGTTCCATTCTTTTTACTATCTTTGCACCGGTTTCGGACGATACCTGTCGAGATCAGGTCCCATAGCTCAGTTGGTTAGAGCATCTGACTCATAATCAGGGGGTCCTTGGTTCAAGCCCAAGTGGGACCACAACAGTAAAATGAAAAATCAGGCAAGTCCTTGAAATTAAACAGATTTCAGGGACTTTGTCGTTTTAAAGCAGCGCAAAAAACAGTGGCTTTGAGCAAGTTTTCAGTGGCAATTTAGTGGGTAATTGGATTTTCCAGAAAAATCCCACAATTTTGATTTTAATTCGCTAATCTTCAATATTTTGCACAACGTGATTTTAAAAGAAAACAAGTAATTTGGTTCGATTAAAAATCTTTAAACAGTGTGTAAAATGAAACGAAAATCTTTTAGAATTTTGTTTTCCCTTCGGAAGGGAAAACTTTTGAAAAAGAAAGAAATCAAATATGTGAAATTGGATACGGCAGCGATGGAATACTACATGCGCCTGACAAATTTCTACTCCCAATTCCGCGCGATAGGTGTGAATTACAATCAAGTAGTAAAACATCTGAAAACTGTTTTTACGGAGAAAATGGCACTTGCAATGCTTTACAAGTTGGAAAAGGCAACGCGGGAATTGGTGGCAATCAATCGGCAAATTGTGGATGTGACAAAAGAATTTGAAGAAAAATGGTTGAAAAGGGAGTGATTTACAGGAAAATTTGTAATTTTGCAAAGCAAAATTTTAGTAATTTGGATATGGTGTGTACATTAAATTTCATAGACCTCTTTGCAGGTGCGGGTGGCTTGTCCGAAGGCTTTATTCGGGCGGGTTATACGCCTTTGGCGCATATCGAAATGAATAATTATGCTTGCGACACCCTCAAAACTCGCGCGGCTTTTCATTGGTTGAAAAGTCAAAATAAATTATCCGTTTACAAAGAATACCTTCACGAAAAGCAGGAAAAAGAAAATGGCAGCAAACTTTGGGCGCAAGTTCCGCAGGAAGTAATAAATACTGTTATTCAGTCCGAAATTGGTAAAAAAACTATTTCGGGACTTTTTGAAAATCTTGATACTCTGACAGGTAACAAAAAAATTGATATTATAGTGGGCGGTCCGCCTTGTCAGGCGTATTCTGTTGCGGGCAGGGCAAGAATGGGCAAAGCCATTGAAGACGACCCGCGCAACGAGTTATATAAATACTATGTCAAGTTTTTGGAACGCTACCAACCGAAAATGTTTGTCTTTGAAAATGTATTAGGCATACGCACCGCCAAAAATGGTGAGCCGTTGAAAGACCTTACCCGCTTGGTAGAACAGGCAGGGTATAAAATGGAGTTAAAAATTCAAACAGCCTCAGAACACGGTGTATTGCAAAACCGTCAGCGTGTTATTATTGTGGGATGGAAAATTGAAGACGAAAACGGCAACCCAACTACATTTCATTATCCTGAATTAAAAAAGAAAGAGAACAAATACGAGATATTGAAAGATTTGTTTGCCGATTTGCCGGAATTGAAATCGGGCGAAGGCGAATTGTGTAAACCAATATTATACACAAAGCCACTTTCTGAAATGGAATATCTGAAAAAATCAAAGATTCGTAACAGTACATTTGATTTTACAACACAGCATATTGCCCGCCCAAACAACGAAAACGACCGCGAAATTTACAGAATGGCTGTTGAAATGTGGTTGAACGAACGCAAAAGAATTGATTACTCAAAAATTCCGTTCCGATTGCAGCACCACAAAAACAAGGAAACTTTTCTAAATCGATTTAATGTAGTTGACCCTTATGGTTGTTGCCATACAGTTGTTGCTCATATTGCAATGGACGGTCATTATTACATTTATCCGACCTTAAACCCAACCCTTGACAATGTGCGCTCTATTACTATTCGCGAAGCCGCACGAATACAATCCTTTCCCGATGATTACTATTTTGAGGGCAGTCGCAGTGCTGCGTTCAAACAAATTGGTAACACTGTTAAATTAGCCGCTTAAAAAACTGGAAATATGAATATTAAAGAAACGATAAAGGAATTAGAACAACGATTGAAAGATTACATTGATGCAATCAGTATTCGCTCTCTTGAATACACGCCTTTCATTGTAGAAGTCGGTGCATTAACAGTTGGAACGGATGATAAAGGTGTTGTAATTGTTGAAAATAAGCGATTCCCGATGCAGTTTTCCGAAAAAGCGGTAAAAGAAATTTGCTCAATGACTTTCCGCAACTGCAACGATGAAATTATACCGCCAAAAGTGTATTCAAAACACGAATGGTACAGTGCGCAGATTGAACGCCTGAATATGACTATTGGCGAATTTGAAAAGGTGGTTGTATGAGAGGCAATTTGTGGACACGCGAAGAAATGATTTTGGCGTTCAATCTGTATATGAAACTGCCGTTTGGCAAAATGCACAAGAAAACGCCGGAAATCATAGAACTTGCCAACCTGATGGGGCGGCCGGTTAATTCCGTTACGCTGCGATTGGTAAATTTTGCTTCGTGCGACCCTTACCACCAAAACAGAGGCGTGAAAGGAATGGTTGGCGGGTTGAAACAGTGCCAGCCGATTTGGGACGAGTTTGCAAATAATCGCGAGACATTGGTTTTTGAAAGTGAAAGAATTTTAGCAGAAAAACAAAATCAAACCATTGAAACAAAGTTTAATGAATTGCTGTTTGACATAAAAGACCTGAAAGGTGAAACGAAACTGCGTGAAGTCAAAACCCGTATCAATCAGAATGTTTTCCGCCAAATTGTTTTGGCAAACTATAACAAGCAATGCGCGATAACAGGAATTGATGTTCCCGATTTGCTGTTTGCAAGTCATATCATTCCGTGGGCAGCCAACGAACAGGAACGGTTAAATCCGGAAAATGGTATTTGCCTGTCAGCTTTGTATGATAAAGCATTTGATAAAGGGCTAATTGGAATAAATGAAAAATACGAAGTTATTTTATCTGCTAATCTGAACAGAAACAGGGCAAAGGATTATTTCGTGAAATATTTTGCGCCGATAGAAAAAGTGAAATTACAAATGCCACAGAAGTATTTACCGAACAAGCAGTTTTTGGAGTGGCATTTGGATTGTGTGTTTGAGAAGAAAAAGGAGGCTATAATATGAATACTCTAAATAAAATATTACAAACATTAGGTATTGATACAGCAAACGGATTATATTATACCAATGAAACGAAATGGAAAACAGATTTACACTTGTCAAGTCGCGTGGAACGGTGTTTGGAACAAATCAATCCTGATGCCTTTTTCTGTTTTGACAATAAGCCATTGATTTTATTTTTTGTACGTCAAATAGACAATGATTTGCACAAAAAAATATGGAATATCAATGAAGTACCTGTTATTATCGTTGTAAATAATAACAGTGTTGAAATATATAATGGATTCAATTTACTTGCAAATAAAAACACATTAGAAAAATTAGGCGATGAAAGATTGACCGATTTTTCATATTTCCAATTAGTTACAGGTAAAACTTGGGAAACATACGAAAAAGAATTAAATTACAAAAACAGAGTAGATTATAAACTGTTGGACAATATCGGTGCTGCAAGAGAACAGGTTATAAAGCAATTTCCATCAATAGACAAAAACGATGAAGAAACAAAAAAACGATACGTAAAAATTGCCAACGCACTGTTGGGCAAAATAATTTTTGTTCGCTATTTGATTGATAGAAAGGTCAAAATATATTTTGATAAAGAATCAAAAGAACGAACAAATGAAGAATTTTGCAACATCCTTCAACAGCCGGACCGCGCCAAACAATTTTTCAATACTTTGGCAGATAAAGATGTTGGTTTCAATGGTGATTTATTTCGTTTAGAAGATGCAGAATATCAAGAAGTACCAAAAGGAGCATATTCTATCTTAATAAAATTGCTGAAAAGTCAGGAAATTGCGACAGGGCAACAATCCTTTTTTGATTTGTATGATTTTTCAATTATTCCCATTGAATTTATTAGCAATGTTTATGAGTATTTTATTGGAAGTAAAAATCAAGCAAAACAGGGTGCATACTATACACCTCTATTTTTAGTAGATTATATATTGTCAGAAACGATAGAAAGATTTATATCCGATAATCAAATATATAACTGCAAAGTATTAGACCCCGCTTGCGGGTCTGGCGTTTTTCTTGTGGAAACATTGCGAAAAATGATTGAAAAATACAAAGAAAATGCCCCCGAAGACAGAGAAAAATTCAAAAACGGCATAAAAGATATTGCACAAAACAATATCTATGGGATAGACAAAGACGAAAGTGCAATACAGGTGTCTATTTTTTCAATTTATATTACCCTGTTGGATTATATGAAACCGCCGGAAATAGCCGACTTTAAATTTCCAAAGCTGAAAGACACAAATTTCTTTTGCGCTGATTTTTTTGACAAAGAGGCAAAATTTAATGCTATTTTTGAGGACATTAAATTCGATTACATTGTAGGTAATCCGCCGTGGTTTCGTGGAAAGAACGAAATAGAAAAACCTCTGTATGTTAAATACATTGATGAAAGAAGAAAAAAAGAAAATCAGCAGGATATTTCAATAGATATAGGCAATAAGGAAATTGCACAGGCATTTTTACTTCGTAGCAGTGATTTTTGTGCCAAAAATACGAAATGTGCTTTGATTGTTACAAGTAAAGTATTATACAATTTACAGAGCAAAAATTTTAGAAAATATTTTTTACATAATTATTTAATTGAAAGGGTTTTTGAATTAGCACCTGTCAGGCGAGAAGTTTTTGACAGTTTAAGCGACAAAGCGGTTGCGCCAGCTTGTGTTTTGTTTTTTAGATTTGCAAGCGGAAGTAGCACAGACACAAATATAATTGAACACATTGCATTAAAGCCAAGCCGTTTCTTTTCAATGTTCAAAATATTTTCTATTTATCGGCACGATATTCAAACCGTGCAACAGGACAGATTGAAAAAATATGATTGGTTGTGGAAGGTGTTGGTTTATGGCTCGTATTTGGATTTTAATTTTATAAAAAGGTTAAATGACAAATT
>JAITPN010000081.1 GCA_031289415.1 Prevotellaceae bacterium | reverse complement strand
TGTTTTGTCGCTAGAAAAAAGTGATGTGTGAAGCGTAAAGCGTGAAGTGTTTTGTCGCTCGAAAACAGTGATGTGTGAAGCGTAAAGCGTGAAGTGTTTTGTCGCTCGAAAAAAGTGATGTGTGAAGCGTAAAGCGTGAAGTGTTTTTATCGTCATCTTTTTCACTTAACTCGTAACGCTTCACACTTAACTCTTCACGCTTAACTCATCACTCTTAACTCTTAACGCTTCACACTTAACTCTTCACACCTAACTCTTCACTCTCTTCGCTTTAAACAGAAAAGCCGTCCCCTAAAACGTGGACAGCTTCTCCTCAAAACAGGCAGCAGCGCGCTGCCCAAACAAGTACAAGTATGTATATAAAAAAAATCTTAAATTTTATCCAAAGCCTGCTGAATATCGGCTTTGATGTCGTCAATGTGTTCGATACCTACCGATATGCGTATCAACCCCGGCTCTACGCCTGAGGCTTTCTGGTCTTCGGGCGACAACTGTTCGTGGGTCGTAGCCGCCGGATGGATAATCAGGCTTTTGGCGTCGCCTACGTTTGCCAGATGGCTAAGCAATTTCACGTTGTCAATCACTTTGTCGGCGTTTGCCGGATCGCCTTTTACTTTAAACGTGAGCACGGCGCCCGGTCCTTTCGGGAAATATTTTGTAGCCAGCGCATGGTATTTACTGCTTTTCAAGCCGGGGTAATTGACGTATTCCACTTTCGGATTTTGTTCGAGCCATTCGGCTAATGCCTGCGTATTCTGCACGTGGCGTTCGACACGCAGCGACAGCGTTTCCAAGCCCAACACCAGCAGGAACGAGTTGAACGGACTGATGGTGTTCCCCCAGTCGCGCAGCCCTTCGACGCGGGCGCGGGTGTTGAACGCAATGTTACCGAAAGGACCGTTTGTGCCGAAGACATCCCAAAACACAAGCCCGTGGTAGCTGTCGGAGGGTTGCGTGAAGGCGGGGAATTTGCCGTTACCCCAATTGAATTTACCGCTGTCGACGATGACGCCGCCCAGCGACGTGCCGTGCCCGCCAATCCATTTGGTAGCCGACTCTACGACTACGGCGGCTCCGTGTTCGATAGGGCGGAACAGCGCGCCGCCTGCGCCGAACGTATTATCGACAATCAGGGGAATGTCGTACTTGGCAGCCACGGCGGCGATGGCGTCAAAGTCGGGAATGTTCACTTCGGGATTGCCGATGGTTTCTATATATAGCGCTTTGGTGTTGCCGTCGATCAGCTTTTCGAACGACGCCGGTTCGTCGTCCGGCGTAAACCGCGCTTCGACGCCGAGGCGTTTGAACTGCGATTTAAACTGGTTGTACGTGCCGCCGTACAGATGCGACGTCGTTACAAAATTATCGCCAACCTGCAGAATATTGTTCAATGCAATAAACTGCGCCGACTGCCCCGTGGAGGTAGCCAGTCCTGTTACGCCGCCTTCGAGCGCCGCCACGCGTTTTTCAAACACGTCGGTCGTCGGGTTTTGCAAACGGGTGTAAATGTTGCCGAACTTGCGCAAACCGAAAAGGTCGGCGCCGTCTTTGGCGTCTTCAAACACATACGAAGATGTTTGGTAAATAGGTAAAGCGCGGGCGTGGGTTGTTTTTTCCACTTCCTGACCTGCGTGCACTTGCAGGGTTTCAAATTTTAAATTTTCTGTTGCCATATTTTTACTATTTAATTGTTGAACTGTTGAGTTGTTTCATTGTTATCTTTATTCATCATTGAACGCTGCAAAGTTAGGCATCCTTCGCAAGGCTTGCAATACCACATTGTTGGTATTTTTCAAAAAAAACAACAGCTATACCGTTACACGGTTAAAATCGAGGGGGCGCGTCAGATATTCCGTAAAATCCCGCAAGATAGGCTTGTAGTCGGAGCTGCTGAGAAGCGGCGACGAGATGATATAATCAGCCGTAGCGCGGTTGCAGGCGGTGGGGATATTATATAGGCTCGAAATACGGAGCAGGGCTTTCACGTCTACATCGTGCGGCTGCGGCTGCATCGGATCCCAAAGGAAAATGACCAAGTCGATTTTGCCTTCGGCGATGAGCGCTCCCAGCTGCTGGTCGCCGCCCAAGGGACCTGATTTCAGCAACGTGAGCGGAATGTGTTTGCGCAGCTGCTCGTGCAGTACTTTTTCAATCAGTTTTCCGGTTGTTCCGGTGCATACCAAATGGTAGTGATGCAGAATTTCGCTGTTGAACGCCACCCATTCCATCATGTCGCGTTTACGGTTGTCGTGTGCCACTAAGGCAATTGTTTTTTTCATACTTTATTATATTTACTATAAATCATTCCAATATATTACGATCGCCGGCTATGCTTCTTTCCGCCGAATACTTTCAATACCTTTTATCTTTCGCATTTTTTCAATAAGGTCGTCAAGATTGTTGGTATCGTGCACATAAATGTCAATATGACATTCAAAAATCCCGTCGTGCGCTTCGAGGTTAATCCGTCGGATATTCACGTTGAGTTCTACGGTAATCACGTGGGTGATGTCGTTGAGCACGCCGAGGCGGTCAACGCCGCGCAATTCAAGGTGTGCGAGCGATGATACGGCAACGTGTTTGCGCCATTGCGCCTGCACGATGCGGTCGCCATGCTGCGCGGCAAGCTGGTAGGCGATGGGGCATTTTTTCTTGTGTATCGTAACTTTTCCGTTCTCGTCAAGGAAGCCTGTGATGTCGTCGCCGGGGATCGGCTCGCAGCATGGCGCGATGAGGTACGAGAGGGTATTGTCAGCCACGTTTTCTTCGAGCAGGTAGGGCGCTTTTTTATCGACAGGCGTAGCGGCTACGGTTTTCTGTTTGTCGCCGCCGAGGATAAACTGAAGCCCCCAGTAGCGTACCGGTTTTTTTGCGGTATCGTATTGCAGTTTCGCATCAACGTCCGAAAGGTCGATTTGCCCCGCTCCTATTTTGACGAACAATTCGTATTTGTTGTTCAGGCTGTAGATTTTCACTAATTTTTTAAACAGGCGTACCGGTTCGGCTATGCCTTGGGCTTTAAGATGCTCGTCGAGCATGGACAGTCCGAGTTGCTGGAGGCTTTGTATCTCGGATTTTAAAGCGTCTTTGATTTGCATCTTGGCTTTCGGCGTTACGGCGATGTGCAGCCAGTTGCCTTGCGGACGTTGAGTTTCGGCGGTAATGACCTCTACTTGGTCGCCGCCATGCAGCACGTAGTTCAACGGTTCAAGCTTGTGGTTTACTTTTCCGGCGATGGCTTTGTTGCCGATGGCGGTATGCACGTAGTAAGCAAAGTCGAGCACGGTAGCGCCTTTGGGCAGGGCTTTGGCTTCTCCTTTCGGGGTATAGATATAGACTTCGCTGTCGAGCATCCCGTGGCGGAAGTATTCAAGAAATTCAAGGGTGTTGTTGTCGGGCGATTCAAACATTTCTTTCACCTGCTGCAGCCATTTGTCCAACTCGCTGTCTTGCGTCGTGGCGTCTTTATATTTCCAATGGGCTACGACGCCGCGTTGCGCAATTTCGTCCATGCGTACGGAGCGTATCTGCACGTCAACCCAGCTGCCCAGCTGTCCGATAAGGGTGCAGTGCAGGGCTTCGTATCCGTTGAGCTTCGGGGTTTCCGACCAGTCGCGCAGGAGGTCGGTGCGCGAACGGTAGATGTCGGTAATCAGTTGGTATATTTCCCAACATTGTGCGCGTTCGTTTTTGCCTGTTTGCATGTCAAAGATGATGTGTACGGCAAAGATGTCATATATTTCTTCAAACGGCACGTTTTGCGCATTCATTTTTTTCCATACGGAATATACGGACTTGGTTTGCCCTGTGATTTCGCAACGGATGCCTGCGGCGCTGAGCTTTTCTTTCAACGGCTGCACAAAACGGTCGATGTAGGCAAGACGGTCGGCAGCGCTTGCGTCTAATTTTTGTTTAATTTCATAATATTTGTCAGGCTCTGAAATTTTCAGCGAGATGTTTTCAAGTTCGGTTTTTATATTATATAATCCGAGCCTGTTAGCCAGCGGAACAAAGAAATACATGGTTTCGCCCACCACTTTCATACGTTTTCGTTCGGGCATGGAATCAATGGTTCGCATGTTGTGCAGGCGGTCGGCAAGTTTGATGAGGATTACACGTATGTCGTCGTTCATCGTCCGCAAGATGCGTTTAAAATTTTCGGCTTGCAGCGATGTGCTTTTATCGAAAATGCCTTCCACTTTCGTCAGCCCATCCACGATGGAAGCTACTTTTGCGCCAAACGTGTTGCGGACTTCGTCGAGCGTGTAGGGCGTATCTTCCACCACGTCGTGCAGCAGCGACGCCACAATCGACTTATAAGCCAGCCCGATGTCTTCAACCACAATGCGCGCCACCGCAATGGGGTGCATGATATAAGGTTCTCCTGAACGGCGGCGCATGCCGTGATGAGCCGTTTTGGCAATGTGAAACGCCAAACGTACGCCCTGCCGTTCCTCTTCATTCTTCAAACGGTCGATTGACAACGCCCATAGCTCGTCAAAAGCCTGCTGAATGATTTTTTTATCTTCTTCTTCGTTCATACGCATTTATTGATAAATCACTACTACCGAGCCTGTGCGGATTTCTTTATGTCCGCCTTGAAATTCGACTTCGAGGTTATATATATATACGTCTTCAGGCACGGCGTCGCCATTGCCGAACCGTCCGTCCCAAAAATCCGTTTGCAGGTTGCTGCCGAACGCTTTTTCTATGTCGGCTATTTTTGCGCCGTTGCGGTTCACGATGCTGAGCCTGTATTTATAGGTAGCCGGATGTGCATTAATAAGGGGCGCAAATTGGTTGCGCCTTCTACCTGTTTTGACATTTTTTACATTGCCAAACGGATCAATCGCATCGGGCATAGCAATAATAGGGATATAAAAATCACATACGCTGCTCACGCTGATGCTGCCGCGCGGCGTAAGAGCTTCGAGGCGGTAACAATATTCCAGACTTGACTCGGCGCTCATATCGGAGATGGCGTCAATAGCGGTATTCCCCGTAACGTTCACGTCCTCGCTGCCCGGCTTGGTGCGTTGCAGCGAAAAAGTATAACGACTGCCTGTAAACCTCGGCGACCATTGCAATTTCCACTTATTATCTTCCGGCGTCATGCTAAGTATAAAATTCTGCAACGTGTCGCTGATGCAGATTATATTTCCACAGTAATTCATAGCTATCACACGATATTGATACGCTTCCGTAGCGGTATTATCCACGTAAGTATTTTGGGTTTTGTCGGTAAAGGAATATATGGTTTCAAAATCGGCTTTGGCGGCGGCGCGTTGTATGTGAAACGCCGAAATTTCAGTAGTGGTGTTAATCGCGAAATGCAACGCCGCCTTTCCGTCCGACTGCTGCTCTATACGCATGAGCCGGATAGTATCGTATCGTGACGAAAAAACGGAATCTGACAACATATATCGCTTTGACCGGCTGTTGGACGAGAGGTCTTTTGTATCCGCCTGCACGTAAAAATAGGTATTAGGCTCCCATGCAAACGAAAATGAAGTGTCATTCTCCGGTGTATATCCCGTCATTAGATAAGGCGTAACCGTATATACGCTGTAATAATCCGCTCCTTCTTCCCAGCCTACATATCGAGTCCACGAAATATGTACGGTAAAATCACACGTATCGTATCGTATTTCCGTAATTTCCGGCGGTTTATGATAACGCGGAAAGGTGGATGAGATACCGCTGCTGTCGAAAACCGTTACGCCATATCCACCGGAGCTGTAGCCGTTATGCGTATAAATTGTGTTATTCATGCCGAATATCGTATCAAGCGGCGTGTAGCAACCGCTAAAAGGTCCTACATATTCATGAATCACATATCCCAAATCTTTACTCGAAACAGAAGAAGGTTTATTCCATCTAATCTCCGTGTACATGTTATCCACAGTACCTTCCACCGACACAACGTCTATCATATTGCCCTCAAACTGACATTGATTTTGCGCCGATAACCGTGTGTTTATACCGGACAGAACCACTAATATTATTATAAATAATCGGTACATCATTAGAAATAAGATACAATAATACTACAAAAAATTGAAACCAACAAATTTTGTGGCATTTTTTTTAAGAAACCTCTGTGCCTCGGTTTTGCAAAAGATTACAATTTTAACTATATGCCAACCCTAATAAAGACGCTTCATTAATTTACAATAACCAATTCTATCGCTTGATATTCTTTTTCCGAATATACGACCATAAAATACAAGCCTGTAGATAATTGCGGTATATTATAGTCTAAAGGATAATAATCAAAGCCTTTTTCCGTACGGTCATTTATGCAATCTCCTGACATATTGTACAG
>JAITPN010000080.1 GCA_031289415.1 Prevotellaceae bacterium | reverse complement strand
CGTCCGCAAGTCCTGCTCAAACTGCTCTACATCATTCCTTCACTTGGGCTTGGTATGTCTATCGGAATTCATTCAGTTATGTCTGGCTTTGTAGCATTTCTATTAGTAATCGCAGTTATTGTGCAGGCAATACGCAATCACCCGACGGTTAAATGGTGGGGGCTTGCGCTGGTTGCCATCGCTATTGCCGCGAGTGTTTCGAGGTTGTTCGTCGTCATCTTTTCTTTTTCTCTGCCGGTATTGGGAATAGCCATTTATGATATTATTAAGTGGCTGAAAGCAGGCAATACCTTGAAATGGAAAATGCCCGAACTGCACAAAAATCCGATAGTTCTGATTGTGGCGGCGGCAGTGCTAACAGCAGTAATATCGTTTTCGTCTATGAGAAGAATTAACAACGCGAGGAACGACTTTATCGAATATGCTAACTTTCCCAATTTTATTCAAAAGTTTATCGCGGACAAGGATTTTCAATTGGCGCACGTAAAATTTCCTTTGAAGTCGATAGGAGTTACAAAAAATAATTGGAAATCCAAGTTAAGCGGGGCTTTTAATTATGAAGGAGATGTTTACAAACAGTCGGATAACGAGTACAACTACCAGACTAATATAGAAGATGTTTTTTTGACTGCGGTATTCAAAAAAATCGACGGACAGTGGTATCTTACCGATGCACAATATTCGGTATGCGATGATTGAAAGAGAATAAAATATTTTTTAAATTTATACATGCTGAACGCGCGGATTTGCAAATCCGCGCGTTTTTTTAATATGTTCATATCACAAAAGCTATCTTTTTTGCTAAGCCGCGTGCGGATTATACATCCGTGCAAGCGGGGAGGGGCTGCGAAACAATTCAACGATTCAACAACTCAACCGTTCATCACCAACGGTTGTCTGTTTTTGATAGAACGTCCGAGTGTGAGTTCGTCGGTATATTCGAGTTCGTCGCCGAAACCTACGCCTCGTGCGATGGTGGTAATCAGCAGGGGGTACGGGCTGAGTTTTTTGTAGAGGTAGTAGCAGGTGGTTTCGCCCTCCATCGTGGTGCTGAGGGCGAGGATGACTTCGGTGATTTCGCCCCGGCTGACGCGCTCAATCAGCGCGTCGATGAGCAGGTCGTTGGGGCTGACGCCGTCCATGGGCGAGATGATGCCTCCGAGTACGTGGTAGAGTCCGTTGAATTGCTGCGTATTTTCGATGCTGAGCACTTCGCGGATGCTTTCTACGACGCACACTACGGCTCGGTTGCGGCGCGGGTTGGCGCATATCGAGCAGCGGTCGGCGTCGGAGAGTACGCCACATTCGCGGCAGCGTTTGATTTCGTTGCGCATGGCGGTAAACGCGCGGCTGAAGCGTTCGACGTCGTCGGCGGGCTGTTTCATGAGGTGCAGGGCGAGCCGCAGGGCGGTTTTACGCCCTATGCCCGGCAAGCGCGACAGCTCGTCCACGGCGGTGTGTAGGAGTTTTGAGGGGAGTTCCTGTTCCATGCAGCGTCAATTGCTACCTGTGCCCACGAAGCAGTCGTTTTTTTCTTTGAAAAGGACGTTGAAGGTCGTGAGGCTTCCGTAGATGCGCGAGATGTACTGTTGCAGTTCTACTTTGTCTTCGTCCGTCAGTTTTTTATGGCTGTTGATGTTTTGTTCGAGCACCCGCAGGCGGTCGCGTACCATCACGATTTTGTGGAAAAATATTTCTACCGGAATTTCTTTCGGCTGCGTGTCGTTGGCGGGTTGGATGACGAGGGTGCCGCCGTGCCAGCGTTCGCCCATTTCCACTTCGTGTTCCAGTCCGTTGTATTTGTCGAGAATGTAGCTGAGCGCTTGTTCTACTTCGGCAAGCGACAGTTGCTTTTCGCCGTCGGGCGCGGGTGCTTCGTTCGTAACTTCCATTTCGGTCATTGCCGTAGTTTTGGGGAACGACATTTTGCCGCCGCGTTCAAAGATGATTTCGTAGGTCGTGAGCGATGCGCGATAGACGAAGCCCGTGCCATAGCGGTCGTGCTCTACTTGCGTTCCTGCTGTCAGTTCTTTTTCCATGTTGAATTGTTTACTGTTGTTTCCTTATTTAATTTCTTACCCACTTTAGAGGGGGCTTTAATCGTCATTCATTGTTTTCAGTTTCCTGTCCAGCGTGTCGAAGTCCGAGATGAGCACCTGCCGCGCTTTGCTTCCTTCAAAAGCGCCTACGATGCCCGCCGCTTCGAGCTGATCCATGATGCGCCCTGCGCGGTTGTATCCAAGGTTCAGCTTGCGCTGAATGAGCGACGTAGAGCCTTGCTGATGTTGTACTACTACGCGCGCCGCTTCTTCAAACATTTTATCGCGATGGCTCAAATCAATGTCGGTTGAGCCGTTGCCGTCGCCGCTTTCTTCGCCTGTGTATTCGGGCAGGTAGAACGCATGTTCGTAGCCGCGTTGCGACCCGATAAATTCGCATATCCGCTCCACTTCGGGCGTATCGACAAAGGCGCATTGTACGCGAATCATCTCGTTGTTGGCAGACACGAGCATGTCGCCGCGCCCGATGAGCTGGTTCGCGCCGGTGCTGTCGAGTATCGTGCGCGAGTCGATGCTCGAAATGACGCGAAACGCGATGCGCGCCGGAAAGTTCGCTTTGATAAGCCCTGTGATGATGTTGGTCGTAGGGCGTTGCGTGGCGATTACGAGGTGTATGCCCACCGCCCGCGCTAATTGGGCAAGGCGGGCTATCGGGTCTTCCACTTCGCGCCCTGCGGTCATGAGCAAGTCGGCAAATTCGTCAATCACCACCACGATGAACGGCATGTAGCGATGCCCTTTCACAGGGTTTAACCGCCGGTTGACAAATTTTTCGTTATATTCCCTCAGATTGCGCACTTGCGCCATTTTAAGCAAGTCGTAGCGTTCGTCCATTTCTTTGCACAGCGACTTGAGGGTGTACACCACTTTTTGGGTGTCGGTGATAATCGCCTCGTCGGCGTCGGGCAGCTTGGCGAGGAAATGGCGCTCGATTTTTGCATACAACGTAAGTTCTACTTTTTTCGGGTCAACCAACACCAGTTTCAGCTCCGCCGGATGTTTGCGGTACAGCAGGGAGGTGAGAATGGCGTTCAGCCCTACGGACTTGCCTTGTCCCGTAGCGCCTGCTACCAACAGGTGCGGCATTTTTGCCAAATCGAATACATGCGTTTCGTTCGAAATGGTTTTGCCCAGCACGACAGGCAAGTCGTATTTGGCTTCCTGAAATTTCGAGGAACGTATCACCGAAAGCATGGATACGGTTTCGGGATGTTCGTTCGGAACTTCAATCCCTACCGTACCTTTCCCCGGTATCGGCGCAATGATGCGCACGCCAATCGCGGCAAGGCTCAGCGCAATGTCGTCTTCGAGCCGTTTGATGGAAGCAATGCGTACGCCTGCTTTGGGTACAATTTCATATAACGTAACCGTAGGACCGATGGTGGCAATGATTTTTTCAATGCCTATTTTATAATCGTTGAGTGTTTTTACGATTTTATTTTTATTCCTTTCCAACTCGGCGTCGTTCACTTTAATGGTGTTTGACTTATGGTCGTCGAGCAAATCAAGCGTCGGGCGTTTGTACCCCGGAAGGTCAAGCGTAGGGTCGAACGGCGAAAATTCTTCTGCCGGAATTTCTTCGCCGGCATCCTCGCCTGCCGGTGGATTTACTACGACTACCGGAGTAGGCGCGGGTTCGTCGTCTTCGGCATCCTCGTCTGCTTCCGTTTCGGGTTGTTCTTCTTCTTCTATTTTCACTTCAAACGGCACATCGTCTTCATCGCCGTCGTCCACATCGTCGTCGGGCGCGTCATTAGGCTGCTCGTCGGGCGTATCGTTTCCGTGTTCTTCTTCCGGTATGGCAACTTCTTTTTTCTTTTTTGTAAAAATACGGCGTACAAGTTTTTTGAGGAAATGAATAAAGCGTTTATTAATCAAAATTCCCCACAGCAGCAGCAAGAAAACAAGCAATAATGCCGTCCCCGCCGCGCCAAGCAAAGACACCAGCCATCGGCTAACCCAAAAACCATGCGCTCCGCCCAATCCGTTGCCGAAAAGGCTTTTCCACGGCGTATAGCCAAATACAAAACCCAGAAATACGGAAAACAATATCAATCCGCTGAGCGATACTATTAGGCTTTTAAAAAGAGGCAGCCATTTGATTTTCAAAAAATAACATCCGCTTAAAAAAATCAGTAAAGGAATAAAGAACGCGGCAAGTCCGAAGTAATGACCTACTAAAAGATGCGCCCACCAAAAGCCGATTTTTCCGCCATGGTTGGCAACGCTTGTGTCGGGGCTTCCCGCTTCGGGATGTTGCAATAAACTTTGGTCGGAATGCCATGTGAATAAATAAGAAAAAAGTACAATGACCGTATAAGCCGCCAGTCCGCACAGCAAGACGCCAGCTACAAAGCGCAATACTTCTTTCAGCTCGCTATTCCTAATTCCGTTATTTTTCTCATTCTTCGCCATCTATACGACTAATTTTTGCACCGAGAACATTCAGGCGTTGGTCTATATGCTGATATCCCCGGTCAATTTGTTCTACATTATGAATAATGCTTGTACCTTTTGCGCTCATGGCGGCAATCAGCAAAGCGATGCCGGCGCGTATGTCGGGCGAACTCATTTTGGCGGCGCGCAGGCGTATGTCGTGATTATGCCCTATAACCGTAGCGCGGTGCGGGTCGCAGAGGATAATCTGAGCGCCCATATCAATGAGTTTGTCCACAAAAAAGAGGCGGCTTTCAAACATTTTTTGGTGAATCAACACCGTGCCTTTTGCCTGCGTAGCTACCACAAGAAACACGCTCAGCAAGTCGGGCGTCAAGCCGGGCCACGTAGCGTCGGCAATGGTCATGATAGAGCCGTCGATGAACGTTTCTATTTCGTAGTGCTGGCAGGCAGGCACGTATATATCATCGCCTTGGCGGGTTACCGTGATGCCGAGCCTGCGAAACTGTTCGGGGATAATTCCCAAATCATCATACGACACGTTTTTTATCCGTATTTCGCTTTGCATCATGGCTGCCATGCCAATGAAACTGCCTACTTCAATCATATCGGGCAACACGGTGTGTTCCGTACCGTGAAGCGACGCCACGCCGTCAATCGTCAGCAGGTTTGAGCCGATGCCCTGTATTTTAGCCCCCATGCGGACAAGCATGCGGCAAAGTTGCTGCACATAAGGTTCGCAGGCGGCATTATAAATCGTGGTCGTACCTGTTGCCATCACCGCCGCCATTATAATGTTAGCCGTGCCGGTAACAGATGCTTCGTCGAGCAGCATATATGCGCCTTTCAGTTGTTTGGCTTCCACATGATAGCATCCCGAAGCGGCGTCGTAGTCAAACGTAGCGCCTAATTTTTGAAATCCGGCGAAGTGCGTATCTAATCGGCGGCGACCTATCTTGTCGCCTCCCGGACGCGGCATATAGCCTTTCCCAAAACGCGCCAACAAAGGTCCTATAATCATTACAGAACCGCGCAGTGCGGCTATTTTTTTTTGGAAAACCGGCGTTTTTAATACATCAAGGCGAATATCGGCAGCTTGAAAGGCATAGCTTCCGGGTGCTTTTTTTTCAATAGTTACGCCCAAGTCGCCAAGCAGTTCCAGCAGCTTCAGTATATCCACAATTTCGGGTACATTGTGTATTGTAACCTTTTGCGACGTCAGCAAAGCAGCGCAAAACACCTGCAATACTTCGTTTTTCGCTCCTTGCGGCGTAAGTTCTCCACTGAGGCGGCATCCACCTTCAACTTTAAATACCGACATCTTTACCTGTTAATTAAAAAGACCCTCCGGGCGTCATTTTCTTTTTTTTCTTTTTTTTCTTTTTTTTCTTGCCTACATCGGTGAAATTGGTCGAACGGTTCATTTCCTGTATCACTTCGTTTTGCACGTTTGCGAGCCGCATTTCGGGTTTAATTTTGATGCGACCGTTCGACAGCGCCACCATATCTCTGAAAATAAATTCATCGGTTACCGAGTCTTTATTCCACAGCAAATATTCGCGTTTCATGAAATTACCTAATGCTACAATCAGCTCATCGTTGTCTTCGCTTTCGGGGCGCAACGCGATGGCTTCAATCATGTTTTGGATATTGCGTCCGTAGTGCATAATCCGCACAGGGGTGGTAGCATGCGGCAACCGTGCCGGCTTTTCATGAAACGATTCGCGCGAGGGAATAGGATATGGACAATCAATGTCAATGGCGAAGTCTGAAATCACCTGCACGTGATCCCACAATTTATGTTTGAAGTCTTCCACGTCGCGCAAATGAGGGTTCAAATCGCCCATAACCGAAATCAGCGCAAGGATTTGTTCGTTCCGTTTGTTGCGGTCTTCAATGTTGGTTACGTATTGAATCATCTTTTGGATGTGGCGTCCGTATTCCGGCATTACCAGTTTCTTTCTCTGTGTGTTATACTCGGTCATGAGATGTTCCGGTTCTTTTCTACTTTCCATATTTACATTGCTTTAGAGTTGCAAAGATACACATTTTCCGGTTATTTTCCACAGTTTTTGTAAAAATATTGGACAAAAAGTAAAAAATCCTTACTTTTGCATTAATTCTTAAAGCGTAAATGCCGTTATCCGTTACGCCGAATTGCTGTTTTTGTAATTTTATTTTTTTATAATATGAATCTTTCGATAAAAACATGTCCGCTGTGCGACGGTGAAAAATTGCTTCCGGCAATGCGTTGCACCGATTTTTATGCTTCGGGCGAGGCGTTTGAATTGTATCGTTGCGGCGATTGCGGTTTTCTTTTCACACAAGGTGTGCCGTGCAGCGCCGAAATCGGGAAATATTACGAAACGCCTGATTACATTTCGCACTCCGACAGCCGCAAGGGTTTGGTAAACAAAATTTACCACCTTGTACGCGCCTACATGTTGCGACGAAAAGTAAATTTAGTGGAGCGTGAGGCTCGGCAACAAAAAGGGCGGATTCTCGACATCGGAACAGGGACGGGCTATTTCGCAAATGCCATGGCGCAGCGCGGCTGGACGGTAGAAGCTACGGAAAAGAACGCCGCAGCGCGTACGTTTGCCCGTACACATTTCGGACTTGAAGTGAAAGAACAAAATACCTCTCCCTATAATACATTTAATATCATTACGTTATGGCATGTCATGGAGCATATTGAAGACTTGAACCACACGTGGCAGCAACTGCACGAGTGGCTTGCCGCCGATGGTCTGCTTATAGTGGCTGTGCCGAACAGTCGGTCGTACGATGCGCAGAAGTACCAAGCGCATTGGGCTGCCTACGACGTGCCGCGCCATCTGTGGCATTTTACACCCGATACGATGGTGCGTTTCGGCTCGCGGCATCACTTTACCTGCGTCCGCCGCTATCCCATGCCGTTCGACGCATTTTACATTTCCATACTGAGCGAAAAATACCGGCAACACAAATTTCCTGTGTTACGGGGATTGTGCGCCGGTATAGCAGCATGGTGCAGTGCGTGGTTTCGCCCCGACCGTAGCAGTTCTATAATTTACGTGTTCAAGAAACAGGCGTAAACACTTTACGACAAGGCAGCCACTGCCGTGCCGATAAGGTTGGCATTGTCCATTTTCAATACCTCAACGGTTACGTCGTCATAGCCAAATTCTTTCAATAACGAATGGACGTTCTCCATTACCATATCTTTGTAGTTTACACCATTGCGGTTTTCACTCCAGAAAAGACTTCCTTCAGCCGTCAGCAACACTTTTTTTACCGTCGGTTCATGCGAAATCAATACAAGGATTAAGCCCGTGAGCGAAGCGGCAACTAATTGCGCCGAACGTTCATAAAGCCAACGCGCCGTGCGTACATAGTCATCTTTGTAAGCTGCCGGATAGCTGAGCATGGTGGTAACTTTTTGGGCGTCGAATTTTTCTTCAAACTCATCCAGCGGAAAGGCGTTTTTGAAAATTTCGCCCAAGTACATGCCCGAAATGGCTTTTTCGAAACGTTGTGCGCCGCGATTGTCGGAGTTGATGTCCACCATTTCATCATATATGGTAAGATGTTCGGGGTGAAAATTACCCGATTCGAGATTCACCGGAATTTTTTCTTTTGATTTATGTTTTGGGTCTAACTTTCCGATTTTGTCAGACCGTACAAACGCCGCCATGTTCGTGCCTGTTCCCACAATCAGCCCGATGTAAGCGTCGTAGCCGCTTTTTGTAAGTCCTGCGAACAAGCTCGCTACCGTATCGTTAATCACTTTGATGCCTGTAAACCGGTTTTTGTTCTTCTCGTTCAGAGAATCGAGGAACGGTTTCCCAATAGGCTTACCCACCATTTCTTTAATGTTTACGCCTTTTGTCCATCGCAAGAGTTTGGCGTCGCCGTCGGTCATTGATTCGGCAGGATACGAAAAACAGTAACCTATCGGCGTGGCTTTGTCAATTTTAAGCACTTCAATAGGGTCGCTTTGTTTTGTATATAACTGTTCTTCCGTAAAACCGACGGATTTCATATCGGCGGCAAGGTCTATCTTAAATCCGTTTTCAGGATGGATAATAGGTTTCCCGCCTTTAAATTCCACGGTGGCGACGCGATAATTCGTTCCGCCCAAATCAAGCACCAACGCTTTTTTTCCTTCAAAATCCTCTACAGATTTCGGAATAATGTACGACGGCAAGCACTGAACTTCCGTGTTTTCTTTTTCAAGTCCGATGTTGACTTTCGTTTGCAAATCAAATGCAATTTGTTTGAGTTTTTTTGTTTCCATATATGCTATATGTAGGTTAAACTATTTAATAATTTCTTTAGGGCAATTTCCAACACGCTACGCGGCGTACCTATATTTATCCGCATAAATCCTTCGCCTCCTTCGCCAAACATTGCACCGTTGTTCAATGCAAGACCTGCTTTGTGTTCAAACAAATCAATCAATGCGGATTGCGGCAATCCCAGTTTGCGGCAATCAAGCCACACAAGGAACGACGCTTCCGGTTTCACCACGCGGATAGCAGGAATATGTTCGGATATATATCGGTCTATAAAATCAATGTTGCTTTCGAGATACTGTATCAGTTGCAGCCTCCATTCGTGTCCGTGCGTGTAGGCGGCTTCCGCAGCAATGGCGGACAAAATATTCGGACTGTTCAATTCATTGGCATGAAGCCACGAATAGAAGCGGTGGCGAAGCGTATCGTCGGGCGTTACGGCAAACGAAGTGATAAGACCGGCTATGTTAAATGTTTTCGACGGTGCGCTGAACGTGATGCTGTGCCGCGCCGCAGCGTCCGATACGGCGGCATAAGGCGTATGCCGATGTCCGTACAGCGTCATATCCGCATGAATTTCGTCGGCAACCACGGTTACGTGATGCCGTTCGCATATTTCCGACAATTTCGCAAGCGTATCGTGCGACCATACCATTCCGCCCGGATTGTGAGGATTGCACAAGATAAGCAGTTTGCAGGGTTGCTTACTAAGCGTTTGTTCCAAATGGTCGAAATCCATTTCGTAACGTCCATTTATGAATTTCAGCGGATTATTAACCACTTGCCGTCCGTTATTTTCTATCAGCAGCCTGAACATGTGATAAACAGGCGGCTGAATGAGTACGCCATCGCCTTGTTCCGTCAATACATTCAACACAAGCCCGATCCCTGTTACTATACCGGGAATATAGGTAATCCATTGCGGATTTACGTCCCACTGCTGTACCTCTTTAAGCCACTGTACGATAGACTGATAATAACCTGCGGGAATCTGTGTATAACCGAATATAGGGTGTTCCATCCGCTGCCTAAGCGTAGCCGTAATAAATTCCGGCGTTTCAAAATCCATATCGGCAATCCACAGCGGCAGCAGACCGTCATTACCATAACGCACTTGCAGCGCATCGGTTTTTATAGCGCCTGTACCGCGCCGGTCAATGACTTTATCAAAATCGTATTTCTGAATCGTACACATAGTAAACTACAAAGGTAATAAAATTTATTCTTTATTTTTAATTTTTCCTCTAAAAGTTTCGTGAAACGGAATGGGAATATAATCGTTCTGTTCTGACAGACATATTAATTTTACAGGATTAATGGTTACGGTTTTCTGGGATATGGGCGTCCAAAAAATAGTCTTTCACGTCCGAAAATTGTTTCTTTTACGCTCGAAAGTTGTTTTTTTGCATCCGAGAATCGTTCATTTGCATGCGAAAATTGTTTCTTCGCGTGTGCAAATTGTGCTTTCGCGTGCCAAAATTGTCTTCTTGAATTAGAAAATTGTTTTTTTGCAATGGAGAACTGTTTTTTTTCGTCCAAAAATCGCTTTTCCGTAGGCGTTAATTTTTCTTCGGCTCGCGAGAATTGTTTTTCCGCATCCAAAAATTGCTTTTGTGCATCTAAAAATTGTTTCTCCGCCTGCGAAAATTGTTCTTTTTCATACGAGAATTGTTCTTTCGCAGCTGAAAATTGTTCTTCCTCATGCGCAAATTGCTCTTCCGCATCCAAAAGCTGTTGTTTTGAAGTCTCTGATTGATGGAGTAATTCACTATTTTCAGATTCGCTGTTCATAAGTGTTTGTTTAATTGTTTAACGCTTCATTCTGCGGATACAAATATAATGATTATTTTAATAAGTAACAAAAAAAATGTATTAAAAGTTACGAAAAACCCTGTGCCTCGGTTTTGCAAAAGATTACAAT
Organism: Prevotellaceae bacterium; assembly: GCA_031289415.1. Lineage (GTDB taxonomy): Bacteria > Bacteroidota > Bacteroidia > Bacteroidales > UBA932 > JAIRLC01. The sequence continues at coordinate 197 of JAITPN010000080.1, read as the reverse complement.
TTTAACTATATGCCAACCCTAATAAAGACGCTTTATTAATTTACAATAACCAATTCTATCGCTTGATATTCTTTTTCAGAATATACGACCATAAAATACAAGCCTGTAGATAATTGCGGTATATTATAGTCTAAAGGATAATAATCAAAGCCTTTTTCCGTACGGTCATTTATGCAATCTCCTGACATATTGTACAG
>JAITPN010000047.1 GCA_031289415.1 Prevotellaceae bacterium | reverse complement strand
GAAAGTTCCAAATGCGTATTTGAAAGTTTGCCATACGTATTTGAAAGTTCCAAATGCGTATTTGAAAGTTTGCCATACGTATTTGAAAGTTCCAAATGCGTATTTGAAAGTTTGCCATACGTATTTGAAAGTTCCAAATACGCATCTGAAAGTTTGCCATACGTATCGGAAAAACCGCCGGACGGATGCCGGAACGTGCCCTCCGGCAACGGACGCTGCCGGTAGGAAGCGGATGTTTCTATTTTTTGGAAACGCTGTAACTTACTGTATGTTAGATTCTTGGGGGGGGTAAAAACCTGCCTAAAAATCTTTTACTTGCCGGAGGGCTTCCGGCAGCAGGTAAAAGGATGTGTAGGCGGTTGTACATGGTCTAAATGTTTATTTCATGGGTCAAAGATAGGAATTATTTTTAAATAAAAAAAGAAAAGCCCCCCGTATGGCGATTGGGGGGCTTTCATCATAGCCATTTCACCAGCGCAAAGTCTTGCCGGTGGGGCAGGCGCGGGTTGCAGGCGTACATACGGGCGGCGATGAAGAACATGCCGGGTTCTTCGGGCACGACTTTCGCGCTGTACGTGGCTTCGCCGTCGCTGTACGTATCGAGCGTAAACCCGACGACGCGCTTTATCCGGTACTCGTCGTTTTTCGACTGCTCGGCAAACACCAGCTCCACGCCGATGTCGTCGGGTTCAAGTGCGCCGGTGAGCAGCGTGGCTGAAAATTCTACTTCTTTTCCTAAGGCGAAGGCGCTTGCCGCATTGTCGGGCTGCGTGTACGACAGCAGCTCGATGTGCTGCCATTCGCGGCGGACTTTTTTCTTCCAAGCCGCAATCTCGACCGCTTCGGCGTAGTCGTTTTTGACCAAACCGGCGTAGCGCGCCGCCATTTTATTATAAAACCGCTCTTCGTAATCAATCAACATGCGGTTGGTGGTGAAGTTTGCCGCCACGTCGGCAATGGTGCGGCGGATGTGGCTCAACCATTCCTGCGATACGCCGTTGCCGTCGCGGCGGTAGAACGCCGGGGCAATTTCATCTTCAAGAATATCGTAGATGGTTTCCACGTCGAGTTCGTCTTGAAACGCCGGATTGTCGTACGACTGCTCCATAGGCAGCGCCCATCCTGCGCCCGCTTTGTAGCCTTCGACCCACCATCCGTCGAGTACGCTGAAGTGCATCACGCCGTTCATCACGGCTTTTTCGCCGCTCGTGCCCGACGCTTCGAGCGGGCGGGTAGGCGTGTTGAGCCATACGTCGACGCCTTGCACGAGTAGCTTGGCAAGCTCGATGTCGTAGTCGGGAAGGAATACGATTTTACCGATAAATTGCGGCATTTTGGCTACTTCGACCACGCGCTTGATGAGGTCTTGCCCCGCTTTGTCGGCAGGGTGCGCTTTGCCCGCAAACACAAACTGGATGGGGCGTTCGGGGTTGTTGATGATGCTGCTCAACCGGTCGAGGTCTTTGAACAGCAGGTGCGCCCGCTTGTAGGTGGCAAACCGGCGGGCAAAGCCGATGGTGAGTACGTCGGGGCGCAGCGTGTCTTGCACTTCGGCTACTTGGTGCGGCGAGAAGTAGGTCTGGGCAACGACGTCCGACAGCCGGTTTTTGATGTAGCTGATGAGCCGCGTCCGCAGTTTGTTGCGCACGTTGAGAATCGCGTCGTCGCTCACACGGTGGATGCCGCCGAAGCACGATTTGTCGTAGTGGTGCGTTTGAAATTCTGCGCCGAATACTTCGCCCTGTATCGCTTTCCATTCGGGGGCAGTCCACGTCGGGTAGTGTACGCCGTTGGTTACGTAGCTGACGTGGAGTTCTTCGGGCAGGTAGCCGGGCCAGAGGTCTTTGAGGATATTCTGGCTCACCTTGCCGTGCAGCCAGCTCACGCCGTTCACTTCCTGCGACAGGTTGGCGGCGAGGTAGCTCATGGAGAATTTTTCGTTCGGGTCTTTTACGTTTACTTTTCCGAGCCTCATGAGTTTTCCCCACGACGTTTTGAAGCGGTCGGGGTAGTGCGACATGTAGGCGCGCAGCATGTTTTCGTCGAATGCGTCGTGCCCCGCCGCCACGGGCGTATGGGTGGTGAAGAGCGACGACGCCCGCACCACTTCCATGGCTTCGGGGAACGTCAGGTTGTCGTTGGCTATAAATTCGCGCAGGCGTTCCAGCCCGATGAATGCGGCGTGCCCTTCGTTGCAGTGGTACACGTCGGCTTCGACGCCCAACATGCGCAGCGTGCGGATGCCTACTACGCCGAGCAGCAGCTCCTGCTTCAGGCGGTTCTCCCAGTCGCCGCCGTAGAGGTGGTACGTGATGCTGCGGTCTTCGGGCAGGTTGTCTTCAAAATCGGTGTCGAGCAGGTAGAGTTCGATGCGCCCTACGTCTACCCGCCATACGCGGGCATAGAGGTTTCGTCCGGGGAAGGCGATGCTTGCCGTAACCCATTTCCCTTCTTTGTCGTACACCGGCGTGGCGGGGATTTTCATGAAGTCCTGCGCGTCGTAGTCCGACACTTGGTCGCCCGCCGCCGAGAGTTTCTGGGTGAAGTATCCGTAGCGGTAGAGCAGCCCTACGCCTGTGATGCGCGTGCCTTTGTCGCTGGCTTCTTTCAGGTAGTCGCCTGCCAAAATGCCCAGCCCGCCCGAATATATTTTCAGGGAACTGTGCAGCCCGTATTCCATGCTGAAGTATGCGACGCGCGTGCCGGTCATCGTTTGCTTGCCGTCCATGTAGGTTCGGAAGGTGTCGTGCACCGTTTTCAGGCGGACGACAAAGTCGGCGTCTTTTTCCAGCTCTTGGTAGCGTTTGAACGTTATTTTGTCGAGCAGCGCAATGGGGTTGTGCCCGCAGGCTTCCCACAGTCCGGCGTCTACGGAGCGGAAGAGGTCAACGGCGTCGTCGTTCCAGCACCACCACAGGTTTTTTGACAATTCGTCCAACGCCGCCAGTTTTTCGGGGATTCGTTTGTGTATCATCACGCGGCTCCATGTGGGCGGCGTCGGGTTGATTACCGCCGGCTCGGTGGTTTCTTCAAACTTGGCTCTTTCGTCTCCAACTTTCATTTTTTCATTTTTCACTTTGTCCAATGCCAGCGCGGCGGCTTCCTTATAATAGTCAATCTGGTTATCCCAAAGGGCGATGGTCGCTACTTCGCGGGCATTGGCTTTGATTTTCTGCACTTCGGCAGCGTCCGTACCGGCAATGGCTTTGATGCGCTGCACCACGCCGGCTACTACTTCGTCGTAGTTCGTGTCGTTGCGCGGGATGATGTCGATACTTTTGTTTATACCTTTATAATATGTATTCACCCATTTTCCGAAACCGCCCAGCGACGTGGTTATTGTAGGCACGCCGAATGCCAGACTTTCGAGCGGCGTATATCCCCACGGCTCATAGTACGAGGGGAATACCGTGAGGTCAAGCCCTGCAAGCAAATCATAGTACGACACGTTGAACACGCCGTCGTTGCCGTTGAGGTACGACGGTACGAAAAAGACTTTTACGTTGCGTTGGGGGCTGTTGTCAAGCTGTTTGTCGCGGCAGTGCGATAAAATCGCATCCCGTTCGGGGTTGTTCAGGTAATGGGTAAGGTGTGATTCGCCTACGTCGTGGTGGTCAGTGGGGTTTTGCAGGTTTTGTAATAATTCCTTGTTCGGTCCGTGGTGGTTTTCCGGCACCATGATGAATGCAATAATCGTACGCGGCGTATCGTTCATTTGTGCCAGCGCGTCAATAAAAATATCAATACCTTTATTTTTATATTCATAACGTCCGCTCAACCCTACCAGCAAAGCATCGTTCGCCACAGGATAGTTGAGCATCGCGGCGGCAATGTGGAGCAGCTTTTCGCGCCCTGTTCGTGCAATGTCCTGTAATTCGGCGTCGGAGGCGGTCGTTGTATTTTCAAATCCGTTAGGCGTAATCACGTCCGGTTCTTTTGAAAGGAAATGTTTACATTCGCGGGCTGTAATGTCGCTTACGGTGGTAAAGCAATCTGCCGCCTGTGCGGTAGCGCGTTCGAGCGAGAAGCGCGACATCACATTGAACTGCCGCGCCGTATCGTCGGGGTCGTAGCTTTCCATTTTTTCGTACAGCGGTAAGTTGTTTCCGGCAATGCAGCGCCCCATGACGGTGGCATGGGTCGTGAAGATGCAGCCCACTTGCGGCATTTGCATTTTCAGATAGAGCAAGCCCGTGCCTGTTGTCCATTCGTGAAACTGAGCCACCACCTGCTGCCGCGGATTGGCGTTGAAGTTTACGAAACTTTCAATCACTTTTCCTGAGGCATAGCCGAAAAGCGCCGCCTCCACATAGTCCCACCGCCCGCTGATGGAATCAAGTTTATAGCTCTCCCAAAGCTTTGTAAATATTTCGTCTTTTTTCGGCATGAACGTGGTGAAATCTACCAGCACAGCGATAGGTCGCCCGGGTACATTCCAGCGTCCTACCCTGATGCGCAAGCCTTCCTGAGCCGCTTTGGCATGCCATGACCGGAGCAAACGGGCGTCTTCCGTGAAATCGGGGTTTTGTTCGGTGCTTCGCCACACGTCGGGACCAACCAGAATATGATTGTCTTTCAAATCTTTTTTCATGTTCAGGGCTTTGCCCGCAACTACGGTATAGATGCCTCCTACCTTGTTGCAAACTTCCCAACTAACTTCAAATAAAAAATCAGTTTGTATTTTTTCTTTCATATCACAGCGTTTTTTTATGTAATTGTACAAAGTTACGAAATGTTTGGAATAATAAAATAGCGAAATGAAGATATGTGACGAAAAAATCTTATCATTTCGATTTTTTTAATTAAATAAATAAAGGCTATCCAAAAAGGGACAGCCTCTATTTGATGTACGGTTCAAAGAAAATTATTTTTTCTTCGGAGCCACTTTTTTAGCAGCTACCTTTTTCTTTGGAGCAACTTTTTTAGCCACTACTTTTTTCTTTGGAGCGACTTTTTTAGCCACTACTTTTTTCTTTGGAGCAGCTTTTTTAGCCACTACTTTTTTCTTTGGAGCAGCTTTTTTAGCAACCACCTTTTTCTTCGGAGCGGCTTTTTTAGCCACTACTTTTTTCTTTGGAGCAGCTTTTTTAGCGACTACCTTTTTCTTCGGAGCCACTTTTTTAGCAGCTACTTTTTTCTTTGGAGCAGCTTTTTTAGCGGCTACTTTTTTCTTTGGAGCAGCTTTTTTAGCAGCAACTTTTTTCTTTGGAGCGGCTTTTTTAGCGGCTACCTTTTTCTTCGGAGCGGCTTTTTTAGCAGCTACTTTTTTCTTCGGAGCGGCTTTTTCAGCGGCTACCTTTTTCTTCGGAGCAGCTTTTTTAGCAGTTCCTTTCGGAGTAGCTTCCTTTGTTGTTTCTTCATTAGCAGGAGTTTCACCTGTTACACCCGGCAGAAGACCATCTGCTGCCAAAGCAATCTGTGTTGTTTTTTTACCCATAATTAAATTTGTATTTTCTGTATTGGTTAATGTTTTTTTCTTTGTCATTTTTTCCTTTCGTGCGATTTTCGACTGCAATGTTAGTGATTTTTTTTCAGACTTTACGCTATTTATTAATTCTTTTTCAACAAGTTTTTCAACACGGATGATAAAATCGCTCACTACATTCATGTAATTTATGAATGCTTCGTAAGGAGTGTCGTATGGTGTGAAACGCTTGTGTATCGCGCCATCCGAGAATAATTTGGTGCACATATAATAGAAATGATCCGACGATTGAAGGCATCGAAAATCATGCCATAAATTTTGTTCCTTACACGTTTTTATTTTTTCTCCGATGCGATATAATTGCTCAAAAGCTTCGTTTTGCAGTTCATTTCCGAGCCATGCGCTAACGTCGCGCTCTTCGTCAGCCCATGAAGTGGCAAACGGAACATGCAGCGGCGCAATGGGCTGATGCTTCGCTACAACTTCGGCAGGAGTAAGGAATTCGAAATTTGAATGAGAAAATACCCGCATCGGAAGATGTCGAAGGAATGAAAAGATTCCGGTTTCGGCATCTTGATGTTCGCCGAAAGTTTCGTAATCCATAAAGAGATTTATAATTTCATCTTTTTTTGCTGCAATAGTCAGCCAGTCCACATATTTTTCCACAACAAGAGGCCACTCGCTCCATCCGCGATCGCTAAAACGGAACGCAATATCATCGCTTAACGTGTAGTTTTTCAACAGAATTTTTAACTTGGGATTAATGGCGTTCGTGTATAAATAATTCGGACTTTTCCATCCGAGTACATGTTTCGCTCCTTCGGCAAGCATCGCCGGATAGCCCATATCAGCTACCATCGCGCCTATTTCGTCGGAATAAATAAGCTCGGTGTTGCGGAACGTAACCGGTGTTACGCCAAAATGTTTTTTGATTAATGCCGCATGTTCCCGCACTTGTATGCGAAATTCATCAGGATCTCGGAGTGAGGCTAATGAATGGGCATAAGTTTCCGATAGAAATTCTACCGCGCCTGTTTGAGCAAGCAGTTTGAAACTGTCCAGCACGTCGGGCGCAAACTGTTCGAACTGCGACAGTGCAATGCCCGAAATCGAAAAACTAATTTTAAATTGTTTTCCATACTCTTTAATCAGGTCAAGCATCAGTTTGTTTGCCGGAAGATAGCAACGGTCTGCCACTTTTCGCAAAATGGAGCGGTTCGTAAAATCATCATAGTAGTAATGATCTTTTCCAATATCAAAAAACCGATATTGCCGCAATCGCAAAGGTTGATGAACCTGAAAATAAATACATAAAGTTTTTTTCATAACATTTCCTTTTATACTTTAATGACAAAATATTTATATCGTCGATTTATATACTTTTTTTACTTGTTGCGCCGCATGTTCCCATTTCAAGGCGTTGACTTCTTCAAGTCCGCAACGCACCATCATGTTCGACAAGGCGGGATAAGCCAATAATCCGTAAATAGCATCGGCAAGCGCATTTACATCCCAAAAATCTACTTTCATCGCATATTTCAGTACTTCCGCCACGCCCGATTGCTTTGAAATAATCGTAGGCACATTGGAGTGCATGGCTTCAAGGGGCGAAATACCGAAAGGCTCGGAAACGGACGGCATCACATACACATCGCTGTTTGCGAACATGCGTTGCACATCAGCGCCGCGTAGAAAACCGGTGAAGTGGAAGTGCGAAGCAATGCCAAGTTGCGCCACCCGACGAATGGTATTATGGAACATATCGCCGCTCCCTGCCATCACAAACCGTACTTTCGGAAAACTTTTCAGCACTTTTGCCGCCGCTTCGATAAAATATTCCGGACCTTTCTGGTACGTGATGCGACCGAGAAACGTAACTATTTTATCGTCCACGCCGCGCTCCTCATCTATGACCAAATGGTTTTGAAAATCAACTGCATTATGCACCGTTACCACTTTGTCGGGAGAAATGCCGTAGCGCGTAATCACAATATTTCGCGTGAGATTACTCACGGTAATTACTCTGTCGGCTTCCAACATACCCTGCCGTTCGATGTCGTACACCCGCTGGTTGATATTTTCGCCGCTACGGTCAAACTCCGTAGCATGCACATGAACCACCAACGGTTTCCCCGACACTTTTTTCGCCACAATGCCGGCAATGTAAGTAAGCCAATCGTGGGCATGAATCACGTCAAACTGTTCGCGCTGTGCAATAGTAGCCGCCACCATGGCATAGCGAGCCACTTCTTCCATGAGATTTGCGCCGTATTTCCCCGAAAATGTATAAGTCTGCCCAAATCCGATACGCCGGATTTTTTCTTTCGTACCTTTTATATTATGGTGTACCAACGTTTCAAATTCTTCGGGTCCCACATACGGAATCAAATTAGAGCCGACTTCATAAAAATTGACATGTTTCCAAAACGATTCAAGTTCGTTGACGGTAGCGAGAATCGGGACGTCGCTTGCATTAAGTATTCTTACAGCGCTGCCATCCTCGTCGCCCGAAGCGCGGGGCATGACGAACATGATATCCACTTCGTTTTTGGCTAAGCCTTTCGTAAGTCCATAACATGCCGTACCTAAACCTCCCGCAATGTGCGGAGGAAATTCCCATCCAAACATCAATACTTTCATATATCGAATTTGTTTTTCATACCATTTTAATCAAAATACATAACGTAAATATTTAAAAACTGCAAAAATTATACCAAAACCACAAATCTTTCAATTAAATGCATACTGCGTAATATTCCGGCTACGCTCCACGCCTGCGAAATGCAACCATGAGGCGAATGTGGAGGGTCGCCATGATAGAGTTCTGCGATGGAACACAGTCCGTGTATATTCATATCTTCCTCAAATCCGGCTACCAATTCTTTTGCCACCGATACAAAACTTTTTCCATGCAAACGCAAATTCGCTTCTATATAAAAAGGTAATAGCCACGGATACACTGTTCCTTGATGCTGCGCTTCATAACGTGCTGTCTGATTGCCTTCATAGCGTCCTTTGTAAAGCGGATTTTTCGGCGACAACGTGCGAAGACCTCGCGGAGTAAGCAACTGCCGTTCGATTTCGGCAAGCACTTTTTGCTGCACCTCGTCGGGAAGCGGGCTATAGGGCAGCGCACAAGCGAATAATTGATTGGGGCGTGTAGCTATATTTTGTCCTTCTACACCCACATAATCAGCCAAATGATTACGCTCATCCGACCAGAATACCGACAAAAAGTTTTGTGCTATTTTTTCACGGACAAGCGTCCACTCTTTTACAAATTTAGTTTCCTTGTGCGCCGTTGCCATGTTGAGCGCATAGCAAACAGCATTATACCACAATGCGTTCACTTCAACTTGATAGCCTGAACGCGAAACAACAGGCTTTCCGTTCACTATGGCGTTCATCCATGTAAGCGGCTTGCCGTTTTCTTCCGCCCAAAGCAACCCATTGTCGTGCATCTTTACATCGGCATTTACGCCTTTGGCATACGCCGCCAGCACCGATTTCATCTCTTTGCCGTACAATGCCCATACATCCGCGTCGGGCACAGCAAGCGCATATTGCCCGATAGCCCAAAAGTACCATAGCGGCGAATCGACCGGACGACTGACGCCGTCGTTCATTCTGTCCATGTCGGTAAAACGTCCGTCCTTCAATGCTTTCGACGAAGAATCGAGCACTGTTTTGCAAGTTTTCGGGTCGTAGTTGGCGGCAAGCATAAGACCCGGCAACGACACCAACGTGTCGCGGCTTTGTGCGCCATAGAATGGAAAACCTGCTACTACTTCCGTATTCTTTTTTCGATGCGAGATGAATTGCGAGCTTGAAATTTTTAGGCAATTTATATAATTGTCCCGTAGCGGACGTTTGATGAGCGCCTTATTGAATAACGTCTTCAGCGATGCCGGATTCATTTCTTTCACACATGCCGAGAAAATCACACTTTCACCTTTTTTCATCGAAAATTCAAACCAACCCGGCGTAAAAAGGTCTTCGGTGGAGGTATATCCGCGCCGCACTTCGTCCATATATTGAACATTGTAATACCAATCGGGGTTTACTACAAATTCATTTTTTTTATTCACTTGCATGTGCAGTGTTGGGAAACCATTGTAAAGCTTCGATTTAATGCCGCCGGGGATAGGCATGCAACGTGTATCCGCCGCCATATTCACTTTTGTAAGGTCGTGTACATTGCGGTAAGCCAAGTAAGGCTTCAGGCGGATAGTAGTAGGCGAATGGGCGTCCAGCAATGTATAGCGAATCAAAATATGGTCTTCATTATGAATCAGCATCAGTTCCTTTTTAAGGATAACACCGCCTACGCGGTAAGTAATCGTAGCAATAGGCTCATATACAAAATCAATAATATATTTATGTCCGCGCGGCTCGTAAACGTCGGGATAACGGTGAATGCCGAGGTTAAAAAATTGTTCATGCTGTATCACCGTTTCGTCTAATGATGACAATAGAATGTGCTTTTCACCCTGAAATTCATCAATCGGCACGACCAATAATCCGTGGTATTTACGTGTATTACAACCTACGATAGTAGTGTTGCAATAACCTCCTGCACGGTTGGTAGCAAGCATTTCACGCCGTAGTGAATACTCCAGATTTACCAATTCCGCCTTATTAAATTTAAGATAAGCCATAGCAAAAGCCTTAAAAATATCGGCTAAATTTACTATATTTTTTTGGATTAAACAAAAAAAATATCAACATATTTTGCAATGTTGATATTTTTTCGTTGATAAAAACCTGTTTTCTTAACGTAAGAAAAGCAGTTCCCTATATTTCGGCAGGGGCCATAATTCGTCATCCACAATGATTTCGAGATGGTCAATGCGGTCGCGAATTTCTTGCATATACGGAATAATCGTTTTAGAATAAGTTACCGCACGTTTGCTGATATCTTCAATGGTATTGGCTTTTTTGCGAGCCTCTATCATGTCGGTTACTTTCGTCTTTATATCAATAATGTATGACGAAATGATGCGTAACGTATCAATCTGCGGACCGGTAAGTTTCGCGTATTCTTCTTTAGAATAAATGTCTTTCAGTCCCTGCAAATTTTCAATCAGCAAATTCTGATAACGGATAGCGGTCGGGATAATATGGTTAATTGCCAAATCGCCCAATACGCGCGCTTCGATTTGCAGTTTTTTTACAAACGCTTCATTTTGTATTTCGTGGCGTGCTTCAATTTCTTTTTCAGTGAAAAGATTCAGTTCTTCAAATAATTTTTTCGCACCCGATTCAAGAAAAGCGTCTGTTGCCGAAGGCACATCTTTCACAGCCCGCAGCCCGCGCTTATTCGCTTCTTTTACCCATTCGGAAGAGTAACCGTTGCCTTCAAAAAGAATAGTTTTTGACTCTTTAATAAAGGTACGTAGCACTTGGAAAATGGCTTCGTCTTTTTTCACGCCTTTGGCAATCAATTTATCCACTGCATCGCTGAAACGCTTGAGTTGCTGCGTAACGGCGGCATTAAGCACCATTGAGGGGAAACCTACGTTTGCCGACGAACCTACGGCGCGAAATTCAAAGCGGTTACCGGTAAATGCAAAAGGCGATGTACGGTTACGGTCGGTGTTGTCAGGTAAAATTTCAGGAATTTTGCCTACCACATCCAATTTTAGCGTTGTTTTTTCGTCGGCGGTCATTTTTTTGTCGCTCACGCGTTGTTCAATTTCATCCAGCACTTTGCTGAGCGTTTTGCCTACGAAAATAGACATCACTGCCGGCGGAGCTTCGTTCGCGCCCAAACGGTGCGAGTTGTTGAGCGACATGATGCTCGACATGAGCAGATAATGATGTTCATACACGGCACGGATAGTAGCCACAAAGAACGTAAGGAATTGCAGGTTGTTACGCGGTGTTTTACCGGGCGAAAGCAAATTCACGTCGGTGTCCGTACGCAATGACCAGTTGCAGTGTTTGCCCGAACCGTTCACGCCGCCAAAAGGTTTTTCGTGGAAAATCACTTTCAGTTTGTGCCTTTTCGCAATGCGGCGAAGGAGTATTATCATCATCTGATTGTGGTCAACTGCTAGATTGGCTTCGGTATATACCGGCGCAAATTCAAACTGATTCGGCGCAACTTCATTGTGGCGTGTCTTTAAAGGTACGCCCAATTTGTAGGCTTCTACCTCAAAATCTTTCATGAAAGCCATCACGCGCGACGGGATAGCCGCGAAATAATGGTCTTCGAGCTGCTGGTTTTTCGCCGCCGTATGTCCCATAAGGGTACGGTCGGTTTGCATCAAGTCGGGGCGGGCGCGGTAAAGCGCGCTGTCCACCACAAAATATTCCTGTTCAAGACCCAGCGTAGCCTGCACGCGCGTAACGTTTTTGTCAAAATATTGACAAACCTTTACCGCCGCTTTTTCCAGTTCCTGCAACGATTTCAGGTGCGGAGTTTTATGGTCGAGCGCTTCGCCGGTGTACGACACGAAAATACTGGGGACGCACAACGTATCTTCAATAATAAAAGCCGGCGACGAAGGGTCCCATGCAGTATATCCGCGGGCTTCAAACGTATTGCGCAGTCCGCCGTTGGGGAAACTCGACGCATCGGGTTCTTGCTGCACGAGGAGGTCGCCACGGAAATTTTCAACTGCGCCGCCGCCTTTTACAGGCTCAATAAAAGCCTCATGCTTTTCGGCAGTAGCGTCGGTGAGCGGGTGAAACCAGTGGGTGTAGTGCGTAGCGCCGCGTTCCAACGCCCATGTTTTCATACCGGCGGCGATTTGGTCAGCCATTCGGCGGTCAATTTTTTTCCCTTCTTCCACTGCGGCGCGTACCACTTCGAAAGCTTCGGACGAAAGGTATTTTTTCATTTTTGTTTGGTCGAACACATTTACGCCATAGCTATCGGATATGCGCGCAGGTGTCGGATAGAAGCGTTCTGCACGTCGTGTGGAGAACTCCTGTAAGGCTTGAAATCTGAAAGTACTCATACTTTTTTTATTTTTAAGTTTAAAATTTAGGGGTAAAACGTTGCAAAAGTAGTAATTTTTTTTGACATACCCACATTTTTTTTGACTTTTTTCAAAAAATATAGATTTTAGGCATCAAATATGCTCTTTTTACCTTCGTTTTTTCAAAAAATATAAAAATTTCTCATTAAGGCAAGGTTCTACTTTGTCTTTTCTATCTCTGCAGGCTGCTTACAAGGAGGTGTAGCCTCAAAGGATAAACGGTGCGTGAGGGAACTTTCTAGCAGCGAAACGCTTTACGCCTCACTTTATTTTTTTTAAGAAATAACCGACCGCTTCCCGTCCTTGCTCGCCGAGGTCGAGTGAGTATTGGTTTACGTATAGCCGGATGTGTTGCTGTATCACGTGTTCGTCCATTTCCTGCGCATGTTGGCGCACAAATGCCGCTGAGGCTTCGGGGTGGGCAAAGGCGTATTCTATGCTGCGGCGCAACACCCGCGCCGCTTTTTGTTGTACGCCGCCCGACAGTGTGCGCCGTACGGCTATGCCGCCCAGCGGTACGGCACGGTGGGTTTGTGCTTCCCATCGCTCGCCGAGGTCGGCAATGAGGCGCAGTCCTTTTTGCGCATACGTGAAGCGTCCTTCATGGATTAGTACGCCGGCATCGGCGTCGCCGTGGAGTACGGCGCGTTCGATGTCGGAAAACAACATTTCGCGCAGGTGCGTAATTTGCGGAAATGCCGCTCGAAGCAAGGCTACAGACGTTGTGTAGCGCCCTGCCACTGCTACGCGGGCGTCGGCTAATTCACTGTTGCGCCATTCGCGGGCGCTCACCAGCAGCGGTCCGTTGCCAAAGCCCAATGCGCTGCCCGACGGAAGCATGTCGTATTGTGCGTCCACGTATGTGTAGGCATGGTAGCTGAGTTTCGTCATGTCGTACGCGCCGCGCATGGCGGCATGGTTGAGCGCTTCGACGTCGGCTAAGTGGAGGTCGAAGCGCAGCCCTTCCGTGTCGATACGGTGGTGCACCAAGGCGTCAAACATGAACGTATCGTTCGGGCAGGGCGAAATGGCAAGGGATAATAGCGGAGTGTCCAATAGCGTTGCAGCTACCTTATATATAATAGGTATATAAGGTTATTTTTTTACTGTCACGTATGCGCTGTTGAGTCCCGTCAGTACGTCCTGCGTGATGTTGAGTCCGGGGTTGCCTTGCAACACGGTATTGGTGCTGCCTGTGGTGCTGAGGATAAGGGCATAGTTGTGCGTTTTGTTGTATTCTGTCAAATAGGTCAATACGGCGTCGTAGATGCGGCGAAGCATTACGGCTTCTTCTTCAGCCATATCATTGCGCAGTTTTTCGGCATACTGCTGCAATTCTTGCTGTTTTTGCTGCAGTTTTATTTGCAATTCTTCAGCCTGAGAATGGGTAACCAGCCCTTTTTGCACTTTTTCCTGCGCGTCTTTCACATCGCGATCAAACGAGCGTCCGCGCCGCGAAAGGTCTTCATCGGCAGCCTTGGCTTTTTGTTCAAATTCGGCACGCAGGTCGTGGAACATGTCGTAGCGATGCACCAACGAATCGAGCTGGATGTACACAATGCTGCCCGCAGTGGCTGCAATGCTGCTGTCGCCATTGTTTTCCGCTGCTACCGGAGTGCGGCAGCTTTTTTCGCACGAATTGCAGAAATGAAGCGCAAAGAGGGTGATGATTGCCGCACCCCACACGGCATTGAGAATGATAATTGATTTTTTCATGATCATATACTTAATTTTTAATATTTAATTCTTCTCCGTTAGTCCGCCTGTGTTTCCATCTTTTGTGCGACCACAACCAATATGGCGGATAACGGTTGATGCTTGCTTCAAGCGATGAGGCGAAGCGCCGCGTAATTTCAAATTCGGGCAGTTTTTCAGGTTCTTCGCTGATGAGCGAATATATCCATTTGTATTTTCCCCGCGCGGGACGCGATATTTCGACGTATATCACAGGCAGGTTGAGGCGTTTCGCCATTTTTTCCGCACCTTCAAAGAACAACGAGTCTTGGTGAAGAAAATCTACCCATGCTTTCGACAACGGCGACGGCGACTGGTCGGCAATAAACACGTATGCCGTATGTTCGTCGCGGTGCGTAAGCATCCATCGTGAGATGTGCTGCATCGGAATAATGACGTCGCCGTTGCGGCTGTAGCGGGTGCGTATGTGCCGCATAAGACGGTCGGACGCTCCTTTCTGGGGTTTGTAGGCTATTTTTGTTTTAAAGTATAACAACAGTGAGGCAAGGTATTCCCAATTTCCGAAATGCCCCAGGATCAACACAACGCTTGTATGCGACAAATAGTTTTCCACCAATTCGGCGTTTTCTACCGTAACTATTGTTTGGATTTTCCGCTTCGACGTACCGAGTGTTTTTACATTTTCAAAGAGCAGGTCGGAAAAAAAGCGGTAAAATTGTTTGGCAATAATTCGGATTTCATCGTAGCTTTTGTTCGGAAACGAACGCGCCAGATTGACGTAAACCACCGATTTTCTATAGCTTAATACATAATAAAACAATACATACACTACGTCCGACAAGCCATAAAGCACCCGACGCGGCAGCCATGCCAACGGATACAATACACACAACGCTAATCCATACAATAAAGTCGAAAACATTCGTATTTCACTAAAAATAATCTACAAATTTACATAAAAACTTTTAATCTGCACACCCGATTTGTAATACTATAAGTTTTATACTGTGTAATAAAAAACAAAACGAGCTGCAAATCTTCTTGATTTTAAAGAGTTACAAGTTAAAATCACGAATGACAAAATTTTTCGCGAAGTTTTAATTACGATGGACTGGTTAAAAATAAAAAGAAGTTACCTCTGAAAGTAACTTCTTTATTATGTATAGGACTTTTGTGTAACGCCGCGTTATTCTTTTTTATCGCAGGCTTTTTTTGTAGTGTCTTTGCAGCACTTTTTGTCGTCGTGTTTTTTGCAACATTCTTTTTTGTCACCGTCTTTTTCACCACGACATTCTTTTTTCTCGCCGTCTTTTTTGCAGCACTTTTTCTCGCCGTCTTTGCAGCTGCTTTCTTTGTCGCATTGTGGTTTTACACATTTTGCATCAATGGCATACATTGTGAACGCGCCGTTTGCCGCGATTTTTTCCTTGAGGTCGGCAATTCGTTTCTCCTTGCAGATTTTGTAACAACAAGCAGCGGAGTCGGCTTTACATGCTTTCGTGGCGGAGCTGTCTCCTTTAGCCTTGTTACATATTTTTTGTACATCCGCCCATGTACCGCCACGCTGGAGGTTTTCCGGCGCAACAAGAAGTTCGGATTCCAATGCTGCTACGTATGCACTGTCTACCACCACTTCTTTAATAGTGCCTTTTACGAGCACTGCTTTACCTACGCATTTCGGGCAGGCTTTTTTACCACAGGGCAGGTTTACCACGACAAACAGTTTGTCGCAGCCTTCTGCTGCACCAAGCTTAAAGGTTGACGTATCGCAAACGCCGCGAATTGTGCCTGAAAGCGTAGTATCCAAGCCTACAAACGTCTTGGGAGCTTTCAAGAAAGTTTCTACAGAAATGCCGACCGGTTGTGGCTTTCCGCAACATGCTGCCATCAAAGAGGCAACAGTAATAATTGAGAGGATTTTCTTCATTGTAATATATTTAAATTAATATTCTTCTTCATCAAAGAAAAAATCTTCCTTACTTGGATAATCAGGCCAAATGTCTTCAATACTGTCGTACATTTCTTCGTCATCATCCAAATCTTTTAAATTTTCCATAACTTCTAACGGTGCTCCGGAACGTGTGGCATAATCAATAAGTTCGTCTTTTGTTGCCGGCCATGGAGCATCTTCCAATTTTGAAGCGAGTTCGAGGGTCCAATACATATTTTCTTAATTTTTATAATCGTTTCAAGATGCGAATTTAAGATTTATTTCTTATTTTGCAAAAAATATATGTAACTTTTTTTAAGGAAGCCAATATTCTTCTTCCGATTTGGCGTCGGCGGTGAGTTGGCGAGATAACACAAACAGGTAGTCAGACAGGCGGTTAAGGTATATCATCACCTCGTCGGGGACGCCTGATTTTTGTTTTACGGTGAGGGCGGCGCGTTCGGCGCGGCGGCACACGCTACGGGCTACATGACACCATGCGGCAGAGGCAGGCGGCGCAGGCAGCACAAAAGCGTGCAATGGCGGTAGCGCTGCGCTCATTGCGTCAATTTCCGTTTCCAAAAAGCGGATATCGTCTTCTGTCAGGTTGGGTAATTTTTTGCTTGTGCCGTCGTTTGCCAGATGAGCTGCCGCCGTCATTAGGCATTTTTCGATACGCAGCAAAGCGGCATCTTGTACTTTAGTTACAGATTGCGTGCGCAATACACCGATAAAGCTGATTAATTCATCAACCGTGCCGTAGGCTTCTACGCGAATGTCGTTTTTCGGCACACGGTTGCCGCCAACCAATGCAGTAGCTCCTTTATCGCCGGTTTTGGTATATATTTTCATGCGTGAGTAATTTTTACAGGGTTTTGATTTTCGAGGTCGCTTTCCACATGTCCGTCGCGCAGGCGTATAATCCGTCGGGCGTGTAGCGCAATATCTTCTTCGTGGGTTACTACAATAATAGTATTGCCTTTAGCATAGATGTTTTCAAAAAGATTCATGATATCTACCGATGTTTTGGTGTCGAGGTTGCCTGTCGGTTCGTCGGCAAGGATAATGGAGGGGGTATTGACGAGCGCACGCGCTACGGCTACGCGTTGCCGTTGTCCGCCGGACAGTTCATTGGGTTTGTGGTGCATACGGTTTTCCAAATCTACATTGGCAAGGGCGCGGGCTGCGAGCGCCGTGCGTTCGTGTTTCGGTAAGCCTGCATAAATCAAGGGCAGGGCTACATTGTGCAACGCCGTGTAGCGCGGAAGCAGGTTAAACGATTGAAAAACAAAGCCTATCTCCTTATTGCGCACTTCCGCGAGCTGGTTGTCTGCCATCCGGCTTACGTCCGTGCCATTCAGCATGTAGCTTCCCGACGTAGGCGTATCAAGGCATCCGAGAATATTCATCAGCGTTGATTTGCCCGAACCTGACGGTCCCATAATGGCGACATATTCGTTCCGCCGTATGGTCAGCGAAATGCCGTCCAACGCCCGTACTTCTTGGTTGCCTATTTGATAAATTTTCATTAAATCGGTAATGAAAATAAGTGTGTCGCTCATGATGCAAAAAAAACTAATAGGCAACAAATATACATAAAATTCTTGAATTACACACAAACGGATAAAAAATTGATTCTTTTTTTGAAGTAAAATAACCACCTTTGCCACAAAGTTTTTTTATGGAAAAAGACAACGGCAAATAGCGCCGAAAATGAAGGCTTCGGAAGTAAAAATGCGCCAAATTCGGAAGTAAAACCCTGCCAAATTCGGAAATAATATGTATCTTTTGTTGCCCTTGTTTGGGCAAAGTTCTGCTTCGTTCGTGCTATCTCAACCCTTATTTCCATTCCAACAAAAATTTCCGAATTGGAATTTGCTGAATGCCCCGATATGATACGCCTTCGATATTATCCATAGTTACCACGATTTTTGGATAATTATCTTTGATTGCTAATAAGTTGCCAAATTCGCGTTTGTGTGTTTTTTCGTCAAGTAAAGTTGTTGCCACTTGAATATACACTTTTTCGCCCTGCTTTTCGGCAACAAAATCAATTTCATTGTCGTTATTTCTGCCGATTGAAAGTGCATAACCGCAGACAAGCAAATGGTGACAAACCAAATTTTCAAGTACTTGCCCAATATCATTTGCCCGAAAAGGACGAATGGCGTGGCGTATGCCCAAATCCTCGAAATAGTATTTTTCGCCGATACGAAACAGCTCTTTTCCCTGCAAATCGGCAGGACGAATCCGTTGAATAAGCATTGCATTTACGAGATAATCAATATATTCTAAAATTATTTTAGGCGAGATTTCGACCCTTTGCGATTTCAGAAATTCACTGATTTTATTTGCTGAAAAAAGATTGCCAACCGTATCAGCCAGATACGCCGACAAATCGGTCAAATACCGCACTTGCCTAATGTTATATCGAGTAACTATATCTTTGAGAATTATTGTATTATAAATATTCTTCAGATATTCCGAAACCTCATTTTCCGTTAATTTCAAATTTATCAAATAAGGCAAGCCGCCAAATTTATAGTATTTCTGAAAACTCTCGTCGTTATCTTGAAATTTGTGAAACTGCAAAAATTCGGCATAACTCAACGAAAAAACCTTAAATTCCACATACCGCCCGCTTAAATAAGTTGCCAACTCTCCCGAAAGCATTTTGGCGTTGCTACCGGTGCAATAAATATCGTAGCCGCCTACCGCAAAAAAGTGCCTGAGCGCCTTTTCAAAATCTACAATATCCTGAATTTCATCAATAAACAAGAAACATTTTTCCGTTTTGTTTTGCCTTTTTGCATTGACGTAATCAATCAAATCGGCGTAATTTTTTAGCGCATCAAATTCGTATAACTCTTTGTTAATGTACAAAATATCGGAAACAGAAAACAGTTTTTTTACCTCGTCAATCAACTGAAAAAGCAGAAAACTTTTCCCTACACGCCGTTGTCCCACAATCACTTTTATCATTTGCGTATTGATAAACGGGCGAATGCGGGCAGTGTAAATTTCACGTTTAAAATATTCAATCTGTTTCATATTCAATTTTTCTTATAAGTAAAACAAAGTGCAAAATTACTAATTTTATTTCTTATACGAAAAACTATTTTATATTGAGTAATTACTCCATAAATTCTGCGGAACCGCAGATTCAACTTCTAAATGCGACAAAAATCAGAACAAAGATGCGTAAAAAAAATTAGAAGGCATTTGAAAACAGAGTTTTTCTCTGGGACGTTTGTTTATTTTGTTCTGAATCAATCTAATAAAATCATCAGAATACAAGTCAAAGTCAGTTCCCTTCGGTAAATATTGCCTGATAAGCCCATTAGTATATTCGTTCAACC
>JAITPN010000100.1 GCA_031289415.1 Prevotellaceae bacterium | reverse complement strand
GGAAAGTATTTCCTCCGGCGCAGCGTTGTATGATACATCTGTTTTTCATCTCTAATTGAATTAGGTAATTGTAGGTGCAAATTTACATATTATTTTCAATAATGCAAAGGGTGAAGAGTTAGGTGTTAAGAGTTAAGTGTTAAGAGTTAAGAGTTAAGGGTGAAGAGTTAAGAGTGAAGGGTGAAATGTGATGGGTGAAGCGTTGTATTATCCGAAGGTCGCTTCACGCTTAACACCTAACTCTTCACGCTTCCCGCGTCCCCACGAAGTAGGAGTACACGGCGGGGACGACGTAGAGGGTGAGGAACGTGGCGAAAATCATGCCGCCGACGACGGTGATGCCCATCGCGACGCGGCTTTCAGCGCCCGCGCCGCTTGCCGTGGCGAGGGGCAGGATGCCGAGAATGGTGGCAAGGCTCGTCATGAGTATCGGGCGGAAGCGCGATACGGCGGCTTCCTGGATGGCTTCGCGCACGGGCAGTCCGGCGGTGCGGCGCTGGTTGGCGAATTCGACGATGAGGATGCCGTTTTTGGTAACCAGCCCGATGAGCATGATGATGCCGATTTCGCTGAAAATGTTCATCGTTTGCCCGTATACTTTGATGGCGAGCAGCGCGCCGATGACCGACAGGGGCACGGTTACCATGATGACTATCGGGTCGCGGAAGCTTTCAAACTGGGCGGCGAGTATCAGGTAGATGAGTATGAGCGCCAAGATGAAGGCGAAGAGGAGGCTGGAGGAGCTTTCGGCAAAGTCTTTCGAGTCGCCGAAAAGGGTGGTGCTGAAGTCGTCTTTGCTGAGCACGTCGGCGGCAATCCGGTTCATTTCGTCGATGCCCTGTCCGAGCGTGTAGCCTTTCGACAGCCCCGCCGCTACGGTTGCCGCCACGAAGCGGTTGTAGCGGTAGAGTTGGGGCGGCATGCTGCTTTCGCGGATGGTAACGACGTTGTCTAACTGTATCAGCTCGTTGTTGGCGTTGCGCACGTAAGCGTTGGTGAGGTCCGAGGGTTTGTTGCGGTTGGGGCGGTCGTACTGGCTGAGGATTTGGTATTGTTTACCGTTATAAATATAGTATCCGATGCGTTGTTCGCTCATCGTGAGCTGCAGGGTTTGGGCGATGTTCTGTACGCTGAGTCCCAAGAGGGCGGCTTTTTCGCGGTTGATGGTGATGGTTACTTCGGGTTTTGTGAATTTAAGGTTGAGGTCGCTTGCCGAGAATACGGGGCTTTTGCTGACTTCTTCCATGAACGCGGGCATGACGTCTTTCAAGCCGTCGAGGTTTTTTGCCTGTATGACGTACTGCACGGGCAGCCCGCCGCGCCGTCCGCCGAACGTCTGCTGCTGGGTGACGAACGAGCGCGCGCCGGTGAGCAGTTTTACCCTTTGGCTGAATGCGTCGGCTATTTCCTGCTGCTTGCGCTGCCTGCGTTCGGGTTCTACGAGCTTGATGCGCACCCACGAAGCGTTGACGTTGTTCGAGCCGATGTTCGTCATCAGGTTTTCAAATTCGCCGGCAACGCCGTCTTCAATCATGGCAATCATCGACGTGCTGTAGCGTTCCATGTAGTCGAACGTAATGCCTTCTTGGGCAACGGAGTTTACGGTGATGTACGAGCGGTCTTCGAGCGGCGCCATTTCCGAAGGTATTTGCCGCCACAGCCATACGATGCCCGCAAGCGCGGCGACGATGATGCCGAGCGCAATGTAGCGCCGCCGCATGAACCATGCCAGCGAGCGACGGTAGACGTTGTTCAAGCCGGTGAAAAAGGGGTCGGTGAACCGGTACATCCTGCCTTCGGCGGCGTGCTTGGTCAGCAGCTTGGTGGAAAGCATCGGGGTGAACGTCAGCGCTACGAATGCCGAGATGCACACCGCGCCGGCGATGACGATGCTGAATTCGCGGAACAGCCTGCCCGTAACGCCTTGAAGAAATACGATGGGGAAGAATACGGCTACGAGCGTGATGGTGGTGGCGATGACGGCAAAGAAGATTTCTTCCGAGCCTTTGATGCCTGCTTCTTTCGGCGACATGCCGCCTTCGATTTTCGTGTATATGTTTTCCATGACGACAATAGCGTCGTCCACGACGATGCCGATGGCAAGGACTACGGCAAACAGCGTAAGCGTGTTGATGGAAAAGCCTACGAGGTACATGACGAAGAATACGCCGATCAGCGATACGGGGATAGCCAGCACCGGAATGAGCGTCGTGCGCCAGTTGCGCAGGAAGACGAAAATGATGAGTACGACTAATATAAATGCTTCAAAAATCGTGTGCTGCACTTCTGCGAGCGATTGCCTGATGAATATCGTATTGTCGAATACGGTTTCTACGATAATGTCTTCCGGGATGCTTTTCTTTAAATCTTCAATCGCCGTCTTGGCGCGGTCTACAATATCAATATAGTTTGCCCCGGGCTGCGGAATGAGTACGCAGTTGACCGACGGGACGCCGTTTACCCTCAAGATAGAGCGTATGTTCTCCGGCTCGCGCTCTGCGACGCCGATGTCGCTGAAGCGCACCATCCGCGAGCCGTCTTGATAGATGACAAGGTTGTTGAAATCGTCGATGGTTTGCAGCCTGCCGAACGTGCGTACGGTCAGCTCCGTATTCTGCCCTTCGATGCGCCCCGACGGCAGTTCTACGTTCTCGTTCGCTACAGCGTCGCGCACGTCGAGCGGCGTAAGGGCGTAGGCAGCCAGCCGTGCCGGGTCCATCTTGAGGCGCACTGCCATCTTTTTCGACCCCCATATCGTTACGCTGCTCACGCCCGTAATGGTTTGCAGCCGTTCTTTGAAGTTGATTTCGGCATAGTCGCTCAAATCAATCATGGAGCGGTGGTCGCTGCGGAGGTTAACGCCGAAAATGGGCTGTGCGTCGGCGTCGGCTTTTTCGACCACCGGCGGGTCTACGTCGCGCGGCAGGCGGCTGAGCGCGCCCGACACTTTGTCGCGCACGTCGTTGGCAGCCGTTTCCATCGGCACTTCGAGGTTAAATTCTACGGTGATGCGGCTGCGCCCGTCGCGGCTTTCGCTGGAGATGGAGCGGATGCCCGGTACGCCGTTGATAGCCGATTCCAGCGGTTCGGTGATTTGCGTTTCAATCACATCGGCGTTAGCGCCGGGGAACGTCGTGGTAACGGTTACGATGGAAGGGTCGACGCTCGGATAGTCGCGTACGCCGAGGTACGTAAAACCGATAGCGCCCAAAATGATGATGATGATGTTCACTACGGTAGCCAGTACCGGACGGTTGATGCTTGTGGATGAAAGCGACATGGGCGGTAGGCTAAACTACGTAGGCAGACGAAGCAGTGTCGCCGCCTTCGCCCGTCCAGTTGGTGTGGAAAAACTCGCCGCGCGGTCGGTCGGTGCGCTCGTACGTGTGTGCGCCGAAATAATCGCGCTGTGCCTGCAACAGATTCGCCGGCAGGTTGGCAGAACGCAGCGCATCAAGGTACGACAGCGCCGCCGACAGCGCGGCTGTGGGTACGCCGTTGCCGATAGCCTGCACGCATACGCGCCGCCATCCGGCTTCCGAGTCTTGTATCTGCGCGGCAAAATAGGCGTCAAGCAGCAGGTTTTCGAGCGAAGCGTCGGCGTCAAACGCCCGCTTGATGTCGTCCAAGAATGCGGAGCGGATGATGCACCCGCCGCGCCACAGCAGCGCGATGTTCCCGAAGTTCAAATCCCATCCGTAGTGGACGGCTGCCCGCCGCATGAGCGAAAAGCCTTGTGCATACGATATAATCTTGGCGCAATATAAGGCGCTTTCGAGGTCGTCAATCAATTTGCGTTCGTCGCCCGCGAAAGCAACGGCAGGCAACGGCAATGCTTTGGAAGCGTTGATGCGTTCGTCTTTTTGTGAAGACAGCGTCCGGGCAAATACCGATTCGGCAATCAGCGTCAGCGGCGTGCCGAGTTCAAGGGCGGCGGATACCGTCCATTTTCCCGTACCTTTCTGTCCTGCGGCGTCAAGAATATAATCAATTAACGGTTTGCCGTCGTGCTTGTAGGCAAGAATGTCGGCGGTAATTTCTATAAGATACGAACTCAGCCGCCCTTTATTCCATTGTGCAAATACTTCGGCTATTTTTCCGGCGGGCATTTTGGCTATGCGCCGCATAATGTCGTACACTTCGCAGATGATTTGCATATCGCCGTATTCAATGCCGTTGTGTACCATTTTCACGAAATGCCCTGCGCCGTTTGCGCCAACCCATTCGCAGCATACGCCGTCGGGGACTTTGGCTGCCGCCGCCGTGAAAATATCTTTCACCGCCGCCCATGCGGCAGGCGAGCCGCCGGGCATCATTGACGGACCGCGCAATGCGCCCAATTCGCCGCCCGACACGCCTGTGCCTATGTACAGCAATCCTTTGCTCTCCACGTATTGGGTTCGGCGAATGGTATCCATATAGTTTGAATTTCCGCCGTCTATAATAATGTCGCCCTGTTCGAGGAGCGGCAACAGCTGTTCAATGAGGTCGTCCACTGCGCTGCCGGCTTTTACCAGCATCATCACTTTGCGCGGACGGTCGAGCGAAGCTACAAGTTCCTGAAGACTGTATGTAGCAATGATTTTCTTGCCTTTAGCCCTGCTTTCGGCAAAACGGGCTACTTTGTCGGTCGTGCGGTTGTACACGGCGACGGTAAAGCCTTTGCTTTCCATGTTAAGCACAAGGTTCTCGCCCATCACGGCAAGCCCGATTAGTGCAATATCTGCTTTTTTTACCATAGTATCGGATAATTTTAGAATGACAAATTTACATAAAAAAAAGGATTTCTGCAAAAACCACAGACAGCCGGCGAAAATTGCCAGCTGCCCTTGATTTTAAACTTTAAACCTATGAACTTTGATTTTAACATTATTAAGACTATCGAAAATAAAAAAGGTTTAATCAAAGTTGTGAAAAAGATATTTCTTTTTTATCTTTGAGAAATTTTTTAACGCAAAAATACTATGGCTACAGTATTAACAGAAGCAAATTTTGATGAAACGGTGAATGCCGGAAAACCTGTAATGGTTGATTTTTGGGCAACTTGGTGCGGTCCGTGCCGCGCTATCGCGCTTGTGGTGGAAGAACTGAGTAACGAATATGCGGAAAAGGTAACCGTGGCGAAGTGCGATATTGATAACAATAACGACATTGCCATGCGTTTCGGCATACGAAACATCCCCACCTTATTGTTTTTCAAAGGCGGAGAAGTAGTTGATAAACTCGTAGGAGCGGCTACAAAAGCAACCATTGCTGCGAAAATGGACGCCTTGCTGGCTTAACCGCACACAATTACTATCAGTCAGAAATTCTTTTAAATGACTTTTACCCAGCAACTGCAACAAACATTAGGCGCTCATTGGACAGAATTTACTGTTTTTTTTCAGCGTGCGCTGGAGAGTGATATTGTATTGCTGGATACGATTAACCGCTATTTGCTGCAACACACCGGCAAGCAGCTTCGCCCATTGCTCACGCTGCTCACGGCGGGCATGCACGGCAACGTGAACGACAGTTCCTATCTGGCGGCAAGCGCGGTGGAAATGATACACACCTCGTCGCTATTGCACGATGACGTGATTGACAATGCCGACGAGCGGCGCGGCGCACCTTCGGTGAAAGCCGTGTGGCGGTCGAATGCGTCGGTTCTTGCCGGCGACTATTGGCTGGCGCGTATTTTCCAGTTGGTGATTTCGCGCGAAGAACATTCTTTGCTGCCGTGGTTTGCCAATTGCTTGGTTGACCTCAGCGAGGGCGAATTATTGCAACTCGAAAAGTCGCGGACGCTCGACACCACCGAAGCCGATTACTTTAAAATCATCGGTAAAAAAACGGCGTCGCTGATAGCCGTGAGTATGGCTACCGGCGCGCTCACAGCCGGCGCTGCCGACGACACGGTGCAACGCATGTACGATGCAGGCTACGAAATAGGCATCGCTTTCCAAATTCGCGACGATTTGTTTGATTATCATAAAACAAACCTTTTCGGGAAACCCACAGGCAACGACTTGCGCGAACAGAAACTTACGTTGCCGTTGCTCTACGCTTTGTCGCAAGCAGATGAAAAACAACGCGCCCAAGTGTTGCAATGGGTTAAAGATGCGGCAAAAAACACCCGCCGCAATTCCGATATAGTTCGTTTTGTGGAAGATATGGATGGGTTCAAATATGCCGAAAAAGCGCTGCTCAGCCATACCGAAAGAGCGGAAGATATTTTACGTACTTTCCCTGTCAATGTATTTAGGGATAAGTTGATGGAACTGGCGCGTTATCTTATCATGCGAAAAAAATAAGAAGACAAACGTACAAGTTATGAAAAAAAACCTTACATTTGTCCTAACTAATATATATTATTGTACAGTTAAAATTTTAAGAATATGAAAAAGAATATCATTTTACTAAGTTTTGTGATAGGCGTTTATGCTTGCAGTACGGTTGCCATAACCGGTCGTAAACAATTATCGTTAGTGTCCGATGAAGAAATTACTTCATTGAGTTTGCAGGAGTATGGCGAATTTATGAAAACTGCGCAAAAATCAACCGATAAGGTGAATACGGCATTGGTTGTAAAAGTGGGCACCAATTTGGCAACGGCTATTAACGCTTACTATGGCGCTATCGGTCAAGAATCGCCCGCTAAAGATTACCAATGGGAATTTAATCTGGTGAAAGACGAGCAGGTAAATGCGTTTTGCATGCCCGGCGGAAAAATTGTGGTGTACGAAGGCATCTTGCCGTACACGCAAACCGAAACAGGGCTTGCCGTAGTGTTGGGACACGAAATTGCGCATGCTATTGCCAAGCACTCGAATGAGCGGGTGTCGCAACAAGTGGCGGCGCAATACGGACAACAGTTGCTGGGCGTAGCCACAAGCGGTCAATCGGAAGTGGTGCAAACGGCTATCGGTGCGGCGTACGGATTGGGCGCACAGTATGGCGTGTTGTTGCCGTTTTCGCGTAAACAGGAATTGGAAGCCGACCATCTGGGTTTGATTTTTATGGCAATCGCCGGTTATAGCCCGAACGACGCCGTGTCGTTTTGGCAACGCATGTCGCAGCAAGGGTCTGCCACGCCTGAATTTATGAGTACGCACCCGTCCGACGCTACCCGCATCGCCAAAATTTCGGAAGCGTTGCCCGAAGCGCTCAAATATTACAAAAAATAATAAGGTAAGCGATGAAGAAATTTTTACTAATTATAGGAATAGCGGTAAGCGGCGCATCGTGCGCCGAATTGCTGCAAGTAGCTTCGCAGGCTAACATCGGCGGGGTAGGCGTGTCGAATACCGAAAATGTTGCCGGATTGAAAAGTTCGCTCAACGTGGGCATTGAAAAGGCGGTGAATATATTGGGCGTTGAAAACGGCTTTTTCAACGACGCCGTACTCAAAATTTTGTTGCCGCCCGAAGCGCAACCTATAGTGGACAACCTGAAATTAATTCCCGGCGGGCAAGATTTGGTAAACCGTGCGGTATTGTCGCTCAACCGTTCGGCGGAAGACGCTGTGCAAACGGCTGTGCCTATTTTCAAAACAGCCATTACCAGCATGACCATTAATGACGCCGTGAGTATCCTGTTCGGCGCTGACGACGCGGCTACGCAATATCTGCACCGCACGACTTACACCCAACTCTCGGCGGCTTTTGCGCCGAAAGTAAAACAATCGCTCGACAAGCCGTTAGTTGCCAATTATTCGACTACGCAAAGCTGGAATGCGCTGGCAAAGGCTTACAATCAGGTGGCAGGCAGCCTTGTGGGCAAGGTGGCAGGGTTAGACGTTGTGAATGTAAACCTCGAAGAATATGTGATGGGCAAAGCCTTAGACGCGTTGTTTACCAAAGTGGCAAGCGAAGAAAAAGCTATTCGTACCAACCCCGCCGCCCGTGTCAACGAGTTGCTGAAAAAAGTGTTCGGGCAGTTGGATAAGAAGTGATGCGAGATATAATTCATAACCTTTATGAAAATCGTATTAACATCAAATAATATTAGCCATTGTAGCTGATTTGTTGAATTCAGGTTATCAATCTCTCACACAACGAACAGCGTAAGCGTTGCCTTTGTTGAGGTTCTCATTCCATGATTCGTCTTCACGCTCACCAGCTTCGCTGAGAGTGCTGTAAGTCCAGTGGTCACCCCAAATAGTGCCGCCGCCTGTATACATAAGTATGTAGTGCGCCATATACTCTATTGCTTTTGAGTAGTCAACTTTACAAGCATTAGTGGGGTCTTCAGGTACTTGTCCTTCAAATTGGCGGGCAGTCCAATAACGTGCAGCATAGCCAGATTCAGAAGTACGTTCTCCTGCTTCGGGATAAGTTCCATTATAAGTACTTGCCCATTGTTGTACGAATGGGAGATATACTAACCATTCGCTGGTTTTGTCGCCGGCATTCAGTTCCTCCATACTTGTACCTAACAATCTTCCGTCGGGCACACTGGTACAGGCTAACAAACTGCCTGTCCATTCACTTAAAGTCGGAACGTGCCATCCGGTAGGGCAAGGGTCGTTGGCTTTTGTCCAATCGCCGGGACCGGGGTAAGAATCGTCCCAGTCAGCAGGTGCAGCTTCGGCATTGTTACTCAAATCCTTCGGAGGATCGTAGTACAATTTCGTATTGAATTTATACACTTTACCGGGGTCGTCCATAGTTTTTGCAAATTTACCCGGTACACCCACGTTGCGGGTTGCCCATATAACACCCCCTACCACTCTGCCTAGTTCATGTACGGCAGTCTGATTTATGGTAATCGTTTTGGTTGCCGTACCGGCTGTAACGGTATATACCGCCGTGCGGTCGTCTGCCTCTTCGGGTAATTCTTCTACTGCCACATTTACGGTAACCGTTTCAGCCCCTGACTTGGGTTCAAGCGTTACCCATGAAGCGTTTTCGCCTCCGGTAATAGTCCAAGTAGTGTTGCAGTTTATCGTAATAGTACCTGCACCGCTGGTAGTTGTGAACTCCAATACTCCGTTCGACGGTTTTAATGAGAGTTTCACAGCAGGTTTAACAGGTGCATCTTGTCTAATATTTACCCGGCGGATTAATGAACCTGCGCTGACAATCACAACGGCATCTCGGTCGTTGTCGGCGGTGTTTTGCGATACAGACAATAAAATGACGTCATTTTTATTACCGCTCGCACCATAGGTAATTACACACCACTGGTGTGAAGAAGCATCTTCTACCACTGCCGTCCATGCGGTATTGCTGCTTACCGCAAGGTAAAGCACGTTACTATTGGCAGAGGGGTTGAAAGAGGTAGGAGTTACATCCAACGTCGGATTTTCCGCCGTAGGGTCGTCATTACAAGCAACGACAAGCGCGACGCCTGCCAAGAGGCTCGCTGCATAAGTCATAAATGTTTTACGTTTCATAAAAGATGTATTTAATTAGTTATTTATGACTACAAAGATACAATATTTTATTGAATTATACACATATTTCAAAGAATTAAACTACCCGACTCGTAACACATAATGTTCAAAAAACCGCAACAGTTCTATTATCAAAGCAATGCCCATGTGGATAATCACGCCGCCCCAGATATGGCGTGTTTGAAAAGCCAATGCGCCAAGAAAATACCCTCCGAACATAGCCGACATTGTTTCCATCGCCGGTTTGCCGAAATGCAACGCCATATACACGGCAACCATCGGCAACACCGCGTTGCGCCCAATGAGGGACGCCATGCCTATAACCAACGCGCCGCGGAAAAACAGTTCAACCATAATAAAATCGGACATGTAAACGCCCTCGAACAGTACCGTATTAAGCCACGCCGGACGGTCGAAAACATCTTGGAAAATCCAAGGTTTGTAATTGGGGTAATAGGATAAAAAATCGGGTGTAAACGACGCAAAAACCAACAACGGAACAACCAGCGACAAAAGCCACAGATAGGCTTTGACATGATGATGACCGCGGCAAAGCCCATACAATCCGTTTACTTTTTTGTCGAAAAAAATCTTTAGCAACACAAGCGCCGGTAGTATAAAAACGATATTGCGCATGCGCCACATCACCTTAAAAAGATAGGATTGTTCCGTAGGCAAATAACCGGATAAATCAAACACCTCGCGCCACGAAAAAGCATCGACGCAACTAAGCAAGACCATCAGCAAAACCGACTTGACGTAAAACGCAGGATTCCGTAATTCCTTGTATTGACGTTTGAAAAGCATCGTAGGAACAGCCGCTAAAAAATACAAAACCACGTACCGCAAAATGTGGTTGGCATACACATTATCCAACGGAACGACGCCGCGCTCGAAGTTGCGCCCCGCCGAAGTGCCGTACACCAGCGCGACCACGCAAGCCATCAGCAAAAACATGTAGGCATACGCCCGCAGATTGAAATCTTGACGAAAAAAATCGACAAAATCACGGAAAAGAATTTTAATACTATTGTTACTTGTCTTTTTCAAACCGGTATCTCCTATATATATAAAGTGTAAATTATAAAACAAATATATTTCATGCCTCCACATGCGTCATGCGCCGGACGCCGAGCACGGCGAGCAGGACTATCAACACGGCAACGGCGTAGATGACCGCATAAGCGCCGCCCGCAAGGTCGGCGGTAGTAGCGTCGGCAGGCGCGTCGGGGAACAGGAGCAGCACGAGAAACGCCATGCCGTTATTCACCGCGTGCATGAAAATGCAGTACCACAGCGACCGTGTGCGCCAATACACCCACCCGATGGCTATCGCAATGCAGCACGCCGGAATGGCTTGCCACGGGTTGGCATGCAATACGCCGAAAAGAATTGCCGACCAGATGATGGCTTTGCGCGGCGCATAATGCCGCAGCAACCCTTTCAGAATCACGCCGCGGCACAGCCATTCTTCGGCAACGGGCGCAACCACTACGGCTACAAGGAACGTAGGCAACGTGCGCGCGAAAGTGCTTTCAAAGAGCTGCTTCACTTTGTCGGGCATCGGAATCCACGCCGTCAGCGGCTCTACCGTTACGGCAAGCGCAGGCATGAGGCATGCAAGCAGCACGAACACCGCCGGCGAGAGGCGGCGCACCGGCACACCCACCACCTCCTCCGCCGTGCGCCCGCCGAGGCGAACCACAATAAGCGCCATGAGCGCAAAACTCAGTACATAGCTGAACATCACTGTCCACGCTTGCGCCGCGCCGCCAATCAGCGGCATCAGCACGCCGGCTACTGCGCCGCCGGCAATCTGGCTTAAAAGGGCTAAAGCGACCAATCCCCATGCCTGCGGCAATGTGGGAGTATATGCAAATAAACGATTCATGCGAATTATATTTACTACAAATGTAGAAATTTTATATCTTTGTACAAAAATTCAGGGGATGAAAGATATTTTAACCGTCATGGCTCAGCGCAAAAGCGTACGGCATTTTCAGCCGGAAGAAGTGCCGAACGAACTACTTGACACCGCGCTGCACGCCGCCATGGCAGCGCCTTCGGCAAAAAACCAGCAGGTCTGGGAATTTATCGTACTGCGCGACCGCGCGCTGCTCGATGCGTTGGCGGCACAACTGCCGTATGCCAAAATGTTGGCGCAAGCGTCCGTAGCCGTAGCCGTATGCGGCGACACATCGAAAAACAGCGGCGAAGCGGCGTTGAACTGGGTAGCCGACTGCGCGGCGGCAGCCGAAAACTTCCTGCTGGCTATCGAAGCCTTAGGGCTGGGCGCGGTGTGGACGGCGGCGTTCCCGTATGCCGACCGTACCGGCGCGGTGTGCCGGACATTGAACCTGCCCGCACACATTGTCCCGCTATGCGTAATACCCGTCGGCTACCCCGCAAAAGACGAACCGGTAAAAGACAAATGGCGTCCCGAAAAAATTCATTACAACCAATGGTAAACCGCAACAACATAAAATCAAAAATCCCGTTGCTGCTGCGCAACAGGTATGTGCTGACCCTGTTGGTATTCCTGCTTTGGATTACGGTATTCGACCGGAATAATTTGGTAGAATGGATTAAAACCCGGATAGCCATACGGAACGTAAAGCAAGAAAAAACATACTACGAACAGCAATTGAAATCGGTAACCGAATCCATGCAAGAACTGCAATCCAACAACGACAGCCTCGAAAAATTCGCCCGCGAACACTACGGCTTTCACCACAGCAACGAAGACGTGTTCGTGATTGAGTGAGGTGTGATGCGTGAAGTGGTGAAGCGTTTCGCTACCCGAAAGCTTCGCCCGCCTGCCCCCGCCCGTCATTCCGACCGGAGCGCAGCGGAGGAATCCCCGTTCCCCGCAGGCTGCACTATGCGGACGTTCGGACAAGGTTCTACCTTGTTCGCGCTATCCATGCAGGCTGTGCCTGCATCTACTTTACTATTACTTCGTACTATCTTTTCCATTGCTTTTCTCTTTTTTTTACGCAGGTAGAACCTGCGAGGATAGGACGAACAAGGTAGAACCTTGTCCGAACAGGGGCTATTTTCCATAAATTATTTCCTATTTTATAGCATGATAATATTATTTAATGAACAGTTTTAGGACATTTAATTGATATAAGATATTTTTTTTACATGAATATGTCGCTTGATTTACGCTTCTATCAAATTGCCATAAAGAATACTTTGTATTAGAAATAGTTATATCAACATAAAAATGTCCGCCAATATCTCCATCAAAATAAATAATAATATCTTCCTTTTCGTTTATATATTCAATCCACCAATAACCTGTATAATATCCACTTTTGATTAATTCAAATTCTAAAAATTCTTTTGAAAAAAATTGAATTGTCAAATTGACACAATCCTTTGGATATAAAAATGCCGTATCGCTTACCAAATTACTTTCCATGTATTATCATTAAGTTTTAAAAAATCTTTTGCCCCTAAATCAATTAAGTATTCTGCTTCTTTAGATCTAAATGACCTTGTTGGAAAATCCCATGGCTCATGTGAAAAATAAAATTCTTTATTCAAAGCCTTTTGCCTATCTATAAATTCCTTATTTATTCGCCACATTTCTTCATCGCTATTATTTACTATAGCTTTTATCTGCAGCAAACTTAAAGTATATCAACGGAATATCCACCGATTCCGTTCTTGTATTTTGAAATACAAGCAATTTAACTACATCAAAAGGACGTCCTTCAAATTGCTTGCTTT
>JAITPN010000067.1 GCA_031289415.1 Prevotellaceae bacterium | reverse complement strand
GGAAAGTATTTCCTCCGGCGCAGCGTTGTATGATACATCTGTTTTTCATCTCTAATTGAATTAGGTAATTGTAGGTGCAAATTTACATATTATTTTCAATAATGCAAAGGGTGAAGAGTGAAGAGTTAGGTGTTAAGCGTGAAGAGTTAAGCGTGAAGGGTGAAGAGTTAAGCGTGAAGTGTTAAAAGTGATGGGTGAAATGTGAAATGTGATGGGTGAAGCGTTGTATTATCCGAAAGTCGCTTCACGCTTCACTCTTAACTCTTCACGCTTAACACTTCACACCTAACTCTTCACCCTTTATTGGAAGAGCCTGTTGTAGTAGTCGTCGAGCGTGCCGTTGTGGTACATGAGTACCAGTTCTTCGACGGGTTTATCTTCGCCGTATTTGTCGTAGGGTTTTTTGAGGTTTGCGCCGAAAAACTTGGCTATGTTTTGCCAGAAAAAGGCGGTGAATCCGCCGCGCAAGTCCTTGATGAGGTAATACGACGTTTGTCCTATTTCGCGGTCGATGAGCCGCAGCAGCAGCTTGCCTTGCGAGTAGGTGAGTTTGCGGAGCGGCTTTTCAAATTCTTTAAACAGGTCTTTTTCTTTTTGCTTGATGTAGGCGTCGCGCGAGGCTTCGTCGGGGATGTTTGCCATGGCGCTGTCTATTTCCTGCATTCGTTTTTTCGCCGTCAAGGCGTAGGGATATGTTTTCCGGAAATTATAGACTAACCGCTGGTAGTCGCGCCGCGCTTTGTTGTCTTTAAACGCCGGTCGGGGGTAGATTTGCAGTTCGCGCATCTGTATCTGGTACACCGTGTCGCCTTGTTCTACTTTGAACGGCAATATGGCGCCCTGCTGCGCCCGGCTTTCTATCGACGAGAGGCAGGCGAAGCAAATTATAAGGATGTATGTCGGACTTTTATACATGGGGCATGTCGTATATTCGATACAAAGTTAAGGGATTTTTGTAACTTTGTACACTTATTGGAAAAAATATATAGGATGAAGCATACGACAGCCACGGTTCACCGCCGCCGCGCCGACAACGAGTTGGTCGTGTTGGGCGCAAGGGTACACAATCTTAAGAACACGGATGTGTATATCCCGCGCCATGCGTTGGTGGTGATTACGGGTCTTAGCGGCAGCGGCAAGTCGTCGCTGGCGTTCGATACGATTTATGCCGAAGGGCAGCGGCGGTATATGGAAACGTTGTCGGCATACGCCCGCCAGTTTATAGGCAGCATGGAGCGCCCCGACGTGGATTCGATTACAGGGCTTAGTCCCGTGATTGCCATTGAGCAGAAAACGACGAATAAAAACCCGCGCTCGACGGTAGGCACTATTACCGAAGTGTATGATTTCTTACGGTTGCTCTATGCCCGCGCCGCCATTGCGTATTCGATGGAAACGGGCGAGGAGATGGTGCGCTATACCGACGAGCAAATCGTGCAGCTCATCATCCGGCAGTTTGAGGGGCGGAAATGTATGGTGTTGGCGCCGCTCGTGAAAGGGCGGAAAGGGCATTATAAGGAGTTGTTTGAACAGTTGCGCCGGCGCGGTTTTCTCAGCGCCCGCATCGACGGCGAGGTCGTCGAAATGAAGCCGCAGCAGAAGCTCGACCGCTACAAAACGCACTTTGTAGAAGTGGTGGTTGATAAGCTGATTCCTTCGGCGGGCGACGAGAAGCGGCTGCGCGACACTGTGCGCACGGCAATACAGCAAAGCAAAGGCATGATTGCCGTGCTGGACGTCGAGCGCAACAGTCTGCGCTACTACAGCCGCCAGCTGATGTGCCCCACTACAGGTATCTCGTATGCCGAGCCTGCGCCGCACTCGTTCTCGTTCAATTCGCCGCAGGGCGCGTGTCCGCATTGCAACGGGCTTGGCACGATAGCTGAAATAGATAAGACGAAGATTATTCCGAACCCGGCGTTGAGTATCAAGCAGGGCGGCATTGCGCCGCTCGGGAAGTACCGCGATACGCCGGCGTACAGGTTGCTGCAAGCTATTGCCGCTAAGTACCGGTTCTCGCTGGACGAGCCGATAGCCGGTTTGAACGAGGAGGTGGTGAATATCATCTTCTACGGCTCGGACGAGTTGTTCCGCGTGTCGGCTATTTCCGGCATGCAGTCGACTTATATGAGCGCTTTTGAAGGGATAGTCGGGTTGCTTGAAAATACGGACGACGCCAGCGAGGCGGACAAGGGCAGCGAACGGTTTATTTCTTATATCGCTTGTCCTGAATGCGGCGGTACGCGCTTGAAAGAGGAAGCGCTGCAGTTTAAAATAGCCGGAAAAAATATTGCCGAACTTGCGGCGATGGACATTGCCGCGCTGCATCGGTGGTTCGACGGTGTGGAGGCGAAGCTCAATAATAAACAGCAAGCCATAGCCAAAGATATATTGAAAGAAATCCGCGACCGCTTGGGGTTTTTGAACGACGTGGGGCTTTCTTATCTGTCGCTGAGCCGCAGTACGCGCAGCCTCAGCGGCGGCGAAAGCCAACGCATCAGGCTGGCTACGCAAATCGGCTCGAAGTTGGTGAACGTGCTGTATATCCTCGACGAACCGAGCATCGGACTGCACCAGCGCGACAACCGTAAGTTGATTGATGCTTTGAAAACGTTGCGCGACGAGGGCAACTCCGTGATTGTGGTAGAGCATGACGAAGAAATGATGCGCAGCGCCGATTATGTAATAGATATGGGTCCCGGCGCAGGGCGCAAGGGCGGACGGGTGGTGTATGCCGGAAATTTATCAACAGGCAGTGAGGCGGATTTGAAAAATAGCGGGAGCGAATCGTTGACGTTGCAATATCTTTTCGGCGAAAAGCGGATAGCCGTGCCGGCGAAACGGCGTAAGGGGAACGGCAGTAAGTTTGTGCTTTCGGGCGCGTCGGGCAACAACTTGAAGAACGTAGACGTTGCGTTTCCGCTGGGTACGTTTATTTGCGTTACCGGCGTGAGCGGAAGCGGAAAATCTACACTTGTTAATGAAACGTTGCAGCCTATCCTCAGTCAGGCATTGTACCGTTCCTATCAATCGCCGCTGCCGTATAAAAGCGTGAAAGGGATGGAATATATAGATAAAGTGGTGGAAGTAGATCAATCGCCGCTGGGACGCACGCCGCGCAGCAATCCGGCTACTTACACCAATCTGTTTGGCGACATCCGCAAGTTGTTTGAAGATACGTCCGACGCCAAAATACGCGGCTACAAAGCCGGCAGGTTTTCATTTAATGTGCGCGGCGGGCGGTGCGACGAGTGCCGCGGCGCAGGCGTACAAACTATTGAGATGAATTTTCTTCCTGATGTATATGTCCCCTGCAAGGTGTGCAACGGCAAACGCTACAATCGCGAAACGCTCGAAGTGCAATATAAGGGGAAAAACATTAATGAGGTGTTGGAGATGACCATCAACCAAGCCTGTGAATTTTTTGCACATATTCCGAATCTGATGCAACGTTTACAAACTTTGCAGGACGTAGGTTTGGGGTATATTAAATTAGGGCAGCCGTCTACCACGCTCAGCGGCGGCGAAAGCCAGCGCGTAAAATTGGCGGCGGAATTAGCCAAGCGCGACACAGGCAATACGCTTTATATTCTTGACGAACCGACGACAGGGTTGCATTTTGAAGATGTACGCATCCTGCTCGAAGTGCTTGACAAATTGGTGGCGCGCGGCAATACGGTCATTGTCATTGAGCATAATCTGGATGTGATTAAAACGGCAGACTACGTCGTTGATATGGGACCCGAAGGCGGCGCGGAAGGCGGCGCGGTGGTGGCTGAAGGGACGCCCGAAAAAGTGGCAAAAAATCCAAAGAGTTATACCGGAAAATTCCTGAAAGAGGCGCTGGCGTGAGGTCTATGTTTACAATACGCCGCGCATGCGGTCTTCAAAGGCAGACAGCGCCGCTTTAGCGCCCTCGCCCATGGCAATCATGATTTGTTTGAACGGCACGGTGGTTACGTCGCCTGCCGCGTAAATGCCCGCTTGCGAAGTGCGGCAATGGGCGTCCACCTCAATCTCGCCAAAACGGTTGGTGTTGACCGTGTCTTTAAATACCGCGCCGTTGGGCACTAATCCGATTTGTACGAAAACGCCGTCGAGGTCAATAGTGCGTTCTTCTCCGGTCTTGCGGTTTTTTACTTTAATGCCGGTTACTTTTTCGCCGTTACCCACTACTTCTGTGGTTTGCATGGAAGGGTAAATTTCGATATTGGGCTGTGCCTTTGCTTTGCTTTGCAACACTTTGTCGGCTTTCAATTCGTCGGCAAATTCCAGTACCGTAACTTTAGCGCAGATACCCGAAAGGTCAATCGCCGCTTCGATTCCCGAATTACCGCCGCCTACTACCGCTACGTGTTTTCCTTTGTAAAAAGGTCCGTCGCAATGCGGACAGAACGCAATGCCGCGTCCGATATATTCCGATTCATGCGGTACATTTAGCTTGCGCCAACTTGCTCCTGTGGCAATAATGACGGCAGGCGCTGCGAATTTTTCGCCGCCTGCGATATGCAAAATTTTATTTTTACAATCTATTTCAACCTTTTCTACACGGCGGTGTTCGAGCAGGTCAATAGCATAGTTTTCGATATGGGTTTTCAGGTTTGTTGCCAATGATTCGCCGGTGGTGTAAGGCACTGAAATCAGGTTTTCAATACCTACGGTATCTTTCACCTGTCCGCCTAAACGTTCGGCTACAATGGCTACGTGCAGCCCTTTGCGTGCTGAATATATGGCGGCGGCGCTTCCGGCAGGACCTCCTCCGACGACAATCACGTCGTAATTTTTTACTGCGTTAGTGCATTTTTTATCGTCAGAGCCGTATTTAGCTTCCAATTTTTCCAGCAACTCGCCGAAACTTGATTTTCCGACATGCAACAATTTGCCGTCGGCATAGACAGACGGTACGGCTTGTATTTTCAAAGCATCGGTTTCTGCTTGATTAATTGCGCCGTCCACCATTTCGTGGGTGATATTTTTATTTAAAACCGCCATCAGATTCAACGATTGCACTACGTCGGGGCAATTTGTGCAGGTAAGCGATACATAAGTGGTGAGGTTGATAGTTCCTTTTAATGCTTTCACACGGTTACATATTCCTTCGTCGGGAATATTTTTACCTTTCCCCTCGCTGTTCAGAATAGCCATTAACAACGAAGTAAATTCGTGTCCATTAGGAACGCCCCGGAATTTAATACCGGTTTTTTCGCTATTTTTCCACAAAGAAAATTCCAATCCTTTGCCCTCGTCTACCGTATAAGCAAGGTTGTTGGAGCAAGCCGCTACATCGCCCAGAAGTTCGAGCAAAGACGCTTTGCTTTCGTGTTGTGCAGACACTTTTACTGCCATGACATAATTTGCTTTTAAGTCTGCAAATATGCTTTTTAATTGTTCCTTTAATGAGGAGTCTAACATGATATTTTATTTTTGATTTAATGGTACAAAGGTATTTGTAATATAGGTATATATCAAATCAATTATTTTTATTATTTGATAGATTTTACCTATTGATTTAGTGTATGATGGCAC
The DNA here is from genome assembly GCA_031289415.1 of Prevotellaceae bacterium. Taxonomy (GTDB): domain Bacteria; phylum Bacteroidota; class Bacteroidia; order Bacteroidales; family UBA932; genus JAIRLC01. The sequence goes on along the minus strand of JAITPN010000067.1, from coordinate 176 downwards.
GGGTTATCAAGGCTGCAAGACTTCGCAGTCTATTGACAAATAGATGTGTTATATATCATTTAGTGACCTCGGAGGGATTCAAACCCACGACTTTCAGAACCGGAATCTGACGTTCTATTCAACTGAACTACGAGGCCCCATTCGCTTTTTTTACGTTATCTTTTATGCCTAATTGC
>JAITPN010000034.1 GCA_031289415.1 Prevotellaceae bacterium | reverse complement strand
CTAACATAATTTCCAGTTTTTAGGATACAAAGGTACTGAAATTGGTGGAATATAACAAATCTTTTTCAACTTATTTTATTGAATAATAAATCGTTATGGGATTATTAAGGATTGACTATATAGTCTGCAAAGATACATTTATTTTTTGTTTCAACTCTATAAAAATAAGAATAACTTATAAACATGATGTTTTTTAGCACTATCCACTACTACCTACCGGAAAATCCTTTATGCTTCACGCAATTTTCTACACTTTGCAACGTAACCGTAGCGAAGATAGCTTGCCTTATAGCTTATTAAACTTACTTAGTTTTGAACTATTTGAACAGTCTAATCTACAAATCTACAAAAAAGAAAGATATCCAGCACTTTTTTTAGCAAAAGTGATGTTATTTTTTTGTAATTTTGTCGGTTAGTAATACTTTGATATATTAATTATGCTGACTAATACTTATGTATCCCTCATTGCCCAATCGCTCGATGTAAAAGAGTGGCAGATTGAAAATACGCTGACGCTGCTTGCCGAAGGGGCTACCGTGCCGTTCATCAGTCGCTACCGTAAGGAAATGACAGGCAGCCTCGACGAAGTGCAGATAGCCGAAGTGAAACGCCTTGCTGCCGTATTTGAAGAACTCGACAGCCGTAAAGCCACGGTGGTTAAAGCTATCAAAGAACAGGATAGGCTTACCGGCGAATTGCAGGCTGCCATCGACGCCTGCACGTCGCCTGCCGAATTGGAAGACATTTACTTGCCTTACCGTCCGAAACGCCGCACCCGCGCTACCATTGCCAAAGAAAAAGGGCTTGAACCTTTAGCCGATGTCGTCATGCGGCAAGACCATACCGACGTGGTGAAAGAAGCGCAACGCTTCGTGACGGACGCCGTAACGTCAACGGACGAGGCGCTCGCGGGCGCTCGCGACATTATTGCCGAACGGATTAACGAAAACGCGCGCGTACGCGACGCCTTGCGGCGAATGTTCCGGCGCGAAGCGGTGGTGTCGGCAAGCGTCGTGCGCGGGCAGGACGAGGCGGGCGTGAAATACCGCGATTATTACAAATTCAGCGAAGCATTAAAAAAAATACCGTCGCACCGCTTCTTGGCTGTGCTGCGCGGGCAATCCGAAGGATTCCTTTCTATACACATCGTGCCCGACGAAGCGTTGGCTGCGTCGCTCGTCGAAAAATTAACATGCCGTCCGTTGCCTGTTCAAAAAAATAGGGGAGAGGGAGTGTGGGAATCCGTGAAGCAGATGCGGCTGGCGGTTGCCGATGCGTACAAACGCCTGTTAAGCCCGTCGCTCGAAACCGAAACCGTGAATTGGAAAAAAGAACAAGCCGACGCCGACGCCATCAACGTGTTTGCTTCCAACCTGCGGCAATTGCTCCTTGCCCCGCCGTTGGGGCAAAAGCGCGTGCTTGCCATCGACCCCGGATTCCGTACCGGTTGCAAGGTGGTATGCCTCGACGAGCAGGGCGGATTGCTGCACAACGAAACTATTTATCCGCATCCGCCGCAAAACGAGCGCAGCACAGCCATGCGCAAGGTTTCGGCATTAGTTGATGCGTATAAAGTGGAAGCCATAGCCATCGGCAACGGCACTGCCGGACGCGAAACCGAGAACTTTATCAAACGGATAGCTTTTCCGCCGCACCTCCGGGTATTCGTCGTAAGCGAAGACGGCGCATCGGTGTATTCGGCGTCGGCAATAGCGCGTGAAGAATTTCCCGACTATGACGTTACGGTGCGCGGCTCAGTGTCTATCGGTCGCCGCCTTATGGATCCGCTTGCCGAATTGGTGAAAATCGACCCGAAATCAATAGGCGTAGGGCAATATCAGCACGATGTGGATCAAACGAAACTCAAAGAAGGGCTTGATGCGGTGGTTGAAAGCTGCGTAAACAACGTAGGCGTAAACCTCAATACCGCCAGTAAACATTTACTTACCTACGTGTCGGGGCTTGGTGCGCAGCTGGCGCAGCATATTGTGGATTACCGGAAAAAAAACGGTGCGTTTACCGACCGCACGGAGCTGCGCAAGGTGAAACGCCTCGGCGAAAAAGCCTTTGAGCAATGTGCCGGCTTCCTGCGCATCCCCGCCGCCGCGCACCCGCTCGACAACAGCGCCGTGCATCCCGAACGCTACGCCCTCGTAGAACGTATGGCGCACGACCTGCAGCTTTCGCTTCGTGATTTGCTCGACAGCAAAGACGCCCGCAGCCGCATCAATCTGCCGCAATATGTAAGCGGCGAAGTGGGGCTGCCCACGCTGAACGATATTATGAGCGAATTGGCAAAGCCCGGACTCGACCCGCGCGCACCGGCTAAAGTGTTTGAATTTGCGCCCGACATATTTACGATTGATGATTTGAAGACCGACATGGTGTTGCCGGGCATCGTAACCAACATTACCAATTTCGGTGCATTTGTGGATGTGGGCGTAAAGCAAGACGGATTGGTACACATTTCGCAAATTACCGACCGCTACATCAGCAACCCCAGCGAGGCGTTGACGCTTCACCAGCATGTACAAGTAAAGGTGCTCGAAGTAGATAAACAGCGAAAACGCATACAGTTGAGTATGAAAATTCCCGATTCCGAAAAGCAGAGAAATTAATATTTTTTAAGATATAGCATTTTTATTGCATATTTATACGTATATTTGTTGAAAATTTTTGAATTATGAGGAAGTCATCATTACTAATGTGCATGTTAATACTTCAGAGTATTACTTATGTGGCTTGCTTCGATGCAAAGGATTTTGATACGGATAGGTTATATACACCGGGACCGCCTGTACATCTTCCGTTGGTAAGCGACACTATGAAAATGGTTATGAAAAACGTAGTGTACGACGAAGTTACAGGTGATGCCTATTTCAAAATTGATATGTTGGACAACATCAACCTGCCTGTAAAGGATTATCTTCCTTCGATTATCGGGGATACTACTTATGTGTTCCAAAATGAAATATCTTCACAAAAAACCGTCCGTTATTCTGTGGCGAACGGCATGATAAGGATTGACAGTATGATGTTTGAAAGCGGGATATTAATAATTAATATTGAGCAGTCTGGAGGTGCGTTGTACGATGAGTGTACGGTGCGTATTCCTTCATTGTTTCGTGAAGCGGGAATCCCCTTTGAAGTATTAATACCGGGGGAGAATATGCTTCCGGGCTCCGGCGTGCCATTCGTACAAGATATTTCGGGCTATCGTTTTTTATTTAAAGAGAACACGATGTTTGATGTTGAATTTACCTACAGAGCACAGATTCCTGAGTCTGCTCCTACGTTTAATGCCGATGTGCAGTTCGCCTATGCACAATGGAAACGCTTGTACGGCAATTTCGGCAAACATACGGTGGTGCATAATCCCGAAACCGTTGCCATCAATGTCTTTGACGAGTATGCAGGCTATTTGACGCAAGCGGCTGTCCAATTCAAAGAGGCGTTTTTTGACCTTGAAGTGCAAAACAGCGCCGGATTTCCCATGCTGTTGAATATAGACGAGTTTAGCACATCTGTTCACCATCAAGTGGAAAATGTGGGAAACCTGCAGATAGCCACCAATACCCCGCAGGAAAAATACATAACAAGCCAAGGGAAAATAGCCAACGAAAATATAGCCTCCGGCTTCCATACTCCCTTTCCCGATTCTTTTACGTTTACCTTGTCAAGCGCCATGAATCCTAATGCTAACCAAGCGCAGCGTAATTTTATAACCGAAACAAGCGGCGCGACCTTTACCAAAGCGGAGATGAAAATACCGCTTTACTTTAAAGCTACCGATGTGGTCATAATGGATACGCTTAATTTCAGTGTAAAAGAAAAACCGGAAGATTATGAGCTTTTGTTCAACATCAAAAACAATATACCTATGGACGCGGTATTGGAAGTGTGGCTGATGGACAGTCAAAATGCGTTGATACCAAATAGTCTTGTCTTCAAGCCGCTGACGATTCCTGCCGCGCATGTGGATACGGAGACCGGCAGGGTGTTGGAAGCAGATAACTCCATCAGGCATTTAGCGTTTCCGATGAATGAAGAGACGATGACTCAGGCGCAGAAACTTCTGATTATCCTGACAATGAAAAACAATAATTATGTGCGCATGAACAAAGATAGTTATGTTGTTCTTAATATAGGTACGAAATCGAAATTAAATTTGAACGATTTTGAAGATGACGAATAGCCTGAAACAACATATAATATCATTTGTCGTAATTATAACAGGGTGTTGTATGACGCCTGCTGCGGCGCAGGAAAGTACGTTGATGCACTTTATGCGTAGCTCGCCGCAATCGCTGCGTTCCAACCCTGCCATGCTGGACGATGCCGTTACATCATTTTACGGCGTGCCGTTCTTTTCGAATATCGGCGCTGAAGCATATCTTCCGGTAACATGGAACGACGTCATAACCCGCAATCCGCTCAACGATTCACTCTATTTAAACAAAAACCTTCCCGATAAATTTCTTAATTCGAGCGATATTACAGTCGATGTGTCGTATGAACTTTTTTCGTTCGGTAAGCGTTTTAACGAAATACACATGCTCTCTTTTTCATTGGGTGTAAAAGGTTTCGGTACACTTGATGTCCCGAAAGATGCGGTGATTATGCTGATTGAAGGAAACCATCCGGGCGAAACGCTGTCTGCCCACAGCGATGTGAATGCGGCATTGTATGCCGAAGCGGCAGTAGGATATTCGCTGGTGATGGATAAATATATAAAAATCGGTATGCGGGTGAAATATCTTGCCGGTATTGTAGGCGGATATGGCAGAGATATGTACTGGAACGCCACTACCGACCCCGAAGACTACACCCTGCGGATGACGTCTAATGGATTGCTGCAAACATCTATGCCGGGCAAGGGCGAGAAAATCAATCCGTTTTCCAACTCCGGCGTGGGTTTGGACGCCGGTTTATATTATACTTCGCCGATACGGGGGCTTGACTTCAGTGTAAGTTTTATAGATTGGGGCTACATACAGTGGAATTCGAACTTGCATGCTTATCAAAGCCGGATAACAAACACGGAACACACATATACAGGTCTTCCATTTACCAATTTAAGAGATTTGGATTTCGATGCGATAAAAGATTCGCTAAAACATCATTTTCAATACAAACAGGTGGATTCAAGCAGTTCTTTTGCCTCTCCGTTGCCCGGCAAAATTTTTCTGGGCGCTTCCTATAATTGTACGAAACATGATAAATTAGCCTTTCTGTTCAGTACGCGGGCGCTTCATAAATTCGACCGTACTACCTTGTCGCTCATGTATAGCCATACTTTTGGCGAAACGTTTACTGTAGCAGTAGGAAACAATTTTACACTGTCGCCCCACCTGTTTAGCCCAAGTCTCGGCATAAATATGCGGCGTGGAAAATTCCAATGGCATCTGATAGTCGAAAACCTGTCGTCGGTATATGTGAAGCACCTCCGTGCCGCGAATATACAGATAGGATTTAATATAATTAAGTTTTAAAATAAGATATGATGATAAATTCTTTTGAAGAAATTTATGAAAAAGTAATTTCATTACCGAAAAAAAATTTGGTAATTGCATGGGGCGTTGACAGCCACTCTATTCATGCCGCTGCTTCGGCTATTGAAAAGGGATTGACAAAGGTAACTTTAGTCGGTAGTCAGGAATTGATTAGAAAAGTGTGCGACACTGAAAAAATTGACGCCTCCATATTTCAGATTGTAAATATTTCGGACGAATCGCTTGCCATAAGCATGGCTGTGGCGCTCATTAACCAAGGCGAAGGCGATATTTTGATGAAAGGTTTGTGTAGCACCGATAAATATATGCGGGCTATACTCAATAAGGAAAAAGGCTTATTGCCGCCGAAAACGGTGCTGAGCCACATTACCGTATTAAAACATCCTTTCTATCATAAATTATTAATATTAAGCGATATTGCTGTAATTCCCGCGCCCGATTTGCCGCAAAAAATAGCCATGGTAAACTATTTGGTGAACACGGCTCACAAATTGGGCATCCAACGTCCGAAAGTGGCAGCGTTGGCAGCTACCGAACAATTGCTTACAGGCATGCCTGCATGTATAGATGCCGCTTTATTGTCGAAAATGGCAGAACGCGGGCAAATCAAAAATTGCTTGCTCGACGGTCCGTTGTCGTTAGATATTGCTTTGTCGAAAGAAGCTGCCGAAATCAAACAGGTGCATAGCGCCGTGGCGGGCGACGCCGACTGCTTGCTATTCCCGAATATCGAGTCGGGGAACATGTTCTACAAATCCAATTCGATATTGACGCAGGGTACGCGCATTGCTGCAGTCGTAGCAGGCGCAAAAGCGCCCGCCGTGCTCACCAGCCGCGGCGATAGTTCTGATACTAAGCTAAATTCTATTGCCCTTGCCGCATTAATCGCATAATAGTATCATGGTGCAACAATTATGTTATATGATATAACAATAAAGTAATAAACAGTACTTAATATTCTAATTTTTAAATTATTGATTAAATGAAGCTACTTATTATCAACCCCGGTTCAACTTCTACAAAAGTTGCCGTATTTGAAGATGAAAAAAACGTATTTCAAAAAAACCTGCAACACGACGCCGTTGACCTTAAAAAGTTCAAAATAATTACCGAACAGTTTGAATTTCGCAAGAAAGCCATTCTCGAAGTGTTGCGCGACGAAGGTATAGACGTACTTTCGTTTCGTGCGGTGGTTGGGCGCGGCGGCGTGATGCACCCTGTGCCGTCGGGCGTCTATGAAGTGAATCAGCAAATGATTGACGACCTGCGAGTATGCCGTTTCGGCGAACATGCCAGCAACCTTGGCGCATTGATTGCCGACGATATGGTGAAGCAAATCCCCGGAGCGCGCGCTTTTATTGCCGACCCTGTGGTGGTGGACGAATTGCAGGATGTAGCCCGCGTGGCAGGGCATCCGTTGTTCCGGCGTACGGCGGTGTTTCACGCGCTGAATCAAAAAGCGATTGCCAAAACCCATGCCCAAAAACTCGGCAAACCCTACGAAACGCTGAACCTGATTGTGGCGCACATGGGCGGCGGCGTGTCGGTAGGCGCGCACCGCAAAGGCAAAATCGTGGATGTGTCCAATGCCGTGGACGGCGAAGGACCATTCTCGCCTGAGCGTTCGGGCGCATTGCCGTCGTTGCAATTAGCTACGCTTTGCTTTAGCGGCGCATATACGTTTGAACAGGTAAAGAAAATACTGACAGGCGAAGGCGGAATGGTGGCGCATCTCGGCACGAACCAATTTCAGAAAATCGAAAAAGAACTTATCCCTGCGGGCGACAAACATGCTGCGCTGATACACGAAGCCATGGCATACAACGTCGCCAAATTTATAGGTGCAATGGCTACCGTGCTCAACGGCGAAGTGGACGCCGTGCTGCTCACGGGCGGTATTGCATGGAATCCGTTAATGGTGAAGTCTATTACCGAAAAAGTAACGTTTATTGCGCCTGTGTCGGTATATCCGGGCGAAGACGAAATGGGCGCTTTGGCGAACAACGGACTGGCAGCGTTGCACGGCGAAGTGGAAATACAAGTGTATGAGTAATTTGGTTGGTGTTAAATGTTTCGGGAAGTTTTAATTATGACTTAATGGACAAAAATTAGGCTAAAAAAGTTGAATTGTGATTTTAAAGCGAACAAATATGATGAATATAAAAAAAATAACACTTTTAATAGGTATTTATTTATCTATTGTGCTTACTACTTTTGCGCAACAAAACAATGAAATAGTTCAATATGCCATAAAACAAGATAGTTCCTATTTCTTTATTGATAACACGCGAGATAATTGGTACACATTTGCGATAAAAACAGATACAATGTTTCATATTGTAAAAAATATCTATTATTGGGGAAATGACAAAACTATTCAAATTGGCTCTGTTTATTTTGATAGCGAGAAAATAAATCCTGTTTCTGTTTTTGGTTTTCAAAAGTCAAATAAATACAATTTACTTGCTTTAAAAAACTGGGAACTGAAGTATCACAACGAACAATATCACAAAAAACTTAAATCAGGTACAGAATTTTATCAAAACCCGAAAGGAAAGAATTTTTTGATTTGGTGGTTTAAACACCCGAAAGGAAATTGGAACGATATGGAAATAGAAGTTCCGTTAAACAATACGGCGCAAGAAATAAATAATACTGAAATTCCATACAAAACGCTTGAATCAACACACCAATTGTATTTAACTTTCATTATTCACGGAAATACTTATGTTATGATATGTATTCCGGTTTGGACAACCGAAACGTTAAAAAACCAAATTCAGCGATTGAAAACAATGGCGAACTCCTTAAATGTTTATGGCGGTGATGTTGATTTCAATACATTGGCAAAACGACTGAAAAATGAAAAAATCGTTGTAAAAGACAGTTTAAATTTTATAGAAATTGAAGTGCCCGATTGGCTAAATGTTACAGCCTCTCCTTATGATAATTATTTTATTGCTTCGTTTCCCGAAAAAGATTATATTATTAATGCTGTTGGAGTGGGTTGGAAATACAATACAGATTCGTTGAGTTTTTTGAATTTTATTAAAAAGGAAGATTATTCAAAAAAAGAGAATCTAAAGATTCTTGAAGATACGGATACAGTTAAACGTTATTTTTTCACAGATAATAGAGATTGGTTTTATTCCCAAGATATCTATTTAAAAGGGACAAATATCTATTGCAAGATAAATTTTACAGCGACAAAGTCCACGTATGATTACAATGTTGAACGCTTCTATGAATTTGTAAAATCTATTAAATTGGAATAAAATGACTCCGCTCAGACGAGGTTTAGAATACTTGTGGGTAGAAGAAATATAACAAACAACAATGCAAAGATATGATATGAAAAATAAAGTTATTTTTAGTATTATGCTAATATGTTGCACTGCATTATCAAATAGGGCAGCCAATATCTATGAACAATCAACAGATAATGTTAATCAAGAAGATTTAATTTCTATCTGGATCGCTCAAAACGAAAATAACGAAAATATAGTAAATTTATTTATCCAAAATCAACAGTTAGATACAATATTTTTACGATCGTCATTTGCTATAGATAATCCCCGAAATTCATCTTATATTTTAGTGTATAGCTGTAACTATATCATGGATACTGATTCTGTTATTTGTAATTGGCAATATCCTGATATGGAAGAAGGTGATATACTAATAGAGTATGCAAATAGAAAATTATTTATACACCCTAAAGATGTAGTTTCTCTTGAGATTCCTATAAGAAGTAATTATATTGAAACTGAAGTATACTTTAAAGTACGATTTCTTCTCATTTATGATAAAAAAACATACTTTTTTGAAAAAGAAACCAATAAAATTTGCATAGCATCTACATTGAAATAGTACAATAAATAGATAATAAACATTAAATAACATGGTTAAGAAAACAATTAATGAAGAAAAGCGATTATTATTTACGATTAGAGGGTTAGTCATTTTATATATATCATCTCTACTTGTTTGGGGAATTACGGCATTCCCGTTAGAAATCGAATTGAAAGTATTATGTTGTTTACTGGGAATATCCCCGGATGTTGCGCCGGAAACCTATTCAGGATTAATGCAATGGCTCGCCACTGTACAAGCGGGAGTAGTGAATACAAACTTAAATTATCCCTTTATCGCTTATGGTACAGATTGGTTGGCGTTTTCTCATTTAGTCATTGCTGTGGCATTTGTGGGATTGTATGTAAAGCCTGTACGAAATAAGTGGATTATTTATTTTGGCATGATTGCTTGTGCCGGAGTAATACCTTTAGCGCTTATTTGCGGCGCTATAAGAGAAATTCCTTTTTATTGGCGATTAATAGATTGCTCTTTTGGCGTCTTTGGTTTTATTCCGTTGTATTTAATCCACCATTATGTGAAAAAATTAGAAATTGTATATATGGTTTGTCGTTAGATGAAAAAATATACATTTACGATATAACCGAATAGCGTAGTCCTTTTTTGGACAAGCCCCCCAATGCCGCAGTACGATTATTTTACCAATTTCTTCGCCACCACAAAAATCGAAGTCGCTTTAAAAGGTATTTTAGTGGTGTCTTTCCGGAAGAATTTCTTTATTACCCAATCCTTAAATTTCCCATTCGGCAATACATCCATCGGAGCGGTTACATAATACGATTGCAGGACTTCAAACCCATACTTTTCCAAAAGGTTTTTAATTCTTCGTTTTGTATAAATCCGGGCATTTGCAAATTTTTCATGAATAGGCTTTGGCAGCCACGAAAATAAAGGAACTCTATTCCATGGCAGGAGCGGCAGTTTTGCCCCATGAGTTTCAAAAATCCACCATTTATTGGGAACGGAGATTGCCAATATCCCATCATCCTTTAGCGAATCAAAATAAAATTGGACGCCCGATTCATCGGATAAATGTTCAATCACCTCAAAACTTATAATCCTGTCAAACTTCTCTTGAGCCTCGTTTTTAACGACATCCGAAATCTGGTACGCGCAATTTTGAATGTTATTTTTAGACTTATAAGCCTCAAATTTATCTTTATGCTCGTGGGTAATCTCCACACCTGTGCAACGTTTCATCTTATCGGAAAGTAAAAACATGGACGCTCCGTTTCCGCAGCCTATCTCCAATAAAGTGTAATCCGTACCTGTAAAATTCGGAATATTTTCAACAAGATTTATCCTACGTGAAATTATAAAATCGTCAAAATCAGCAGGCTTTCCAAGATAATGACCATCTTCTTGGAATAGAATCTTCGGTATTCGTTCGTCTTTCTTCATTGATTTTTAATCTTAACTTCGTACAAAATTACATATATTTTTCATTATTAAACAACTAATGTCAAAAAAAGCGGCATGGAAAATCACATCATATTGTTTTACAGTATGAAATATTTTGAAAAATTCTCATTCGGACGAACTTCCTGAAGAATGGCAACTGTTAAAACCACGATAGGAGGGAGCTTCGCTAAAAATAGATGCCATCTATCATCATATAATAATAATTGATTTGATTTATAATTTATGTTGTTGTAAATTTGCACAAGATTAAATGAAATATTTAATCAATAAACAAAGTGTATAACTTAAAACAAAATTTAGTATGAGCACAAATGTAAAAAACAACGTAGGATTAGAAATTACCGTGATTAATCCGGTGATTGAAAAATTAGGGGATTTATTGGCTAACTATCAGGTGTTTTACACCAATCTGAGAGGGCTTCATTGGAACATTCAGGGCGACAAGTTCTATGAACTGCACGGAGTGTATGAAGAATACTACAACGAGTTTGCCGAAAAAATCGACGAAGTAGCCGAACGGATTGTGATACTGGGCGGTGTGCCGGCAAATAGATTTTCGGACTATCTGAAAATTTCGACGGTGAAAGAAATAGCGGGCGTTTCCGATTGGAAAATCGGCGTACGCAATGTACTGGAAACATTACAGTTTCTGGTGAGCAAACTGCGTGAGTTGCATGCCTTGGCAATCAAATCGGGCGACCACGGAACGGTTTGTTTGGCAAACCACGCCATCAAGAGTTTCGAAAAGAAAATCTGGATGCTCGCGGTATATTCCAAAGAATAAAGGTCTTATTAATGAGTGAAAACGCGGAATGTGTTAGATTTTTTATCATATTCCGTGTTTTTTTATTCAATTCGCTGATATATATGCCTCAGTAGGACAAATCACCCGCTCGCTCCGCTCGCGCCGATTTGTAGTGTCTGTTGCGCAACCCTAAGTTCAATTAGTAAATGCGAATATTGGATTTAAGAAAGGAATAAAAAAAGCTGCTGATGATGGATTGTTGATAACGGAAATAACTTTTAGCGTAGCGAAAAAAGTTATTCTGTTA
>JAITPN010000033.1 GCA_031289415.1 Prevotellaceae bacterium | reverse complement strand
AATTAATATAATATGGCAACATTACATGATTTTATTCCGAAACAAGACCGTAGTTTCTTGGATTGGCTGACCTTAGTGGTCAATTATTTAAAAAACAAATTCGGGACGTGGAAAATCCCAAGCCAAGGCGACGTGTCTTGGCTTTTTTTGTGCAGCGCCGTTATTCCGAGCGCAGTCGAGGAGTCGGCTTACTGCAGGCGTTGCGGCGGGTAGTAAAAAATCATAAAATATACTGCTTTTTTGAGAAATATTTTAGTTGCTTAAATTATCATCCGTATAAGTACCTAAATTCATTTTGGGTGCATATACGGGCATTCATTAATTATTTTTCCCATATTGGTTGCAAATCATATTTGACAATATTACTCAATCCCGTTCCGTCTTCAACAATAGACAGCATATAAGCATCATCATTAGATACTTTAATGCTATTAATCGGATAATCGACTTTCAATGTAGTTATGCAGCGATAATTCCAATCAAAAATAAACACTATTCGTTCACTTTTCACACTACCCTTGCTTCCATTCCATAAACAATAGATATACTTATCCGTAATATCTATATCACAAAAACAAAAGCGAGAAGTAGAATCTACGTTCGATGTACTGTTATTCCATAGCGGATATATTTCTTGTTCGCCTATTTGTAATTCTTTTAATACTATCCCCTCGCTATCAAAAAATAAAATTTTATTAAAATATCGCAATGCGACAACGGCTATTTCCTTTTTTTCGCTTACACATAATTTATTATAGTACAATAGATAGTTTTCATGCATATCATCTCTCCTGCCGGCAGAGGGGTAATCAACCCATGACAAAGTATCTTTTACCGTATTATACTTAAAATACAGCCCCTGTGGATACCCTATTTTTTTCCCAAAATATAGGGTATCATGAATCAAATTCATATCAAATGAATATAATAACGGTGAAATAGTTGTTTTTGCATCAACAACTATTTCATCGTTTATTATGGTGATTTTTGATAATCGACCTTGATTTAAATCATCTATGTTGAAACTCTTACCGTCTTTACGCTTTGATTTAAAAGACAGAGGCGTTATAAAATCTTCAGGTCCCATACCTACATTCCCAAATGAATATCGTTTTTTGAAATCAGATAAATCATACACATGGAAAAAAGAGCCATAGTTGTACATTCGCCTATCGTTAATCAATACAAGCAACGAATCAAGTAATATTATTTCGCCGAATAAAATGAGGTCATCATCACCTCTGATTACTACTTCTCCATAAATAGCCTGTTCTTTTACATCTGTAATGACGTCAACTTTTGCATGTTTGTTGCCGCTATTACATGAGAACATCGTAAGTAATAGAGAAAGGAGGATTATATTCTTAATGTGGTACTCTCTCTTCATTACGATACAAGCAGAAAAACTTGCCAATATCATTGCTCCATAAAGCCAAAAATATTTACCGGTAACCAAACAATTCAATAATTCCAATCTTTTTATGTAATCCATTTTAAGAGATATATGTGACAAAGGTAGTAAAAAATCATAAAATATACTGTTTTTTTGAAAAATATTTTATATCTTTGTAGTTTAATTACTTAAATTATTATGGCTACTTTTAGCACTATATTGAAAAGATTATTCGGTACAAAATCCGACCGCGACCTTAAAGCTATTATGCCCTACGTGAGCAAAATCAACGAAGTGTTTGCTACTTACGACAAACTTTCTCACGATGAATTACGCGCAGAAACCAACCGTCTTAAAGATGTTATCCGCACGCGCATTGCAGAAATGAGCGAGGAAAAAGCCGAGTTGCGCGAACAGCTTCGTAAAGCCGATGTCGAAATTTCCGAAAAAGAAACTATTGCTACAGAAATTGACAAACTGACAAAAAAAATTGACGAGGAAATTGAAGCTGTGCTTATGGAAATACTTCCCGACGCTTTTGCTATCGTAAAGTCCACGGCACGCCGCTTTAAAGAATATGCCGAACTTGAAGTTACGGCTACCGATTTCGACCGCAATATTGCCACCGTCAAAGACCATGTAATGATAAACGGCGACAACGCCGTATGGAAAAACCAATGGCTGGCTGGCGGAAACATGATTACGTGGGACATGATGCATTATGATGTGCAACTGTTTGGCGGCGTAGTGCTGCATCAGGGAAAAGTAGCAGAAATGGCTACCGGTGAAGGAAAAACCCTTGTCGCTACGTTGCCGGTGTTTCTTAACGCCCTTGCCGGGAAAGGCGTACACGTGGTAACCGTCAATGACTATCTCTCGAAACGCGACTCGGAATGGATGGGTCCTATTTACGAATTTCACGGCTTGTCGGTGGATTGCATTGACAAACACCAGCCCAATTCCGACGCACGCCGAAAAGCATACCGCGCTGATATTACTTTCGGTACAAACAACGAATTTGGCTTCGATTACCTGCGCGACAATATGGCGATTAACACCAATGACCTCGTGCAACGCAAACACCATTTTGCCATTGTGGACGAAGTAGATTCTGTGTTGATTGACGATGCGCGGACGCCATTGATTATTTCAGGTCCTGTAGCCAAAGGCGACGACCAACAATTCAACGAGTTTAAACCGAACGTGGAAAAAGTGTACAACGCCCAGCGCAATCTCGTAACACAACTCTTGAACGACGCACGCAAACTGATTGCCGACGGTAAAAATGAAGAAGGCGGAAAGTTGCTGCTCCGCGCCCACAAAGGGTTGCCGAAATATACACCGCTTATTAAGTATTTGAGTGAATCCGGTCATAAACAACTTTTGCTCAAAACCGAAAATTTTTACATGCAGGATAATAACAAACAGATGCCTATTGTTACGGACGAACTGTTTTTCGTAATTGACGAAAAGCAACATTCCGTAGATCTTACCGATAAAGGAATTGACCTCATTTCGCAAAGCGTAAGCGACAATAAGTTTTTTGTATTGCCCGACATTGGCTCTGAAATTGCAGAACTCGAAAAAAGCGACATCAAACCCGAAGAAAAACTTGAAAAGAAAGACGCCTTGCTTTCAGATTATGCCTTGAAATCAGAACGTGTACACACCGTCAATCAGCTTCTGAAAGCCTATTCTATGTTTGAAAAAGACGTAGAATATGTGGTGATGGATAACAAAATTAAAATTGTGGATGAACAAACCGGTCGCGTACTTGAAGGTCGTCGTTATTCCGATGGTTTACACCAAGCTATTGAGGCGAAAGAGCGGGTAAAAGTGGAGGCTGCTACGCAAACTTTTGCCACCGTTACTTTGCAGAATTATTTCAGAATGTACCACAAACTTTCGGGGATGACCGGTACTGCCGAAACTGAAGCCGGTGAATTGTGGAACATATACAAATTGGACGTTGTCGTAATTCCAACCAATCGTCCTATAGTGCGCAAAGATTATGACGATTTGATTTATAAAACCAAACGTGAAAAATACAATGCTATAATTGATAAAATTGTAGAACTTTCCAAGGCAGGACGCCCTGTGCTTGTAGGAACTACATCTGTTGAAGTATCTGAATTGCTGAGCCGTATGTTGAAATTGCGCGGCATTAAGCATAATGTATTGAACGCAAAACAGCATGCACGTGAAGCTGAAATCGTAGCAGAAGCAGGGCAACCGAGCGCGGTAACCATTGCGACCAATATGGCGGGACGTGGTACTGATATTAAACTCGGACTCACAGTAAAGGAAGCCGGCGGATTGGCTATTATCGGAACCGAACGTCACGATAGCCGTCGTGTGGACAGACAGTTGCGCGGACGTGCCGGACGTCAAGGCGACCCCGGAACATCAAATTTCTACGTGTCGCTCGAAGATGACCTTATGCGTCTTTTTGGTTCGGGACGTATTGCCTCCATTGTTGACCGCATGGGTATGAAAGAAGGAGAAGTGTTGCAACATTCCATGCTTTCAAAATCCATTGAACGCGCACAACGCAAGGTCGAAGAAAATAACTTCGGCATCCGCAAGCGCCTTCTTGAATATGATGATGTGATGAACTCGCAACGCGAAGTAATTTATACACGTCGCCGCAATGCGCTTTTCGGTGAACGTATTGACGTAGATGTTTTGAATATGATGCACGACAGCAGTGATTCGTTGGCGCAACAGGCTAAAAACGGCAAAAGCTATGAAGAATTTTTATTCGACACTATTCGCCAATTATCTGTGCAGCCTACGGTGGACGAACATACGTACAATGACTTGACAACTGAGGCGCTCAGTGAATTATTGTCGCAGCAACTCATTGCCGAATACCAGCGTCGTGCCGACCTTATGGCTAAACAAGCGTTGCCGATTATTAAACAAGTATATGAAACACAAGGTGCAACTTATGAGAACATAGCTATTCCGCTCAGCGACGGACAAAAAATATTACAAAATATCGTAAATCTCAAAAGAGCAGTTGAAAATGAAGGCAAGGAAGTAGCTCACACCCTTAGCAAAACCGTTACACTAATGATGATTGACGAATATTGGAAAGAACATCTGCGGGAAATGGATGATTTGAAGCAATCTGTACAGTCAGCTGTATATGAGCAGAAAGACCCGCTTTTGATTTACAAATTTGAAAGCTACGAACTGTTCAGCGTTATGCTTGATAAAGTAAATCGTGATACCTTATCGTTTTTGCTCCGCGCTCATATTCCGATGCGTGACCCGCAGAACATCAAGCAGGCAGAGCAGCGTCGCTCCGACCACAGCCGTATGCAAACCAGCCGTTCTGAACTTGCAGCAGGTAACAGTCAATCAAAAACACAAGCGCCTGTGCGTGTTGAAAAGAAAGTCGGACGTAATGATCCTTGTACATGCGGTAGCGGAAAGAAGTACAAAAACTGCCACGGTAAGATTGCATAAATAATATTTAAAAACTATTGTTTTTTACTCGTTTAACTTTTTTATTATTAGTATTTTAGTTTAAAAATAGACGATTTTGCTTAATAGATTAAGCATTTTTATAAAAAACCAGTTAATATAATATACAAAAATCTATAAAAATAATTTGTATATTAAACAAAAAAGTAATATCTTTGTATTTTGAAATAAACAATATATATATGGAACGTTTAATAGAAATACATCAGAAAAAGCTACAAAGTACTAATCTGGACTTTATACGCAGCGATATGAACACGATTCCGTGGAATGAACGTCTTATCGGTATTAAAGGCTCGCGAGGCGTGGGGAAAACCACTTTACTGCTACAGTATGCAAAAAAACATTTGTCGGGTGACAATTGTCTATATGTCAGTTTAGATAATATTTGGTTTGGAGAGAATCATCTTGTTGATTTGGCTGACCGTTTTGCCAAACGGGGAGGCACACACCTTCTCATTGACGAAGTTCACAAATACCCTAATTGGTCACAGGAAATAAAAAATATTTATGACGATTACCCCGAACTGAAAGTGGTATTTACCGGTTCTTCATTGCTAAGCATACTTAACAAACGCGCCGATTTAAGCCGCCGGGCATTATCTTATAATATGAAAGGGCTTTCGTTCCGTGAATACCTTAACATGACACAAAACACCAACTTTCCTATAATTAACGTCAGCGATATTTTGAAAAAGCACGAACAAATAGCCAAAGATATTGTAAAACAAATAAAACCACTTCAATTTTTTGATGCTTACCTAAAAACAGGATACTATCCATTTTTTAAAGAATCGGAATTTACTTACTATAGCCGTATACAGGAAATTGCAAATATGATTATTGAAGTGGAATTACCTTTGTTGCGAAAAGTAGAAGTGGCTTACAGCAATAAGCTAAAACAATTGCTTTTTATTATTGCTCAATCTGTGCCTTTTATCCCTAATATAGTGAAACTTGCCGAACGTATTGGGGTAAATCGCAATACTCTTTTATCGTATTTGCACTACATGGATGAGGCGGAACTTATCAGTAACATATTTAAACAAGCGGTAGGAGTTAGCATTTTGCAGAAACCCGATAAGATTTTTTTAGAGAATCCAAGCCTTGTTTTTGCATTATCTATGGAAAAACCTAATGTAGGAAATCTGCGAGAAACGTTTTTCGTTAATCAGTTGACAAAAAAACATAAGATTACTTACACGAATAAAGGCGATTTTTTGATAGATGAAAAATTCACGATTGAAGTGGGCGGAAAAAACAAAACGGGAAATCAGATTCAACAAGTAAAAAATGCTTTCATAGCGCTTGATGATATTGAATATGGATACTATAATCGTATTCCGCTGTGGCTTTTCGGATTTCTCTATTAAATGGCTTTCAAACTCAAATCGAGGCTTTTAATTTGGTGAGTTAAAGCGCCTACCGAGATAAAATCAACGCCACATTCGGCGTAAGTACGCAGATTGTCTAACGTAATACCGCCCGACGATTCGGTTTCGTAACGACCTGCAATCAAATTTATTGCCTCTTTGGTTGTGGCAATATCGAAATTGTCGAACATAATGCGTTGTACACCGCCTATACGCAGTACTGTTTTCAGTTCGTCAAGCGAGCGCACTTCTACTTCAATGGCGAGCTTCCGATTGGTGTGCAGCAAGTATTCCTGTGCTTTCAAGATGGCTTGTTCTATGCCGCCTGCAAAGTCTATATGATTATCTTTTAGCAAAATCATGTCGAATAAACCCATTCGATGGTTATCGCCACCGCCTATTTTAACGGCTAATTTGTCGAGGGCGCGCATACCGGGCGTCGTTTTACGTGTGTCAAGAATTATTGTTTTCAATCCTTCCAGCGCTTTTACGTACACGGCAGTTTGCGTGGCTACGCCGCTCATTCGTTGCATGACATTTAACACAAGCCGTTCAGCTTGTAAAAGAGAAAGTTCGCGCCCTGTTACATAAAACGCCACATCGCCGTTTTTTACGCGGACTCCGTCGTTCAGCAGTTGTTCCATGTGTAGGTGTTCGTCTATCCGTTGAAAAATTTGCCGGGCAATGTCAATTCCGGCAATGACGCCGTCTTGTTTTACCAGCAATTTCATTTTTCCCTGAGCTTCAGGAGTAATCACCGCTTGCGAAGTGTGGTCGCCATCACCGATATCTTCGGCAATTGCCAAGTCAATCAGGGCGTCAATGTAAGGTTGGAAATTCATTATATTTATAACTTTATACACACAAAGGTCGTAATTTTTTTTTGAAAAAGAAAATAGTTTCTTATCTTTGTCGCTACGATATGAAAATTACTTTGTTAGTCATAGGGAAAACAAATGAAGGTTATCTGCGTGAAGGAATATCCATGTATGTAAACCGGCTACAACATTACGTCGGTTTTGATTATAAGGAACTGCCCGATGTACGCAACGCTAAAACGCTGCCCTATGAGCAGTTAAAAATACAGGAGGGAGCGCTTATTCTTCGCCAACTTAGCCCCAATGATGATGTATTGCTTTTGGATGAACACGGGCAACAGTTTTCGTCGGAAGAATGGGCGGCATATCTCGGAAAGAAAATGTGTACGGCTACAAAATCAATAGTGTTTGTGATAGGTGGAGCTTTCGGTTTTGCCGCCAACGTGATGCAACGGGCAAATGGTTGCATTTCATTATCGCACATGACGTTTTCACATCAAATGGTCAGGCTTATTTTTACGGAGCAACTTTATCGCGCATTTACTATTATTAAAGGAGAACCCTATCACCATACTTAATTAATATGAAAAAGAGATTTTACTTCCAACGATATAAGATACTACTCTTATCAGTCTGTATACTGTTTTGTTTTTGCGTGATTTATTGTTTTTTGCCGTGGTCGTTTCATCCATTAGGAGAGTTGTTGTTGTACACTACTTGTATATTTTTTATTATTGTATTGATTTACCGGCATCGTAAGATTTGGGAAATTTATTTGTCGCGAACATCCCGCATCAAAAGGCGATTATGGATTATAGCATTATGGCTTGTGCTTATAACTACGGTTATTATTATTCATTATATTCTGCGAATGCTTATAGTAGAATCATTCATAATGTTTGAAATACAAGGCTTTATCACAGAGCTTGATTTCGTTTCTTTTGTTTCATATTTTTATCTTTCCATACTATACAGTACTTTTTTCTTCATGGCATACACGTTTATTCGTTGTGTTTTTCCGAAATGGTTAAGTTCGTGGGGAAAACAGAAATTAGCTATCCTTTATATTCTACTGATTACGCTATATACTATCGCTTTAATCTCCTATTATAAAGTAAACTTTATCATGTTTGGAGATGTGCTATCCTCAGTTACTATTATCGTTAATTATATAGTGGACTATTCCTACATGTTCGTCGTTTTTATTATCATATTTTACATGATGGCGCACATTGCGGGTTGGCGAATGCGATGGATGTGGAAGAACAATATGCTTCGGCGTAAGATTGCTTTTGTATTTCTCTTTCTTATCGTTTTTTCTTTCATCTTGATAAGCGCCGTAACTATCGTGATTTATAACTTCACCGGAAGTTTACCGTCGGTTATTTCTACGTATGCCAATGTGTATGTGTTGCTGTTTATCATCACGTTTATTGTGAGCATGGTTATATCTAACAGTATTACACGTCCGCTGGATATTATTCGTCAAAATATAGAAAATTTTGAACGCACAAACAAAATGGAAGTTATCAACTACCACGCGTCTGACGAGTTGGGCAGTTTGGTGCGTTCATACAACGACCTGTTAGGTGCGCTTCAAAATTACAAACGGAAATTGGTGCAGATAGAGCGCGATAATGCGTGGCGTGAAATGGCGCGGAAAATTGCGCATGAAATTAAAAATCCGCTTACGCCGATGCGGCTTAGCATTCAACACATTTTGCGTTTGAAGCGCGAAAATGACCCGAAATGGCAAGACCGCATTGAAGAAGTGTCGAAAATGCTGCTTGAACAGATTGACCGGTTATCGCTTATAGCTACCGAATTTTCTTCATTCTCGAAAGTTGACCCGAATGAATTTACTGTTATTGACCTGAATGACCTCATAGAAGAAGAAATGTTGTTGTTTAAAAATTACTCGAATATTAAATTTACGCTGAAATCAAAAGTGAAACCGGCACAAGTAAACGTGCATGTCCAACAAATCAACAAAGTATTTGTAAATTTATTTACCAATGCGATAGATGCAATAGGCGAAAACAACCACAACGGACAAGTAATTATAACCTTGTACGAAAAAGACAAATGCTACTATGTATCCGTTGAAGACAATGGTTGTGGGGTAAGTGAAGAAATAGAATTGGATTTGTTTACATTGAATTTTACCACCAAACGCCGCGGCAGCGGATTAGGTCTTCCTATTTGCCGCAGCATTATGGAAAGCCATAACGGACACATCAGTTATTCGCCCTCATCTATTGGCGGCGCTTGTTTTACGCTTGTTTTTCAGAAGATGAAATAAGGAGCACGTCAAATTATAAAATTGTGGTTTCGGATAAAATACTTACCTTTGCATGACTAAAATAGTCAATAGTATGAGAACTATGGCTTGCAGCATTGTAATGAAAAAAATTATATTAATACCTTAAATATACGTATGAGTATCGTAGCTATTGTAGGGCGACCTAATGTGGGAAAATCAACCTTGTTCAACCGTTTAGTAGGCATGCGGCAGGCTATTACGGACGAAGTGGCGGGCGTAACGCGCGACCGTCATTATGGACGTTCCGACTGGAATGGTCGCGAATTTTCGGTCATCGACACCGGCGGTTACGCGGTGAACACCGACGACGTATTTGAATCTGAAATCCGCAAACAGGTGCTGCTTGCTATTGACGAAGCCGACCTCATTCTACTAATGACCGACGTTACTACCGGAATTACCGATTTCGACGCGATGATTGCCGACGTGCTGCGCCGCAGTAAAAAACGGGTATTGCTCGTAATAAACAAAGTGGACAACGTCGAGCGCATGTACGGCGTGCATGATTTTCACAGGCTTGGACTTGGCGAGCCATGGGGCATTTCGTCCATGAGCGGTAGCGGTACAGGCGACCTGATGGACGAAATCATCAAATGCCTCCCCGAAAACGACAAAATGATTGACGGCGACGTGCTGCCCCATATTGCGATTGTAGGAAAGCCCAACGTCGGAAAATCATCCCTAACCAACGCCTTGCTGGGCGAAGAGCGCCACATCGTAACCTCCGTTGCCGGTACTACGCGCGATGCGACAAGCACCCGCTACAACAAATTCGGCTACGACTTTATGCTGATTGACACCGCCGGATTGCGCAAAAAAACGAAAGTGAAAGAAGACCTCGAATTTTACTCCGTCATGCGGTCGGTGCGCACGATTGAATATGCCGACGTGTGCATACTGATGATTGACGCCACGCAAGGCGTAGAAGCGCAGGACTTGAGCATTTTCAACCTCATCTATAGAAACAAAAAAGGATGCGTAATAGTAGTCAACAAATGGGACTTGATAGCGAAAAAAACCAACACGATGAAAGAACACCGCCAAAATATCGTACAACGCCTTGCCCCTTTTTCGGACGTGCCTGTGCTTTTCACATCGGTCATCGAAAAACAGCGGATACTCGACGTACTGCAGACGGCGGCGAAAGTATATGAAAACCGGCGGAAGCGCATCCCCACCTCGCAGCTGAACGAACTCCTGCTGCCCGAAATCGAAGCCACGCCGCCGCCTTCGACCAAAGGAAAATACATCCGTATAAAATACATCACCCAACTGCCCACGCCGGTGCCGTCGTTCGCCTTCTTCTGCAACCTCCCGCAGTACGTGCGCGAGGACTACAAACGCTTCCTCGAAAACAAACTTCGCCAACACTTCGATTTTACAGGCTGCCCCATTCAGCTATTTTTACGGCAAAAATAAAAAAACGGCATCCGCCGCAAAAAATATGCGGGTTTTCTAAAAAAAGAATCGTACATTTGTACCAAAATATTAAGCGTATGAAAACAATGAGTGCCTTTTTACTGTCGATTGTATTAAGTTTTGGCGTTGCGGCGTGCGAATCCGGCAAGCCTGTGAATATCGAAATCCCGAACCCGCCGGACGAACCGGCGGTAGCCGACTTGCTGGATGTAGTCTTTAAAAATGACGGCACGGCGGAAGACGTTTCGCCGATGCACAACACCGTCGCAACCCTTGCTGGCGGCATGATGCACACGTACTTCAACGAAGCGTACCGGCGGTATGCGGCGCGGTTTCACCACTCGCCCGGCGTCAGTGCAAGCAATGGATACTACCGGACGACCTACGCCGTAAATCAACATATCAAAGACGAACTTGCCGACGGATATTCGCTGGAAGCCTTGTGCATGGCGGACTTCGAGCCGCGCTCCAGAGAAATTAAACTACTCAGCTCTACGGAAAACGGCGGCACGGCGCTGATGATAAGCAACGACAACCAAATTACCTTTCTGACCAACGTAAGCGCCACCGGCGCGTCGCAATGGGTGTGGACCAAAAGCGGCGTTGTACCCCAAGCGGGGCAATACTACCACGTAGTCGGCGTTTGGAACAAAGAAGAAGAAAAAGCATACATATACATCAACGGCGAACTGAAAGCCGAAGCCGACGCCGCCGGCGAATTTATCCTGCCCACGTCGAACGCCCAATGGTTCGGCATCGGCGCAGACGCAGGCACACCGGCACAGGCGGCGTGGAAAGGCGACGTCGCCATTGCCCGCATATACGCCGATCCGGTGTCGGAGCAGCAAGTACAGGCGCTATGGAAAGAAGTAGAAAGCCAGCAGCCCGAACCCTGCAAAATCAGCATCTCGAACCTCTCCTACTTCCCGGAAATCAACGTAACGCGGGGCGGCAACTACATGCTCAACGGCGGCGGATATGCCTCCGGCGATATCATCAAACTGAGCCTTGTTGACGACGCCAACCAGACGTTCACCTGCGCCGGCACGGTTGCCCAATCGTCCATAAAAATCACCGTCCCCGCCGATTTCGTCAGCGGACGCTACCGCCTCGCGCTCGTGCGCGGCAACGAAACGTACGCCCTGGGATTCGCCCGCTTCACAGCCTTCGACACCACGCCCTACACCACGCAAGTCATTGCCCACCGCGGACACTGGACGCCCTCCGGCTCGGCGCAAAACTCTATAGCGGCATTGCAAAAAGCGCAGGAAATAGGCGTGTACGGGTCGGAATTTGACGTGTGGATTACGACCGACGGCGTAGTCGTCCTCTGCCACGACCCCTCGATTGGCGGCAGAATCATCGAAACGTCCACATACGACGAACTGAAAAACGTCAAACTAAGCAACGGCGAAAACATACCCACGCTGGAAGACTACCTCGAACAGGGAAAACAGTCGCCCGCGACGAAACTAATTTTGGAAATAAAAGGACACGCCACCACCGAACGGAACAACCGCGTTGCCGACTCGTCCGTAGCCAAAGTACGCGCCGCACACGTCGAAGACCTGGTCGAATACATCTCATTCAGCTACGAAGTGTGCCTGCGGATACTCGAAAACAACCCCGGCGCCACCGTCGCCTACCTCTCCGGAGGGCTTACCCCGCAACAGTTGTACGACGACGGCATCATGGGTCTCGACTACACGATGTCGACCATGGCGTCCCACAGCGCCTTCGTGAAGCAAGCCCACGACTTGGGCATGACCGTAAACGTGTGGACGGTGGACGAGGAAGACGACATGCTGACATTCATCAACATGGGCGTAGACTACATCACCACCAACGAACCGGTGCGCCTGCAAAAACTACTACAAACACTGAAATGTGAATAGTGAAGCGTGAAGTGTTTCGCCACCCGCCCCCTTTTGAGGGATTGGGGATGGCTTGTTTTTGGAACTTTCGTGAACAGATTCCTCCGGTCGGAATGACGGGACAAGGGGAGATATTAAGAGAGCCTCGCTACCTTTAATCTTAATCCCCTATTTTTCTGGCTTAATCACTTAAATTCCCCCACGTCGCCTGTTTTTCCAATTTATTTTCTTACCTTTGTCCTGATTTTGTATTTGAATTAGGATGAAACGTACGGTATTCATATCATTTTTAACAGCGGCAATGTGCGTGTTGTTATTGTTGAAGGTCATGCCCCATCACCATCATGGCGAAGCGGTGTGCGTGGCTGATACCGAGCAATGCCCGCATACGGAGGATGAACACCGGCATGTACATTGCATAGCGGATACGGAATACGTAACTTGCGAAAACCACGAAACGCATTGCAAAACGTATTGCTGCGCACAGCCCCATCACGTTCATTTTATCCCCGTCATTGCTGCCGTCCTGACTTTCGCCGACGCGTATGCGCTGCCGTTAGCCGCTACGCGGTATAAGCACGGCACGTTCGTGTCTTCCGGCGCGCGCGGCTCGATAGCTACGCCGCACGGTTTGCGAGCGCCTCCCGCCGCCAGCCCCATGCAAGCGTAATGCGATTTAATTGACAATTCACAATTGCCAATTCATACAATTATACAATATCCAAAAACAATTAAACAGTTCAACATTCATGAAACATATTTTTTATTTTATACTTATTTTGCTGTGTAATGCAGCTTGTCATCACGGCGAACATGCACACGGTGCGCCGGCGGAATCCGAAGCGGCAACACGCGATGCGCACCCCTTGAATGTGGTTGTGCAGGACGTGGCGGCAGGTACATTCACGCAGGTTATAAAAACCGGCGGACAACTGCTCTCCGCACAAAACGATGAAGTAACGGTGGCGGCTACGTCGAGCGGCATCGTATCGTTTTCGGGCGCTACGGGCGCTGAGGGCGCTACGGTAACGGCAGGACAAACGCTGTGTACCGTTTCGGCTAAACACATCGCAGACGGCGACCCTGCCGTGAAAACAGCGGCGGCATACAATGCGGCGTTAAAAGAATACGAACGAGCCAAAGAATTAGTGAAAGACCGGATAATTTCCGAACGGGAATTTGAACAAGCGCAGCTGCAATATGAAACGGCAAAAGCCGCCTACCATGCACACGCCGGAAACAATACGTCCGGCGGTATAAAAATAACATCGCCACTCAGCGGTACGGTGAAGCAACGGTGGGCATGCACGGGCGAGTATGTAACCGTCGGGCAACCGCTGCTGCGCCTCGCGAAAAACAAACGGCTGCAACTGAAAGCCGATGTACCGGCGAAATATTTCAACACCTTGCGGCACGTCGCAGACGCCCATTTCAAAACGCCGTCGGACGAACATCTTTATACGCTGCGCGAACTCAACGGACGGCGGTTGTCCGTAGGCGCGGCGCTCAACCCGTCGTCGGGCTACGTTCCGGTAACGTTTGAGTTTGACAATAACGGCGCGTTGCTTGCCGGCGCGTATGCCGAAGTGTATTTGCTTGCCGACACGCAGCACGACGTCGTCAGCATACCGCTCACGGCTGTTACCGAAGAGCAGGGGCTGTATTTCGTATATCTTCAACACGACGACGGCGATTATGAAAAACAGGAAGTCGCGCTTGGCAGCAACGACGGCGTCCGCGTACACATCCTTTCGGGACTCGCGCCGGGCGACCGGATAGTAACGCAAGGCGTAACGCAGGTACGGCTTGCCGTCAACCGCTCCGTAATACCCGACACACACCAACACTAACAGCCGTCGATTATGTTAAACAAAATCATATTTTTTTCACTCAACAACCGTCTGACGGTGCTCGTCGGCGCGGCGCTGCTATTGCTTGGCGGGATATACACGGCGCAACATATAGAAGTGGACGTCTTTCCCGACCTCAACGCGCCTACGGTAGCCGTGATGACCGAAGCCAAAGGGATGGCAACCGAAGAAGTAGAACGGCTGGTTACTTTTCCGGTCGAAACAGCCGTCAACGGAGCTGCCGGCGTGCGCCGCGTGCGCTCGTCGTCCACCGCGGGGTTTTCTATTGTATGGATAGAATTTGACTGGGGTACGGATATTTACCGCGCACGGCAAATCATTTCCGAAAAATTGCAGGAAGTAGGCGGCGCGCTGCCTGCCGGTGCGGGAAAGCCGGTACTTGCGCCGCAGTCGTCTATTCTGGGCGAGCTGATGATTATCGGATTGACGGCAGACACCACGTCCATGGAAACGCTGCGCACCATCGCCGACTGGACAATACGCCCGCAGCTGCTTGCCACCGGCGGCGTAGCGCAAGCCTCCGTCATTGGCGGCGACAGCAAAGAATACCAGATTTTGCTCGACCCTGCCAAGATGAAGCACTACGGCGTTACGCTGAACGAAGCGCTGGACGCCGTGCAGGGAATGAACCAAAACGTGTCGGGCGGCACGCTCTATGAATACGGCAATGAATATACCGTACGGGGCGTCCTTTCGACCCACGATGTGTCGGAACTGGGGACAACCGTAGTGAAGGACGCCGTCGTACTCGACCACATTGCCGAAATAAAAACCGGCGCAAAAACCCCGAAGTTAGGCTTGGCTTCCGTATGCGCAACCCCCGCCGTGCTGATTACCGTAACGAAACAGGCGCACACCGGCACGCTCGACTTAACGCAGCGGATAGACCAATCGCTTGCCGGACTGCAAACGAAACTGCCTGCCGACGTAAAAATTTCGACCGACATTTTCCGCCAGTCGCATTTCATCCACAGCGCCATCGGCAACATCAAAAGGGCGTTGTTTGAAGGCGGTATTTTCGTCGTCGTCATTCTTTTTATTTTCTTGATGAACGTGCGCACTACGTTCATTTCATTAGTCTGTATTCCGCTCTCCCTTTTGGCGTCGATACTGACGCTTAAATTCATGGGGCTGACCATTAATACCATGAGCATCGGCGGCATGGCTATTGCCATCGGCTCGCTGGTGGACGACGCGATTGTGGACGTCGAAAACATCTTCAAACGCCTGCGCGAAAACCGCGCGAAACCGGCTGCCGAACAACAATCGTTGAAGCAAATCGTATTCGAAGCGTCAAAAGAAGTGCGGAAGCCGATATTTAATTCCACGTTGATTATCGTCGCCAGCTTCATCCCGCTGTTTTTCCTTTCGGGGATGGAAGGCAGGATGTTGATGCCGCTGGGCATTTCATTCATCGTGTCGCTGTTTGCATCTACCGTCATTGCACTGACGTTGACGCCGGTGCTGTGTAGCTATCTTCTGAAAAACAACAGCGCGAGCCGCATCGCCAAAGAACCTTTCGTTGTGCGTATATTGAAAAAACACTACAGCCGGGCTTTAACTTGGACGTTGGGGCACAAAAAACAGGTACTCGGCGGCGTCGGCGCGCTGCTCCTTGCGGCTATCGCCGTTTTTTTCACGCTCGGACGCAGTTTCCTGCCTGCGTTCAACGAAGGCTCGTTCACCATCAACGTCAGCGCCGTTCCCGGAATTGCATTGGACGAATCGGATAAAATAGGACGCGCGGCAGAGCAAATTCTGCTTTCGATTCCCGAAATAGAAACCGTAGCGCGAAAAACCGGACGGGCTGAACTCGACGAACACGCGATGGGCGTAAACGTATCGGAAATAGAAGCGCCGTTCAAGCTCGGCAAACGCTCGAAAGACGCGCTGACCGCCGACGTGCGCGAACGGCTGAACGCGCTGGCGGGCGTAAGCGTCGAAATCGGGCAGCCCATTTCGCACCGCATCGACGCCATGTTGTCGGGCACGCGGGCAAACATCGCCGTTAAACTTTTCGGCGCCGACCTCAACCGCATGTACGCGCTGGGAAACCAAATCAAAGCCGCGATACAGGACGTCGACGGCATTGCCGACCTCAACGTGGAGCAGCAGGTAGAACGCCCGCAACTGAAGATTACGCCGAAACGCGAGATGCTCGTAAAATACGGCATTACGCTGCCCGCCTTTGAACGCGCCGTCCGCACGATGCTGGCGGGCGAAACCGTGTCGCAGGTATATGAAGACGACAAAACTTTCGACCTTACGCTGAAAGTAAACGACGCGAACCGCGCGGGCATCGAACGGATAAAAGAATTGATGATTGACGCGCGCGACATGAAAATCCCGCTGGAATACGTAGCCGCCGTCACGTCCGCCACAGGACCGAACGCCATAAACCGCGAAAACGCGGGGCGCAAAATCGTGGTATCGGCAAACGTTGCGGGGCGCGACCTGCGCGGCGTTGTGGGCGACATCCAACGGCGCATCGCCGCCTCCGTCGCGCTCCCCGAAGGCTACCGCATCGAATACGGCGGGCAGTTCGAGAGCGAGCAGTCGGCTTCGCATACGCTGTTCGTCGCGTCGCTGCTCGCCCTGCTCGTCATATTCCTGTTGCTCTACAACGATTTCCGAAGCGCGTCGCAAGCGGCAATCGTACTGCTGAACCTGCCGTTGGCGCTGATTGGCGGCGTATTCATCCTTCGCGCTACCGGTGGCGTAGTCAGCATCCCTGCCGTCATCGGCTTCATCTCGCTCTTCGGGATTGCCACGCGCAACGGCATGTTGCTCCTTTCGCGCTACAACGACCTGCGCGCGCGCGGGCTTCCGCCGTCCGACTGTATCATGCAAGGCTCGCTCGACCGCCTGAACCCGATACTGATGACCGCCCTCACGTCGGGGCTGGCATTGATACCGCTCGCGCTCGGCGGCAGCCTTCCGGGCAACGAAATACAAAGCCCCATGGCGCAAGTAATCCTCGGCGGGCTGCTCACGTCGACGCTGCTCAACGGATTCGTCATCCCCCTGATGTACGCGGGCATCCAAAAAACAAACCCGTAAAAAGCCGTCCGTATGCACCGATGTCTTTTTATAAAAAAAATACCTTCTGCGAAACGTCCGCAATATGGTTTTTATATAAAATTTTAAAAAATGGTTATGATGAAAAAAATAGTCTGTTCGCGCCGCCGTACCTTTATATATGGGTACGTCGCGGCATTGTGGCTCGCCTGCCCGCCGCTCCATGCGCAGCAAAGCGTGCAGGATGTATTGCTTTCGGTTGAAAAAAATAATGCCACGCTGAAAGCGTTGCGCGAAGAAACCGCCGCACGGCAGCTGGAGAGCCGCACGGGTATCTTTCTGCCCAACCCCGACGTCGGGTTTAATTATCTCTGGGGAAGCCCGCACGGCGCGGGCGTCCGCACGGACGTCAGCGTCAGGCAAACGTTTGATTTCGCTACGCTTTCGGGCGTCAGGCGCGGCGTGGCGGACAAGCAGCAGCAGCTCTTCGAGCGGCAATACCGCGTCGAACGGATGTACACGCTGCTCGAAGCCCGGCGGCGCTGCATCGACGTTGTGTATTACACGGCGTTGCGCGCCGTCGCCGCCCGCAAGCTCGACGATGCCGAAACGCTGGCTCGCCACGGCAAAGCGCGTCTGGCGCAGGGCGGCGTCAGCCTTCCCGCCTATCGCAAGATTGAGCTGACCCTTGCGGCTGCGCGGGGCGACGCGGAACGCATCGCGATGGAGCGGAACGCCGCGCTGCGGCAATTGCAGCAGCTGAACGGCGGCGTTGCCGTTGCGCCGTACGACGACCGCTATGCCGCCGCCGCGCTCCCCGCCGATTTTGAAGCGTGGTTCGTCCAAACTGCGGCGCAGCATCCGGCGCTCGAAGCGGCGGATGAAAATATCGCATTGCAGAAAAAGAAAGCGGCGTTGAACAGGACGATGAATCTTCCCGAATTTTCGGCAGGCTACATGAGCGAAAGGGTTACGCAGGAAGCGTTCAGGGGCGTTACGTTCGGGCTGTCGGTGCCTTTGTGGGAGAACAAAAACCGCACGAAGCAGGCGAAAGCCGATGTCCGCGCCGCCGAGTACCGTCAAGCCGATGTGCAGCAACAGTTGTATGCGCATTTCAAAAATCTTTACGACCGCGCTACGGATTTGCAGCGCATTGCCGCCGCCTACCGCGAAGCCGTAGCGGTGGCGGACGCCGCCGCGCTGTGGCAAAAAGCGCTCGCCGCCGGTGAGATTTCGGTGTCCGACTACATCGTCGAACTTGAGTTGTATTATGATATTATAACCCGCCTGCTCGAAGCCGAGCGCGATTTTGAAACCGCGGCGGCAGAATTACAGGCAGCCTCGCTGTAGTGCGCGCTACACGGTGCGCCCCGGATATTGCTTCAAGGCTATTTCCAGAATAGCCATGGCTTTTTCAAGGTCTTCGACTTTCAGCACGTACGCTACGCGCGCTTCGTTCCGTCCGCCCCCCGGCGTAACGTAAAAACCGGATGCAGGCGCAATCATGACCGTTTGTTTTTCGTATTCAAACGACTCGAGCAGCCATTGCGCAAACTTGTCGCAATCGTCCACCGGAAACTGGGTTACGGTGTAGAATGCGCCTTCGGGCATGGGGCTGTGTACGCCTTCTATTTTATTCAGCGCGCCTATCATATAGTCGCGGCGGCGGCGGTATTCGGCTCGTACGCCGGTAAAATATTCGGGCGGCGTGTTGAGCGCTCCTTCGGCTGCTATTTGTCCGTAAGCCGGCGAACACAGGCGCGACTGGGCAAAGC
Organism: Prevotellaceae bacterium; assembly: GCA_031289415.1. Taxonomy (GTDB): domain Bacteria; phylum Bacteroidota; class Bacteroidia; order Bacteroidales; family UBA932; genus JAIRLC01. The sequence goes on along the minus strand of JAITPN010000033.1, from coordinate 2,710 downwards.
GCAACGCCGCCGCCATCACGTCCTTATTGCGGCTCACAATAGCGCCGATGCGCACGCCGCAAAGGCTGTAGCGTTTTGAGGCGGAATCAATCAGCACCACGTTTTGTTCCACGCCTTTCAGTTGCATACATGAATAGAAGGGTTTGTCGGCATACAAAAAGTCGCGGTATACTTCGTCGGCAAAAAGATACAGGTTGTGCTTTTTTACCAATGCGCCCAATGATTCCAATTCTTCTTTTGTATATACATAGCCTGTCGGATTGCTTGGGTTGCACAGCAGGATGGCTTTCGTTTTCGGCGTAATCGCTTTTTCAAACGCGCTCACCGGAGGCAGGGTAAAGTCCATCGGAATACCGCTCGACACGGGTTTCAGCGTAACGTCAGCCCAGCGTGCAAACGCCCGATAGTTGGTATAGAAAGGTTCTGTAACAATCACTTCATCGCCTTGGTTGAGGCAAATCATAAAGGCGAATATCAAGGCTTCAGAGCCGCCGGTGGTAACAATCATATCGCTCACCGTAACGTCAATCCCTACGGAATTGTAGTATTTAGCCAAGCCTGCACGGTAGCTTGCATTTCCCGCCGAATGAGGGTACGATACTAAATTCAGCGTATTTTGCTTTACGGCGTTTAACGCTTCTTTCGGCGCAAACACATCGGGTTGTCCGATATTTAAATGATAGACTTTGACGCCGCGTTTTTCGGCAGCATCTGAAAAAGGCACTAATTTACGCACTGCCGATAACGGCATTTCCTGCGCTTTTTTCGAAATTTCCAACATAATTATTCCTTATATTAAATTCAAGTTGCAAATGTACGTTATTTTTCCGATAACCGGAAAATTTCATACGCGAAATCTTTTACCGTTAGCGTTATTTCGCTATCGACAGATAATTCTACCGGCGTTGTATGGTGTAGTAAAGGCGTTAGCAGGCGGCTTTTTCCGCGTGGAAGCCCCATCGTGTCAAGCGCATGGGCGGGAATGTGGATGCGCAGTTCCGCTTCGGGCGCGTCGAAATAGCTCACGAACAGCAGGATTTCATGAGTTGTGTGGCGCAGGAATAGGTAGCAGCGTTCCATGAATGGTCTGCCGGCATTTGCCCACATGAGGTCGTAGAAAGCGCCTTGCGCTATGGCGTCCGACTGTCGTACGACATTCAACAGGGTGCTGTAGTCCGAGCGCAGCTGTTTTTGTGCAGGATGCAATCGTCCGCCGTCGAAACGTCCGCCGTTGCGCCACTGCTGCAACGTCGGCACGTTGGTATAGTCGAAAATGGAAGTCCGTCCGTTTTCGCTGCCTGCCGCATCGTCAGCCGTTTCGCCTACTTCCTGTCCGGCATAAATCATCACCGCCCCCTGGTTCATCGCTGCGGATACGAGCATTGCCGGAAGCGCTTTGTGCGCATCGCCGGCAAAGAAGCGTGAGGCTATACGTTGCTCATCGTGGTTTTCAAGAAAATGCAGCATGTTTCTGCCGATGCCTTCCACGCATTGCCAGCAGCGCGTAATAGCCGACGACGGCTGTCCGCAGCATATCACTCCCCGCAGCGTATCGTATAAGCCGACTTTGTCATATAAATAGTCAAATTTTCCGTCGGAGAGGTAGTTGCGGTATGCGTCAGGGTTATAAATTTCTGCAATAAAAATAATGTCGGGATTGACGGCTTTCACTTGCGGCACAACCCAGTTCCAAAATGCGGAAGATACCATTTCAGCCATGTCGCAGCGGAAGCCGTCGATGTCTTTTGCAGCCCAGAAAAGGAGGACGTCGCGCATCTTTTTCCACACGCCGGGGATAGGCGAAAAATGCGTAGCGCAGCCGTGTTGAACGTCGACGCCGTAGTTCAGCTTCACCGTGTCGTACCAGTCGTTTGCCGACGGATGCGCTGTGAAGCAATCGTTGCCTGTAGCCCGCGCCGGCTGTTCGGTATAACGTTGTGTTCCCGCAGGCGGTACGAAATCGTCCGTCAAGTAATAAAAATCATTTTCGGGCGAAAATTGTTTTGTGGGGTCGTCGCCGTCGCCAAAATCACGCACGCCGTATGGTTTTTCTTCGGAATGATAGGCGCGCGCCACGTGGTTGGGTACGAAATCAATAATCACCTGCATGCCCGCTTGGCGGGTGCGGCGCAGCAAGGCTTCAAATTCGCTCATCCGCACTTCCGGCTTCGACGCCAGAGAGGCTGCCACGTCGTAATAGTCCGCGACGGCATAGGGCGACCCCGCCGAGCCTTTTACTATTTCGGGAAACGCGGCGGGGGTGGCGTGTGCAATAATGCCTGTGTACCACACATGGGTGATGCCCAAGGCTGCTATTTCGTGTAGCGCTTTTTCGGTAAAATCGTTAAATTTTCCCGCTTCACCGCCGAACCAACGCGGCATGACTTGGTAGATGATGATTTTTTTTTCGGACATCTTGTTATGCTAACGAATTACTTCCCATCCTTTATTTTCGGCGATAGAGGGGGTGCAGTCGGCGCTTCCGGGATTGCCGTCTATCCAAATTCTCCCATAACTATATGTCGGCAACGCTGAGAATAAAGCATTTATTGCCTTTTTGGTTAATTGATTTTTGTAACATTCCAACTCTATTAACGCCGCATTCTTACTCACGTCCAAAGTAGGTAATTCATTTCCGCCACACCTCAACACTCTTAAAGCGGTATTCTTGCTTACGTCCAAAGCGGTTAATTGATTGTCGGAACATAAC
>JAITPN010000025.1 GCA_031289415.1 Prevotellaceae bacterium | reverse complement strand
TGTACCTTTACCAACAGGTTCACTAATCTGGATCAGGACTTCCATATCGGACCGGCAGATCCGACCCTTCTCGATCGATTTGAAGCCAACGACAAACGCAAGTTGCTCACCTATACTTTCCGTTTGTTCAATACGGACGAAGCAAACAAGGAGTATAGATGGGAGTGGCCCGTTACTACGCCTATCTATGGCAAATGGATACATCGTAGCGGTTATGTCACCACAGGAGCAAGCCCGACCATTGAAAGAGCAGGAGCAAGCACGGCAGCCCAACCCAACAACATCAACCGCATAGAAATACGTTATGCCGAAGTGTTGCTGATCAAAGCCGAAGCCTTGTTTTTCTTAGGCAGAGCAAGTACAGGTTTGTCATATGTCAATCAGTTGCGGGAAAGAGCCGGAGTAGCTCCTCTGACCACGCTCACCGAAGATGCACTCTTCAGAGAATGGGAACTTGAATTAACCTTCGAACAAAAACGATGGACGAACTTGACCCGTTGGAAAACTTATATCAAAACGATACAGACAGTAGAAAACTTTGAGTATTATAAAGAGACTTATAATACTCCGGAAAGCATCACGGCAGTATTTGGTACGGAAATTGACGGAAAAACCGTAAATGCCGCTTTCTATGCCAAAGTCTATAAACACCTTCACGCCAAACACGATAATGTGAAAGGAAAGTTTTATCGTTTTCCTATTCCAAAATTGAGTGGTATAGATTTGGGTATTACGCAGCAGAACCCCGGCTATTAATCTCATTTTTATATAAATACAAAACCGACTCGGACAGGGTGATTATTAAACCCTGTCCCGGGTTCGTTTTTTAGCAAGGTGGAAATATACCATAATCATGGTATTGCAAGACTAAGCTAACACTGCTACCTTTGCCGTCGCTAAATTAATATAAGGATAAGGTGGTAAAGATGATAAAATTTATTTACAAACGTGCAATTTTATTACATGTATTTTTTTGTGTAATTTTAATCGTACTTGCTTCTTCTCCGGCTTTTGCCAAGGATGGTTCGGAAATAAAAGGTCGGGTGATAGACGAAAAAACGCAAGAGCCTTTAATCGGAGCAAATATTGCTATTGTTGATGAAAAAACCGGAACCGTATCCGGAGAAGGTTGATTTTTCCAATTCTCAATCTTAATTATTAGAAAAAACATGAATAAAAGATTCATTTCACTCAGTATTTTATTTCTTTTCTTTTTCACCATTGTGCCTGTGTGGTCACAAAAACCTGTAAAAAAGGAAATTATTCTCGAAAAAATCAAAGCTATGGACAGTTACGTAAGAGAAATCAGGGGCTATTTGCATGAACATCCGGAAGTTTCTTCCAAAGAATTTGAAACTGCCAAATTCATTCAGTCAGAAATCGCCAAATTGGGTTTGCCCGTAACGCCTATTCCCGGAACCGGATTTTATGTCGTCTTAGATACACATAAACCCGGAAAAACAATAGGATTGCGTACGGATATTGATGCTTTGCCTATTCTCGAAAATCCCTTAAACCTGAAACAAGAGAAAAAATGGATTTCACAAAACGAAGGAGTTTCCCATACCTGCGGACACGACGGACACATGGCTATTTTGCTTGGCGCTATGAAGATTCTCCATGATTTGAAAGACCAACTGAAAGGGAAAATCATCTTTATATTTGAAGAAGGCGAAGAAACCAACTCAGGCATTGACGCCATGGTTACCGCCTTACAGCCATTGGGTATTGACGCTATCTACGGCAATCACCTGAGATCGGCTTTAAAAACCGGCGATTTGTTTATTAAAGAAGGTGCTATTATGGCAGGCAGCGGCACTATCGCTTTTGATGTGATAGGAAAAGGCGGTCATGCTTCCCGTCCCGATTTAGCGATCAATCCTATTTTTGCCACAGCCAATATCCTTACAGGAATTTCAATAGCATGGAACAACCAAAGGGATATTACCAAAACATTGACTTTGGGAATTTCGCAAGTACAAGGCGGAGAAACTTATAACGTAATACCCAATTCGGTTTATGTAGGAGGTACTATACGTTTTTTTGATAAAGAAGAAGGAATAAAAGGATTTGAACTTGTGCGAAAAGTGGCTACAACTATTGCACAGGCGCATAATTGCACGGTTCAATTTCACGACGGAATGGGCGTTAAAATAAATCCTGTCGTAAACGACCGTGATTTAGCCATGCTTGCACAAAAGGTAATAACAGAACTCTATCCGGACAAAGTCGTAAGCTCGGAAGAAAATATCTGGTATGCCTCCGAAACGTTTACCAAATACAGCAGTGTCGCTCCAAGTATTTTTTTATTGGTAGGCATCAAAAATGAAGACTTGGGCAGCGGCGCGGAACATCATAACGACCGTTTTGATTTGGACGAAGATGCGCTTCCATACGCCGTTGGAGCAATGGTTCAATTTACGAATCGGTTTTTAAACCAATAGAAAAATGAAAACAATCCTATCCAATACAACCTTTAAATTATTTCTAGCAGTAATTTTCGGTTTACTCATCGGGCAAATTGCCAATGAAAAAGTGATAACCATTATTCTACCGTTGAAACACGTGTTGGGGCAAATCATTTTTTTTCTTGTCCCTATCATTGTTTTTGGATTCATTGCGCCGTCTATTACCCGACTCAAGAAAAATGCTTCGAAATTGCTGGGCATTTCCCTGCTTCTTGCTTACCTGTCGTCGCTGGGCGTGGCGATATTTGCCGCATTTGTCGGCTACAAATCTATCCCTTTTCTTCATATAGACACGGTAACAGAAAGCACGAAAGAAATCCCCGCCATGCTTTTCCGGTTGGATATTCCACCTCTTTTTTCGGTGATGAGCGCTTTGGTACTGGCTTTGATGCTTGGTTTAGCGGTTACGTGGACGAAGTCGGAGAAAATTGAAAATGCGCTGTATCAATTTCAAAATATCGTGTCGAGCATGGTCAACCGGTTTTTGATACCCATTCTGCCGTTTTTCATTGCCGCTAACTTCAGTGTTTTCAGTTACGAAGGCTCACTGGTGTCGCAGTTGCCCATTTTCCTTGCAGTGGTGCTGATTGCGCTTGTCTGCAATGCAATTTGGTTATTTGTACTCTATGGGGCGGCAGGTCTTTATTCGCGGAAAAATCCTTGGCGAGTATTGAAGCATTACGGTCCGGTTATACTTACCGCTATGGGCACGCAATCGTCGGCGGCAACGCTTGGCGTAGCCATCAAGGCGGCAAAGAAAAGTGACGCCTTAGACGACGATGTACGCGATTTCTCCATTCCATTATTTGCTACCACCCATCTTTGTGGTTCGGTATTGGATGTTGTTTTTCTTGTCATTGTCATTTCTCAGGTCTTGTATGGCGGGCTACCTTCATTTACTACAATGGCTGTTTTTATTCCCCTGTTGGGAATCTTTGCCATTGGCGCACCGGGCGTTCCCGGAGGAACTGTGGTCGCATCGCTTGGATTAATTCAGTCGGTGTTGGGTTTTGACGAAGCAGGAACAGCGCTGCTATTAACGGTTTTTGCATTGCAAGACAGTTTCGGCACGGCAAACAACATCACAAGCGACGGAGCGTTGTCTTTATTCCTGTCGTCCTATTCCGACAAGCGTGCCTTACAGACAAATAAAAATCACCCCACGCCGTAAACTCCCCGCTCCTCTTTTTGATTGACAGGCTCGGTAAATCTACAAGCGAAAATAATAAAGGTGCAACAGCTCCTGTTTTTTTCATAAATTTATATCATGACGTTACAATTGTCTGTAAAAATACCACAAATGTGGGATTGTAAGGCATTATAATACCCCGTACCTTTGCAGAAATTTTTTAGTTTATGAGTTTATATGTTATGTCTATGCGTAGTATGTGTTGCTTCCGAAAAATCGGACAGCGGTTTGTGCTTTAAGCGCATAAACATGTGTTTAACACGCTGTCCGATAAAAAAATCGGGCAGTTTTTTTTGAATATTAATAGATGGGATTTACAATATGAGATTAGCAATTAAAATTGGTTTGTTTTTATGTACTCTTTTTAGCGGTTCGGCATGGGCGCAGGACGGCGGACGAAAAGCGGCAACGGCACGAGTATCAGGCGTGGTAAAAGACGCCGCCGATGGGCAGCCGTTGCCCGGCGTGTCGGTGGTACTCAAAGGAACGAAAACGGTTGTCATAACCGACATTGACGGACGTTACCATATCACTGTACAGAAAGACGGAACACTTGTATTTTCACTGACAGGATTGAAAACAGTGGAAGAAAGTATCGGCGAACGCAACGAAATAAACGTTACGCTCGAAGACAATAATTTGCAACTGAACGAAGTCGTAGTCGTGGGCTACGGTACACAACGGCGCAAAGAACTGACAGGGGCGATTTCCACTGTTTCATCGGCTCATCTGGAATATAATATAGCTCCGTCGGTTGATGCGCTTCTGAGCGGCGCGGTGGCGGGAGTGAACGTAACGCAAAGTTCCGGACAGCCGGGTTCTCCCTCGAACATACGTATTCGCGGAGGCAACTCTATCAACGCAAGCAACGACCCGCTGTATGTGATTGACGGATTTCTTTTTTTCAGCGACAATTCTTCTACAAAAACAGGATTGGGAAGCATCGAAGGCGAATCCAATCCGCTGAACTTACTCAATCCGGCAGATATAGAATCTATCGAAGTGCTGAAAGATGTATCGGCAACGGCTATCTACGGCTCGCGCGGCTCTAACGGCGTAATTCTGATTACAACCCGCAAAGGAAAAAAAGATAAAAACACGGTCAATTATCAGTACTCCGCAGGTTGGAGTAAATCGGCAAAAAAATTAGATTTGCTCAATGCCTCGCAATGGGCGCGGATGCAAAAAGATTATTTTCTCAATAAACCCGGATATAGCGACGCGCAAATCGAACAGTTGGGCGAAGGCTACGATTGGCAGAATGCCGTTTTGCAAACCGGCGTTACAAACAATCACGCGCTATCGTTCAGCGGCGGCGACGAAAAATCGCACTATTTTCTTTCAGGCAACCACTTGTCGCAGGACGGAATTATCCTCAATTCGGGATTCAAACGCTTTGTGGGCAGGTTTAATTATGACCGGAAAATATCCTCAAAGTTTTCCATAGGCATCAATCTGACAGGGAATAAAAGTACACAAACCAGCCTCACTACTTTTGAAGGCGTCAATTACAACAGTTCGCCTTTTTCTAAAGGTATTGCCAACTCTTTGACGTATGCCTTGTATCTTCCGCCTGTAGTGCCGTTCTACAACGCCGACGGCAGCTATAATTACAGCAATCCGTATGAATATGCCTACCTGCGCGAAGGCAATACTACGGCAAATCCTATATCAGATTTGAAAAACAGTACGGCTGAAACCATCAGCACCGTTTTTCTCGGTAACTTTTATGCCCAATATACGCCCATAGAAGGATTGACGGCAAAAATCAATGTGGGAAGCAACATCAGCCACACCACACAAAATTATTTTGCGCCTTCTTATACAGCCATCGGGCTTGACCCCGACGGCATTGGCGGCATTGGCAACAACCAGCAAGAAATATTACTTGCGGAATTTACATTGGCGTATGCTAAAAAGATAAACGACATTCATTCTTTTGATGTATTGGCGGGCTTCACTTATCAAGATACGGAAACGAACATTCATACCGACCAAGTGGCAAAATTCACAAATGAAGATTTAGGCATAAAAAATCCGCAGGACGGTACGCCTTACGGCAAAAGACCCATCTACAGCAACACAAGCATCGGCGAGTTATATTCCTTACTCGGCAGAATAAACTATTCGCTGCTGGGGCGTTATCATCTTACGGCAACTTTTCGCAGCGACTATTCCACACGCTTTGCCAGCAATTACAAATGGGGGACTTTTCCTTCGATAGGGCTGGCGTGGAACATCAACGATGAAGTCTTTTTGGAAGATTTCACCGCACTCAATAACCTAAAACTGCGCCTGAGTGCAGGGAGCGTGGGGAATCAGGAAATAGGCGACTACGAATATTTACAGACTTTGGAAGCCATCCGATACAATGGCGAAGTGGCATACCATGTCAATAACAGCGGCAACGAAAACCTGAAGTGGGAAATCACGACGCAATACAATATAGGCATAGATGCAGGCTTTTTGAACAGCCGTTTTTCGGCAACGGCTGATGTATATTACAAAGAAACGTCGGACTTGCTGCTGCGTATTCCTCCGGCGCTCGGACAGGAAAACGAACAATTGGTCAATGTAGGAAATGTGGTGAACAAAGGCGTAGAATTATCCGCAAGCGCGGTGATAGTCGATACCCGCAATGTCCGCTGGACATTGGCAGCTAACTTTGCCCGCAATATTAATAAAATAACAAAATTATACGGAAATGTAACCGATATGGAAAAAGGCGTAGAAATCTGGCGGGTAGGCGAATCGCTCGGTTCATTCTACGGATTGGAATTTGACGGCGTAGTGCAGAAAGACGAAGATGTATCGGCGCTGCCCACCACGCCGGCTTATACCATTCCCGAACCCGGCGACCCCAAATTCAAAGACAACAACAACGACAATCATATTGACAAATACGACCGCGTGGTGTTAGGCAGCAAACAACCCGATTTTACCTACGGCATTTCAACCACGCTCAATTTTTGGCATTTCGACTTGTTTCTATTATTACAAGGCTCGCAGGGAAACAAAGTGTATAATCAATTACGCCGTTATCTGGAAAGCCCCAATGACGCCTATAATGTTTCGGCAGCGCTATTGGACAGTTGGACGAGTACCAATCCTTCCAATACCGTTCCGAGAATTACGAGTGTGCCGCTTTCGTCCGAACTTGACAGCCGTTATGTGGAAGACGCCTCCTATTTAAGGCTTAAAACGGTTACGTTAGGCTACACGCTCGGCAAAATACCGTTTGTATCGCCAAACCAATCGGTAAAAATCCGCTTTTTCGCCACCGTTCAAAATCTGGTTACCCTAAGCGGATACAAAGGGTACGACCCTGAAATATCAAAAGGTATTGACCTTGGCACTTACCCTATGGCACGCACTTTTTATCTTGGAGCTAATATAACATTTTAAAAATAATAAATAACAACATATATTTTTTAATTATTAATTTAAATTTCACAGTAATGAACAACAACTATTTGAAGGCTTTAGCCTTATCAACGAGCATCGCACTGTGTGCATGCGAAAACACATCGGACACGCCAAACACCATTTCGGGCGACTCCGCATGGAAAAACGACCAAGAAGCGTTGGCGTCAGCCAATGCGGTCTATCCCCCACTACAGAGATTGAGTTCCTCATACTCATTTCTGTTAGAATCTGCCACCGAAAACACCATCAGTTTTGAAGGCGCTGATGATGCCGACGGTCCTCTTATCAGTCTTTTTGAAACGGACATCAACAACTGGTATCCGACAAAGATTTTCAATTACCTTTACGTGAGTATCGGCGAAGCCAACCGCACCATCGAAAAAGCGGATTCCAGCCATGCAGGCGGAAATCTTTCGCAGGAAGCCATTGATTTGGCGCGGGCGCGGGCTAAATTTGTCCGTGGACTGGACTACCTCTATCTGGTAGAGCTATGGGGTGAAGTGCCGCTTATTCTGAGCTCGGGCGCTTCGCAAGCAGAGCAAACTACCCGCAAATCAATTGACGAAGTGTATGCGCAAATCGTGAAAGATTTGACGGAAGCCGAAGAGGTTTTGCCGGCATACGACCAAATCCGCTCCAATCCAAGCAAAGGAGCTGCCAATGCCATTCTTGCGCGGGCTTACCTCAACTGGGCAAGCAACCCGCTTTCGCAAAGCGAAGTGGGCGCTATCGCAAGCAGCAAAACCGACCCTGCCGCACCATCGTGGAATACAGAGCGACTGCAAAAAACGGTAGAATATGCCGACAAAGTAATCAGCAGCGGCAACTATAAGTTGGAGTCCGATTTTGAAAAGAACTTCGGCGTATCGGCAGAAAACCGTTCGGTTGAACACATCTTCACCATTCACCACGACGGCGACGACCAAGGCGATGCACAGGGCAACCACCAAACGCACTGTCCGTTCACGTTCCGCTTCGACCTGTATGCCGACAACCATATCGGACCTGCCGACGTTACACTGCTCGATCATTTTGACGACAACGACAATCGTAAACGTTTTTCTATTCTGTCATCGTTATATAACTATGACGAAAAGATAGGAAATGCCGAACCCGACGTTGTTACAAACTACCAAAAGTATGAGTACAAATTTCCCGTAACGTCGCCGCGCATCGGCAAATATATCCATCATCCTTCAAGTTTCCCCGAAGCCGCTTATAGCACGCAGGACGGACAACCCAACAACATCAACCGTATCGAAATCCGCTACGCCGAAGTGTTGCTTACCAAAGCCGAAGCGCTGTTCTATCAGGGGAAAATAAGCGAAGCCACTCAGGAAGTTAACAACCTGCGCGAACGCGCTTTCGGTGCGCATATTGACCATAACCGCCTGACTACACTCACTCAAGAAACTTTGGAAGAAGAGTGGCATTTGGAACTGTTCTTCGAACAAAAACACTGGGTAAATCTTGTACGTTGGCGTAAATTAATCCAAACGGTGCAAACGGTACAAAACTTTGAATATTATAAGGACGACTACAAGGACGTAGCCTCTATCGTAGCGAAATTCGGCGCGGAAACCGAAGCGACCAACTATCCGTTTTTCGCCAAGGTGTACAAACACCTTCATTCAAAATATGACAAAGTAAACGGTAAGTTCTATCGCTTCCCTATTCCAAAAGGATTACAGGGTAATGATTTAGGAATAGATCAAAACCCCGGTTATTAATAGTTTTTTCTTTCATTGACGAAAACCCGATACTGTATTTTATATGGCGTCGGGTTTTTTATTTGTAAGTTTTTGTTTATTTATGAAAGCAATCATTAAACACAGTTTGACGGTAATTTCCCTTATGGGATTGTTGTGGTGCTCTTGGGGATGTAGAACTGTTGATCCTATTTCCACGCATCGGGTATCCATGGATTATATAAACCGTGTACCGACGGAAAAAATCCCATTTAATTCTACGAAACGTACAAAATTTCTTGCCCTTAATTTTAGTTTCGATAACAACAATTGTATCCTCCCTGATAGGATGTATAATGATATACAACTTACGCAATATACACATGCCGGCAACAATATTGATCAAGCGCCTTGCATTTACAGGAAGTTTGCAATTCCCGGCAGTAGCGATGTATTGTTAGTTGTATCATTTGGCGGAATAACAGAGTGGAGAACAGACATATTATGTATAATCACTGCGTCGGGATATGTACTGGATACTTTGGAAGCAGAAGTTTTCACAAACGAGATGACGGTAAAACAATTCCGCATTAATGCCCAAAACGAGATTATTATTTCCCGGATTGTACCTGTTTCGTCTTCTCCTGTTTTGTTTTATTCCTATTTTACAGAATTTATGGGCTACAGAGAGGACATCACATATTCTATAAACACATCCGGCAAGTTTGTAAAAAAGGCAGAAAAGCGTTACCGTCAAAAAAGATATTTCAAGAAAGACTTAGAAAACAGCGACATAAACATTTGGGATGGCGGCGAATTTATTCCACCGCCGGAATCATTCAACTCTCCTCCGGAGCGCTGAATTTAACGCATTGCAAAAACGCATGGTTTAGCGGCAATGTAAACGGTACGTTCTATAGCTTCCCTATTCCAAAAGGATTGCAGAGGAATGATTTAGGCATAAACCATCCCCCTGTTATTAATAGTTTTTTCTTTCATTGACGAAAACCCGACACTGTATTTTATATGGCATCGGGTTTTTTATTTATAAGTTTTTGCTTATTTATTTTGGTATTCTAAAAAAAAGCCGTATATTTGTAACCCCAATTTTGGGGAATTTAATTATTATTAATTTAAAATCAATTGCTTACCAATTATGAAAGCTTATTTGACCGCTGAAAAAAAGCAAGAGATTTTCGGACAGTACGGGAAGTCTAATACCGACTGCGGCTCTCCGGAGAGCCAGGTTGCGCTGTTTTCCTACCGTATCGCTCATCTTACCAGTCACTTGAAAAGCAACAAGAAAGACTACAACACACAACGCTCTTTGTTGAAACTGGTAGGTAAACGCCGTCGGCTTTTAGATTATCTGAAAGCCACGAATATTGAACGGTACAGGGAGGTTATCAAAGCGCTTAACTTGCGGAAATAATTGTAAAAAAAGAAAGGCAATTTAAGATAATTGCCTTTCTTTCTTATTTTGAATTTAATCAAGAAAAAAATATGAATATAGTAAAAAAAGCCATCACAATGAACGATGGCAGAACCATCGAAATCGAAACCGGAAAATTGGCAAAACAAGCCGACGGCTCAGTAGTTGTAAAAATGGGTAAGACCATGCTGTTGGCTACCGTAACTGCTGCAAAAGAAGCCAAAGAAGATGTGGACTTCATGCCTTTGCAAGTAGAGTATAAAGAAAAATATGCTGCAGCAGGACGCTACCCCGGCGGGTTTATGAAACGCGAAGGGCGTCCGAGCGATTACGAAATATTGGTATCGCGGTTGATCGACCGTGCATTGCGCCCGCTGTTTCCTGACGATTTCCATGCAGAAGTGTTTGTAACCGTAACGCTGATTTCGGCAGAAAAGGATATTATGCCCGATGCGTTGGCAGGGTTGGCGGCTTCAGCGGCGCTTGCCGTAAGCGACATACCGTTCAACGGACCTATTTCCGAAGTGCGCGTTGCCCGCATCAATGGCGAATTGAAAATTAATCCTTTATTTAAGGATTTGGAAAATGCCGATATTGACATCATAGTGGCAGCCTCGTATGACAACATCATGATGGTGGAAGGCGAAATGAAAGAAGTAGGCGAAGCCGACATGCTGGAAGCCATTAAAGCGGCGCATGAAGAAATTAAAAAACACTGCAAAATACAGTTGGAACTTACCGAAGCTGTTGGCAAAGTACAAAAACGCGTCTATTCACACGAAACAAACGACGAAGATTTACGCGCCGCCGTGCGTGAGTTTTGTTACGAAAAATGCTACGCCATAGCCAAGTCAGGCACAGCGAAACACGAACGTACCGATGCTTTTGAAGCGCTCAAAGAATCGTTTATTGAAACGATTCCCGAAGAAGAACGCGAAGAAAAAGCAATAATGATAAACCGCTACTACCATACGGTTGAAAAAGACGCCATGCGTAACATGATTTTGGACGAAGGTCTTCGCCTTGACGGACGCAAAACGACGGAAATCCGCCCGATATGGTGTGAAGTGGATTATCTGCCTGCCGCCCATGGCTCGGCAATTTTCACGCGCGGCGAAACACAGTCGCTCACGACCGTAACGTTGGGTACGAAATTAGACCAAAAAGAAGTGGACGATGTATTGGTGCAAGATACGCAACAATTTGTACTTCACTATAATTTTCCGCCTTTCTCTACGGGCGATGCAAGACCTGTACGCGGCACAAGCCGCCGCGAAATAGGACACGGTAATTTGGCTTACCGCGCATTGAAAGCGGTTGTACCCACCGGCGAAGACAATCCTTATGCCGTTCGGGTAGTATCGGACATTCTTGAATCAAACGGCTCGTCGTCAATGGCTACAGTTTGCGCCGGCACATTGGCGTTGATGGATACAGGGCTTAAAATTTCAAAACCGGTTTCGGGGATTGCCATGGGCTTAATCACCGACAGCAACACTAAGAAATATGCCGTATTGAGCGATATTTTAGGCGACGAAGACCACCTCGGCGATATGGACTTTAAAGTTACCGGCACAGCCGACGGAATTACCGCTACGCAAATGGATATTAAGGTTGACGGACTTCCGTACGAAGTGCTGGAGCAGGCATTGGATCAAGCTAAAAAAGGACGTTTGCACATTCTGGGCGAAATGTTGAAAACCATCAGCGAGCCGCGTGCCGACTTTAAACCACACGTACCGCGTATAGAACAAATAACGATTGACAAAGAATTTATCGGCGCGGTAATCGGTACGGGCGGTAAAGTGATACAGGAAATCCAGAAAGTAACGAATACGGTCATTACCATCACCGAAGATACAAATTTCGGATTGGTGGCAGTGTTTGCCGAAAGCAAAGAATCTATCGAACAGGCGTTGGCATGGGTAAAAGGTATTGCCACCAAGCCGGAAATCGGAAAAGTATATCGCGGAAAAGTAACGTCAATTCTTGAATTTGGCGCTTTCGTAGAAATACTGCCGGGTCGTGAAGGATTGGTACACGTGTCGGAGTTGGCATGGCACAGGGTCGAAAAAGTAACCGATGTGCTGAATGAAGGCGACGAAGTGGAAGTAAAACTGCTTGAAATAGACGAAAAATCGGGCAAGCTACGGTTGTCGTTACGCGCTTTGCAGGAAAAGCCCGAAGGATATATCGAACCTGAGCCGCGCGCACGTACTCCGCATGGTGGTCGCAGAGACGACCGTCGCCGTGATGACCGCCGGGACGACCGCCGCCACGACGACCGAAGAAGAGATGACCGCCGGAGCAATCACCACGACGGCAACAGAGACGACCGTCGCGCCGACAGCGGACATCGCGAAGATTCAGATAAACACGAATAATCGTCAATGAGTGCGCTGAAGCCAAAGAAAAAGCAAGGCAAGTTAAAGCAAAAATATCGTTTTGTAATCTACGACGAATCGCTTAAACAGCTTTGGAACGTCTGCTGGACGGGAGCAGGAACAATGGCTATGGCTGTATCCTTTTTGCTGGCGTTGATTTCTTTGGTCGTAGTATTAATTGCATTTACGCCGTTGCGCGAATTAATCCCCGGATACCCCGACGCCAAAACACGCCGCGATATTGTACAAAATGCGTTGCGTGCCGATTCGTTGGAATTAAAAATGTATCAATGGGAATTGCAATTGGCAAACCTCAACCGCATTGTGTCGGGCGAACAACCTATTCCCATTAATAAGTCGTCGTTGCCCGATTCGTTGCTGCGCAGCAATTTGGCAACATATAATCATTCGAAAGAAGACTCGTTGTTGCGGCGCGAAATAGAGCGTGAATCGCAGTTTTATGTAGCGCCGTCATTGGAAACATCTCGGTTCAACAAGTCGCAATCACTGGAAACGATACATTTCTTTCCGCCGGTGGACGGTGTAATCAACGACCGGTTCGACATCACGCGCGGTCATTTTGCCATTGATTTGGGGGTAGCGCCCAACGCGGTGGTATCAGCTACGCTCGACGGAACGGTTATTTTGGCGGCATGGACGTCGGAAACAGGCTATGTCATACAACTTCAGCATCGGAATAACATTATTTCTACGTATAAACATAATGCAAAACTGCTAAAGAAAACCGGCGAAATGGTAACCGCCGGCGAAACCATTGCCATAATAGGCAATTCGGGCGAAACGCTGACCACCGGTCCGCACCTGCATTTTGAAATATGGTCTAACGGCTACCCGATTGACCCCGAAAAATACATCAAATTTTAAGTTGGGCATGGAAAAAAGACGCATCACGATACTGGGTTCTACAGGTTCAATAGGCATACAGACATTGGAAATCATCAAGCGGCATGCCGGTTTGTTTGAAGCCGAAGTACTGACGGCGCACCGCAATGCCGCATTGCTTATCGAGCAGGCTTTAGCGTTCCAACCGAACGCAGTAGTGATTGCCGACGAAAGTAAATACCGCGACGTATCGGAAGCGTTGGCTGCCTACCCCGTGAAAGTATATGCGGGCGAAGCGGCGCTTGCCGAAGTAGCGGCATGGAATACGGCAGACATCGTAGTAAGCGCGCTGGTAGGTTTTGCCGGACTACGCCCTACACTGGCGGCGCTACGCGCCGGAAAAACAGTAGCGTTGGCAAACAAAGAAACGCTGGTAACGGCAGGAGCGCTCATCGCAGACGTTGTAGCGAAACAAAAAGGCACGGTAATCCCTGTCGACTCCGAACATTCCGCCATCTTTCAATGCCTTGCCGGCGAACACGACGAAGCGGTAGCGCTTTACCTTACGGCTTCGGGCGGACCGTTCCTGAATACGGCGGCAGCAGAGTTCGCCAATATTACAAAAGCGCAGGCGCTGAAACACCCCAATTGGAATATGGGCGCAAAAGTTACCATCGACTCCGCCACAATGATGAACAAAGGACTTGAAGTGATTGAAGCCCACTGGCTGTTCGGCATCTCGGCTGATAAAATTAAAGTAGTCGTGCATCCGCAATCCATAGTCCACTCGATGGTGCAGTTCATTGACGGCTCGGTGAAAGCGCAGCTGAGCCTGCCCGACATGAAACTGCCGATACAATATGCACTGGGATTTCCGCAACGGCTGCCTTTGCCGGATGCGGCGCTTGACTTTTCTACCGCAATGACGTTAGAATTTTTCCCGCCCGATATGCAAAAATTCCGGTGCTTGCCGCTGGCTTACGAAGCCCTGCAGCGCGGAGGAAACATACCCTGCGCCATGAACGCCGCCAACGAAGCGGCGGTAGCCGCGTTCCTTGCCGAAAAAATCACGTTCCCGCATATTCCCGACATTGTAGAAACAGTGATGCAGCAAATACACTACACCGCCGAACCGGATTTTGAAACTATTGAACAAACTCACACCGAAGCTCTGCAAATAGCTTCAAAAAATATGGAAAAGATATGGAGATAATACTTAAAGCTATACAATTAGTACTCTCGCTTTCGTTGCTGGTTATCGTACACGAATTCGGGCATTTTTTATTTGCGCGTTTATTTAAAATGCGGGTAGATAAATTCTACTTATTCTTCAACCCCTCATTCTCGCTCGTCCGCGCTAAAAAAATCGACGGGAAATGGAAATTTTCCTTCCTGTCTTCCGCTGCGCCGGAAGCATGGAAAGCGCACGCCGAAAATACCGAATTCGGCATCGGATGGGTGCCGCTGGGCGGCTACTGCAAAATTTCCGGCATGATTGACGAATCAATGGACAAAGAACAGCTGAAACAAGCGCCGCAACCGTGGGAATTCCGCACCAAACCGGCATGGCAGCGTTTCTTCGTAATGATAGGCGGCGTACTCTTCAACCTCCTCTTAGCCATATTGATTTATAGCGGCATACTATTCACATGGGGCGAACGCTACATGGCCAACGAAGACGTAGCCTACGGATATAAAGTAAACGAACTGGCGCACGAACTCGGATTTCGCGACGCCGACAAAATCATCGCCTTCGACGGACAGGCGATAGAACGCGCCGAAGAAGTACTGCTCGAACTGATACACCGGCAGGCGAAAACCGCCACCGTCGTACGCACCGCCGACACCGTAACCATCGCCATCGACCACCAATACCTGCCCGCACTGGTGCAGCAGCGCAACATGTTTACGCCCATCACGCCGTTCATCGTAGAAGCCATTCCCGACACGTCGCACAACGCACAAGCGGGGCTGCTGGCAGGCGACTGCATTGCGGCAATAGACGATAAAAAAATCACGTCGAGCGAAGACGCAAGCGGAATATTTGAAGAAAAGAAAAGCACAACCGTCCACGCTACCGTGCGCCGCGACACGGCTACGCTCCTCATTCCGTTACAAGTAAATGCCGACGGAAAAATCGGCGTACTGCTGCGGCAGCCGCTCCACATCACCGTAAAAACATACTCGCTGCCCGCCTCCTTCCCCGCCGGCGTAAGGAAAGGATACAAAACCGTAAAAGGATACCTCCACGAACTGAAATTTATTTTTACACCGAAAACCGAAGGCTACAAATCGGTAGGCAGCTTCATCACCATCGGGAAAATTTTCCCCGGAAACTGGAACTGGCTTGCGTTTTGGAACATCACCGCCTTCCTCTCCATCATGCTCGCGGTGCTCAACATCCTGCCCATTCCGGGACTCGACGGCGGGCATACCCTCTTCGTTCTTTACGAAATGGTAACGCGACGCAAACCGAGCGACAAATTCCTCGAATACACCACCACGGCTGGGCTGATATTCCTCCTCGCCATCATGGTGCTGGCGTTCGGCAACGACATTTTCAGACTTTTTAAATAAAAACCGTGAAGCACGCCGCACGCTACCGCATCTGCGCCCCGCCTGCCCTACGTGCAGGATGGATTGGCATACTCGCCGCCGTATGCCTTGCCGCATGCAGCGGCGGCAACCAGCTGCTGCCCGAAGCCACCGGACGAGACGGCGAAATGATTACCGTCATCGACAACCGCCTGTGGCACGATACGACGCTGCGCCGCATGCTCCACGACGTAGCCGCGTCCGGCTACCCGGCGCTGCCGCAGCACGAACCCCTGTTCGACGTCATCGAAATAAAAGGAAGCCTCCTCACGCACCTCCTCCGGACGCACCGCAACATGCTCATCCTGCAAGTAGCCGACAGCATGCAATCCGGCGTATCACTCCTGCACAACAAATGGGCGACGGCGCAATCCGTCGTACTGGTGCGCGCCCACAGCGCCGCCGCGATGACCGACCTCCTCCTGCGCCAACGCGAACAAATCGCCGGCGCCGCAGCGCAGGCAGACCGCCGCCACGCCGTCGCAGCCCTCAAACGCCACGGCAACACCGCGCTGCGCGACACGCTGAACCGCCTCTTCGGAGGCTCGCCGTGGTTTACCGGCGAATACGTCCTGCGCAAAAAAACGCCGCACTTTGCATGGATCGAATTTGAACCCTCCGACATCCTTATGGGCATTTTCATCTACCGCCGTCCGTACAGCGACAGCGCCGCGTTCCTCGCCCCGAACATGGTAGCCGCCCGCAACGACGTACTGCGCCGCGAAGTGCCGGGGCAGTTCGACGGCACGTACATGATTACCTCGCCCCTCATGACCCCGCAGCTGCAGCACGTACACCACCGCCACACGCGCTTTGTCGAAATGCGCGGCTGGTGGGATATGCACGACGACTACATGGGCGGACCCTTCGTCAGCCACTCCTTCATCGCCCCCTCAAGGCACGAAATGATTACCCTCGAAGCCTTTGTCTACAACCCCCACGGCGAAAAAAGCCGCTACCTACGACGACTCGAAGCCGTACTCCACTCCTTTGAAATGATGGAGCGTGAAAAGTGAAGCGTGAAGCGTTAAGGGTGAAGCGTTAAGAGTTAAGCGTGAAGTGTTAGGGGTTAAGCGTAAAATATAAAACGATTTCATTAAAAGAGCCGGAGTATTCCCTGCGAGCCGTAGGGAGTTCCCTACAAGCCGTAGGGTATCCCCTACAAGCCGTAGGGTATCCCCTACAAGCCGTAGGGTATCCCCTACAAGCCGTAGGGTATCCCCTACAAG
>JAITPN010000016.1 GCA_031289415.1 Prevotellaceae bacterium | reverse complement strand
CGCTCTATCCGTGCAGGCTATGCCTGCATCTACTTTAATGTAATTTCTTTTCTCTTTTTGTTACGCAGGTAGAACCTGCGAGGATAGGACGAACAAGGTAGAACCTTGTCCTAACAGGGCTGATTAAAAGCGCTGCTGAAAGGGTGATGATTTTTCTCATATTTTTAAATTTAGGTGTATTATATAAATTATACTATATTTTTCCGTGTTGTAAATTCAATATATATCTGCATGGCATTTATTGATTAGACAGTATTTTTTCATTCTACCAATTTGGTATTACAGGTTTTAAATTGCTAACTTTTACTTTTTTCCATCGCTTCTTTGTATCACCAGCCATCCATTCAAGTAATTTTTGATTTCCCAAAGCGAATTCGGGATGCTGGTCATATACTAACAAATCGCCATTGTCAAAAAGTCCAAATTCAGTACGAGTCTGCCCACCATTTGTCCATGAAAAATATTGCATCTTTAAAACATTTTTTTTTGTTATGTAATAATATCCTATAAATCCTTTTTCTAAATTATTAATATTTTCATCTATATCCATTATTTTCTCATACATTGCAACATATTTTCCATTGGCAAAAAAACGAAAAAAACTCACACTCTTTTCTTTAGCACAATCTATGCAAGTTGTATCTATTAATATATAGATTGACATTGTATCTATTAATAAGGTGTCCTGCAAATAGAATTTTTTTTTCGCATAACTAAATACATTTTCTTTTATAGGGCGTGGCTTTGTATATTTTGTTTCATAATATTGTATTTCACATGCAACACACAATAGAGTTAAAAATATGCTTAATACTATTAACTTTATTTTATTTGTTATTACCATAATGTGTATTTATTTTTTGTGCCATAATGAAAGTATGGTTTATAGTCGCAACTTGTGCGTATAAACCCTGATTGAGGTTTTATTGAACTATGAACAAATTGGTTTTGGAATACATGTCGGATACCTTCAGAGTTTACTCCAATCCGGTAACCTTTATATCCAAAAGATAAAGTGCCTAATCTGTAGTTATCAACGTTTGCGACAGACGACGAATATCCCATCAAAACATTGGTAGAATCTGGCTTGTGCTCGCAATATTTGAAATGATATGTTTCATTAAAATCATAAACATTGCCATTGGGAGCTACCCGCTTGAAAAGTGTAATTGTTGTGTCATTTAATATTTTCCACTGTTCTTCTTGTACTTTAAAATCAACTCCTTGATACGAATCATATACCTGAACTTTAACAATATCGTTTTCAATAATATATGCGCCCCAGCAATAAGGTAGTTTCCGTATTTTTTCATTGATGTCAATGAACTCATTATTATTGAGACTCAATAATAATGATACATCAATATCAAATTCGCAGTAAATACCATCAAGAAAGAAGTAACGAATTTGCACACGTTCATCATCAATGATGTCATGATAAAACCCGTCTATTCGAAATTGATTATTATAAACCAACTTATTACGATAAGTTAATCCGGCTCTATCAAAAGGATATTTATATTTCGAACAACTTTGGGTACAGCATAGCATCATTAACATCAATATTTTATACTTTATTACCATAAACTATAAGGATTTCTTGATTTATAACTAAAGTATGGGTTCCAATCTTTATTCTTATTTAAGTTTACAAATAAGAACCCTGGTTGAGGTTTGAGAGCATTATGAGCAAATATGTTTTGAGCATAATGCCTTACCCATTCGGAGTTAACACCTGCTCTATAACTTTTATAGCCAACATATAAAGCGCCCATTCTATAATCATCAACATTGCCACCTTTATAATATCCATTGGGATAATAAACACCCTCTTCAGTAATGCCATCCCTCCCTTCAATGCTTTTCCTAGAAGCATAATTTCCTGTATATAAGTTAACACCAATAGAGTAATCCCCCCAGCCTATTTGTACAGCAGCGGTTCTATATGCATCACCTCCATCGCCAAGCCATCCGCCAAAGGGATAGCCATCATTTTCGTATCTTATGCTAAACTTGCCAGCATAAACGCCTATGCCTCCCACACCCTGTTCGCCACAAGCTGCACGATGCGAACGTTCGGACAAGGTAGAACCTTGTCCGAACAGGGTTATATCATAATTTGTTTTCATTATTGCTGTTAATTAAAATCCCCATCTGTTCGAAAATCTATCATTATAGAAATTACTTTACCTTCTAATATTTGAAATTTTAAACCTTCACAAGGCAACAATGGCACTTCTATGTCGTTTGTTTCAATTGTCATTTGTTTTCCGAAATATGCAGGTGTAGAAAAGTATTGTTTCTCTTTACCTATATATTCTTTATACCTTTTTTTTATATCGGGCAAAAATATTTCTAAATCATCTATTTTCATCCCGACTCTAAAACTCATAGTACGAATTTTTACCTCGTATTTTGAAGATAAAACTTCTACGTAGTATGTATATGGTGGATATTGTTTGCGATGCTTAGGGACTATTACATCATCAACAAATATTATTATTGAATCACATTCGTAAGTAACACGTTTAGATGGTACTACAACCTCTTCATCATCCACAATAACTTCACTTTCAAACCTACATCTAAAGATATCTTTGTAATTTTTCCAAGCATTTTGCATTTGCACACTATCAAGGTATACTTCTTTCATATAATAATTACTGTTTTGAGTACATCCTAAATGTATAATCAATGCAAGAAAAGAAAGAAAAATTAATTTATTGTATTTTGTTTTTCTGTCCGCCGCAGACTGCGACATACCAACGTTCGGACAAGGTTCTACCTCATTTTCACTATCCTTGTAGGTTTTACCTACATGTATGCTACTATTCTTTATTTCATGTTTCATCACTTTTTATATTCGTTTTCATTTTGCAGATAAAACTTGCTCTCATATACCGAACGAGCACAGGGGCAGACCTGTCCGTCTATTATTTCGGCAAATTGAATGCCGTTTTCAGCTCTTCCATTTGCGCCATGCTCATGCCTGCGGGTTCGAAGCCCATTGCCTTAGCGGCAAGGTAAATCTGTGCCGATTTCGACAGCGTATCAACCATGTCGAACGCTTCCATGATATTCTCGCTTACGGAGCATACGCCGTGTTTTTCCCACATCACTACGTCGTATTCCTCCAATTGCTGCAACGTGGCAGTTGCCAAATCTACGGAACTCGGCAGCTGGTAAGGCACAATGCCCAAGCCTCGTGGACAGAAAGCCCGCGTTTCGGGAATCATGCTCCACAAAAGATAGGTCAGTTTGTCTTTTTCCAGAAATGCCTGATGGTGCGTCATGGCAATCAAATCAATCGGGTGCGTATGTAGCACGGCACGGTAAGCCGACCCTTTGCCGATAAACAAATTATGCATGGACAAGTGGGCGGGCAATTCCGACGTCGGCTTCACCGGCTTATCGGCAATGATTTCATAACTGCTGCAATCGTCTTTAATACGAATAACCGCACCGTTTTCCATCGGCAACCGCGCCAAATCGCGCATGCGGCGGTTCGTACCTTTGCAAAAGAAATATGCGCCTTTCAGGTGCGGCAAGGTAATGCCGATAGGAATCGGCTCGCTGATGGGTTTCGTCCGTCTGATTTCGTCGTCTATCACTTCGGTAATGTTCAGGGTAATATTACCGCCGTTGCGTTCCGCCCAGCCTTTTTGCCAAAGATATCCGGCTACTTCGGCTACTTCCCAAACCTGTTTCGACAGTTCGGGGCGATTATCTAATATTGAACTCATAAATCGTTTTTTATAGTTAAAAAATTTACATTATTTGAGAGAAAAGAATCGAAAATATCAATATCAGCAGTCCGCCAACAAGCACCACAATCGTGGTTTTTCCTGCGCCTTTCCATTCTTTCAGTATAATGCCCCACACGTTGCTAAACAATACATTCAGCGACATAAGGATGCACCACGAGAAAGCCAAAAGCACAGGGCTGTCGGTCAGAAAACTTTTACCCATTTCCAATCCGAAAAATTGCGAATACCAGCAAAAACCGGCAAGTGCGCAAAATAAAATATTATTTACCAATGTAGCTCCCGAAACAGACGTATAGTCTTTGAAACTTTTGTTTTTCACATTTTGGAAAAGACAGTACACGGCATTGGTAACGAATGCGCCCGCCGTTACCAAAAAGATAACCGGCAAGCCTGCAAATAATTCTTTCACACCATGCCCTAAGGCGAAATCTTTCATTTCTTTTCCGGCGTCCAACCCCAACGCAAAGCAAGCGCTCATCACGCCGGCAATCAATGCCACGAGAAGACCTTTCGTCAGCGCAAAATCTTTGATTGCGGCTTTCTTTGCTTCATCGCTCATGCTTTTACTGCGCAAACTGCCTGCGTATCCGATAACCGAAATGCCTGCAAGCGTAATACACACGCTAATCAGCAATATCAGACCTTTTCCGTGCAGCAAATTCGTCCCTTCCATGATGGCAGGAATAATTGTGCCGAAAGCGGCGCAGATGCCCAACGCAATGGATTGTCCGAGCGCCACGCCCAGATAGCGCAAGGTCAGCCCGAACGTTAGCCCTCCTATTCCATAAGCCACGCCGAAAGCCACCGCTTTAAGTGCGCCTCCTGCCTGCCACAGTTCCGTCAGGCTCACGCCTTCGGGCAAAGCCAGCAATGTGCCGGCAAACGGAAATACCAACCACGCAAAAATGCCCTGCGTCAGCCAGAAACATTCCCACGACCAGTTTTTTACTTTCTTTATCGGCACGTAAGAACTTGCCTGTCCGATACTGCCGATGGCAATAATTAATAAACCTATAAGTATGTTCATAATCTATATATTTTAAATTCTGATTGCAAATGTAGTTATTTTTTTAGTATAGTACACAAATAAATAAATAATTTAGTTGTTTACAGCCCTTAATTCTTCATTTTTAATTCGTAACTTTGTGGAATGTATGCACTTTTTTCAAACTACGCATCACGTGAAAAGCTTTTTACGCCGGCACAGAAGATATTGCTTGCCGTAAGCGGCGGCATGGATTCGATGGCTATGGCGCATTTGTTTCTGCGCAGCGGGCTGCAAACCGGTGCGGCGCATTGCAATTTCGGGCTTAGGGGCGATGAAAGCGATGCGGACGAGGCGTTGGTGAAACAATGGGCTGATACGCATAAGATACCTTTTTTCAATATACGTTTCGACACGAAAGATTACGCCGCCGCGCATAACCTTTCTATACAGATGGCTGCCCGCACGCTGCGCTATACGTGGTTCGACAGTTTGGCGAATACGCACGGATACGACCGTATAGCCGTAGCGCATCATGCCGACGACAATGCGGAAACCGTAGTGCTGAATCTTACACGAGGCACGGGGTTGAAAGGCGTGTGCGGCATCGCGCCCCTCCACGGACGCGTCATCCGTCCGCTGTTGTTTGCTTCGCGCGAGCAAATAAGCCGTTACGTTGCAAACCACCACATTCCTTTCCGCGAAGACCGCTCCAACGCTTCCGACGACTACGCCCGCAACCGTATCAGACACCACGTGATGCCGGTGTTGAAAACGCTGAATCCGTCGTTGGCAGACACTTTCAGGCACAACAGCGAATACCTTGCGCAAGCCTGCCGCGTACTGACGGATATTGTAGAACAACACAAAGCGAAATGGCGTACGCCGCACCGCGACGAATGGCATATTGACGTGCATGCCATACGGCAGACGGATGCGCCCGCATTTTGGCTGTTTGAATTGTTGCAGGAATTTGGGTTTAACAGTGCGCAGGTTGGCGACATTACCATCGCCATCGCCAAACAACCGGGCAAACGTTTTTTCAGCCCTACGCACGAACTGCTGAAAGACCGCGATAAATTAATCATCATAAAAAGAAATGATACGCACGAAGCGCCTCACCTGACGTTTGAACGGATACCGAACAACCCTCCGCTCATTATTTCAAAAGATAAAAACACGGCATTTCTCGACGCCGATAAATTGCAGCTTCCGCTAACCATACGCACTTGGCGCGACGGCGATACTTTCGTTCCGCTGGGCATGAAAGGAAAAAAGAAGTTGAGCGACTATTTTATTGACAACAAAATGCCGCGCCATCTGAAAACCCGACAATGGGTGGCGACGTCGGGCGGCGACATCGTATGGCTTGTAGGGCAACGCCCCGACGAGCGCTATAAAGTTACGCCGCAAACCCAATATATTTTAAAAATTACATGGAACGAAAACCTGCTTGGCTCAAAATAAAACTTGACCATACGCCGCAATACCGCGCAGTCAGGCAACTGGTGGAACGCCACCGCCTGCACACCATTTGCAGCAGCGGAAAATGTCCTAACATCGGACAATGCTGGAGTAGCGGCACGGCAACGTTTATGATTTTGGGCGACATTTGCACTCGTTCCTGCAAATTTTGCGCCACAACCACCGGCAAGCCGCTTCAGCCAAGCGCAGACGAGCCGCAAAAGATAGCCGAAAGCATAAAAGTAATGCAGTTGACACATTGCGTCATTACGTCCGTTGACCGCGACGACTTGTCCGACAAAGGCGCGGCGCATTGGGCAGACACCATTCGCGCCGTCCGAAGCGTCAATCCACATACGGTTATTGAAGTACTGATTCCCGATTTCGACGCCGAACCGGCGCTCATCGACACGACGCTTGCCGCAAAACCCGACATCGTAGGGCATAATATTGAAACGGTGGAACGGCTTACATCCGTAGTGCGTTCCCGCGCAAGCTACCGCAAAAGCCTGTCGACGCTCCGCTATGCGGCAAGGCACGGCTTTATTACAAAATCGGGCATCATGGTCGGGTTGGGCGAAATGCACGAAGAAGTGCTGCAAACCATGCGCGAGGCGCACGAAGCAGGCGTCCGACTGTTCACCATCGGGCAATATCTGCAACCCACCGCCGCGCATTTTCCGGTAGCGGCGTACGTTACGCCTGCACAGTTTGAAGTTTACCGCAAAGCCGGATTGGAAATAGGGTTCGACCATATTGAAAGCGCACCGCTCGTGCGTTCGTCATACATGGCGGAGAAAAGTTTTATTCACTCGCAAATTAAATTATGAAATTTACCGATTGGGGATTAATCGCGTACAAAGAGGCATGGGACAAGCAGCACGCCATTGTGGAAAGAATGACGGCGCCCAAAGCATTGCCCGGAGAGGATGAACAGCAAGTGATTTTTTGCGAACATCCGCATGTGTATACGCTCGGTCGGCACGGACAGGCTGATAACCTGCTCGTTTCCGAAGATGTTTTAACCCGTATTGGTGCGGATTTTTACCATACCAACCGCGGCGGCGACGTTACGTATCACGGACCCGGACAAGTGGTGTGCTATCCGTTGGTAGACCTGAAACGACAACAGTGCACGGTCAAAAATTATATTTTCACGCTCGAAGAAATCGTAATCCGTACGTTGCGGCATTACCGTATTGAAGCCGGACGGATAGCGGGCGCTGCCGGTGTGTGGCTTGATGCAGGTACGCCTGCCATGCGGAAAATCTGCGCCATCGGCGTACACGTTTCGCACGGCGTAACGATGCACGGCTTCGCCCTCAACGCGAATACCGACTTGAGCTATTACCGGCACATCAACCCCTGCGGATTTACCGACAAAGGCGTTACGTCCGTGCAGCACGAAACCGGCAAACCCGCCGA
The DNA here is from genome assembly GCA_031289415.1 of Prevotellaceae bacterium. GTDB lineage: Bacteria > Bacteroidota > Bacteroidia > Bacteroidales > UBA932 > JAIRLC01. The sequence goes on along the minus strand of JAITPN010000016.1, from coordinate 1,539 downwards.
CATGGATGCCCTCAAAGCGCACTTGCGCCGGTATTTTGAAGAATGGCTGACGAAAAAATAGTGGATAAATCACTATTTATATTTTACAACTTTCGTTTGTCTTAGGAAAAAATTTAATCCGACGGTTATCGTATGCAAATTGCCATCATACCGTGTGGGAACATTGCCTAATGTATGATAGAAAAATTTATAGCTTATTCGTACAGCACAAAAAGAAGGGTCAGTAAAATTTTGCCCTATCATTTTTTTCATTTTACCAATTCTTATGTCTGCCATTACGCCAAAATTAGCTGTCAATCCATAGGAATAATCCAACTGTTTCAATGCCGAATTTTCTTTTCTATCATTTTCTGAACCATAGGAAATGGATGTTGTTCCAATACCTGCCAGTGGAGTTACGATCACTCGTTTATCATCAAAAAATCTATATCCGATAGACAAATACAGATTATACATAGACACAGAAAACCCTTTATCCAAAACCGTTCCGTCCGGCAAGGGTACATCGTCTTGTGTATCTCCAAATGAGCATGACACACCTATCGTTGCCATTATTTTTTTATAGCCAACATCAATACCGCAATCAAGTACCCCTTCATTGGAAAAATATTTCGACAAATTGCCTGCTTTAGCAGCATATCCAAAATTCGCACACAGCCCATATCCCCAATTTGACGGTCTTAACTCGTAATTCTCAAAAAAACCGATATATTCGGAATACGGATAGTCGGTAATAAATTGCCTAGTATCCGTATTGATTCCGCGCATCATAGTATCAATATTTGCATCTGTAATTAAATAATAGCGCAAATAGATAGCAATGAAATCTTTCTTTTCTTGTAGCAATGATGAGGCTTGTAAATCAGCAAGAATTATACCTTGCTCTTGTTGTATTTTTTCTTTCGCTGTCCTGTAAAAATTATTGGTAGAAGAAGGTAGTATCTTCGTCTGCATATTTTCAATATACAAAGAGTCAGATTCTTTAATAGCTAATTCCATCTTTTCATAATCGCCCAACCACGCCGAAAGCAGTATTTTTTCACCCGGAAACAACGTGATATAATTGGATTGGTCAAAATTTGCAGACAAATATTGCTGCAATTCCCGCACTTTTTCTTTGTCGTTTTGCACAAAAGCGTCTATCAAAGCGGTTCTCGCTGTATTGATAATATCTAATTGAGGTTTCGCATAGTGCGTCAGCAAACTGTCGATATTGTTTTGTGCAAAACTTGCATTGACAAGCAATAGTAAAAATACACTAATGATTGTAATCTTGGCTTAATGGACAAAAATGATGATAAAAACAGCCATATTTTATTTAATGGACAAAAATGATGATATTTTGTTTGACGATGGCTATCTAAAAAGCTAAAATACATATATTTATAGCACTTTTTATTCGGATGCCTACTTGACATATGTATTCATAAAATACTCATCTATAAATACTTTTCTTCTCGACAACGATAAGCCGTTATGATTGCGTAGCTTGTTTTTTAAGCTCGAAAATAAGCCTTCCAGTGCATTGTTAGTATTAGG
>JAITPN010000032.1 GCA_031289415.1 Prevotellaceae bacterium | reverse complement strand
CCCCCATAATATATAAGGTATCCCGCGTCCCCCGCCTTTCTCCCCCTTTTCGGGGTTTCGGGGTCTTTGTGGCTCTTTGGTCTTTGTGGCTTTTCTCCCCCTTTCGGGCTCTGTGTGGCTTTCTGTGGGCTCTTTTTCGAGCTTTTCCTTACTCCCCCTTCGGGCTCTGTGTGGCTTTTTTTTCGGTGCTTTATTGGGCTTCAATTCCTAAAAATCCTTAAATTCCGGTTTTTTTCTTTTTTTTTCTATAAAATGTCTTTAACTTGCGCTCGGAAATCAACAACAAGCGCTAAATTTTTAGAGATGTTCACGAAACATACACACATAGATACGAACATTACAGCCGATGGCTGTACGCCATTTCCGGCAAAGATAGCTACGTTGCGCATAAAAAGCAACTATGCCGCCGTTTTTTTTGCATATAACCCTGAAATAATTTTAAAATGTATAATACTATGAAGCAATTTATTTATTTTTCCCGTTGGCTGATTGTGTTGGCTACGGTGTTTTTATTACAAGCTAATGTCGCAGCCGCGCAAACTGTGGATGTGGTTATTCCCGGATGTTTTAGATTGGACTATCCGAATCCGAGTCCTATTGTGACTAACTACACGTTTAAAATAATCGGTGCGGATTGGACTAACTGTAGTAGTGTACTCCTTAAGTACCGCAATACTGGTGCAAATCCATTAGGATTGTCTGGTGCCGGGATGTCATTGTCATGTAATCAGGATGTATTTTCTGTTACGCCCAATGGTAACCAGTATCAGGCTCTTGGTACTGGAGATTACTACATTGAAATAACATACGCCGATAACTCTATTAAAGAAATAGATTTTTCCGTAACTTTGGAAGATGCAGATTTGTACGCTATCGCAGTCCCAGCGAATAATGCTTCAGTAGCCTGTGGCGACACGTATGATTTTGACGCCGAATGGCACTTGGATCCGGGTTTAGAGGTAACATGGACGGCAAGCAGTACCGACGCAAAAGCTCTTGGCGGCGCTTGTTTAAGCGAATTTCCAACCTCCGGTTCTGTTACCACTTCGAGCCAAACAATCGGTGCGTATACTTTCTATACATTGGCAGAAAGCTCAGGTTCAGTTGTAATAACATATACAATTAAAAGTTTAGACTTTCCGTGCTTGGATCCGGTGAGCGGTACACAGACGCTTACTATAGGCGCTTGCACTCAGTTGACCTTGGATCTTACTACTGTGAGCGAAACAATATGCTACGAAGACTCTTTTACCCCAGTCACATTAGATGTTTCTTCTAATGCGGAAAACATTCCCGCTTGCGATATAAAATATGAAATAACATTTAGTAACACCGGTCAAGATGTGCTTGGCATTAGCGGTTCTACTGTAATTGTATACCCTCCAAGCAACACCTCCGCTGCCGCAACATGGACTCCTCCCACTATGGCTGGTAGCACCGGAACAGGAGTATACACCATCTATGCTGTAAGGGCAGAGTCGGGTTCTTCTTCTTCCTCCGTTACAGCAACTTTCCAACGCCACAAGTCGTGGAGTGACTACTTCTCGGTATTATCCGGCATTGATTTATCTTCCGCCGAATATTGTGGCAACAGTTCCGTTACGCTAACCGCACCGGATTTCTCCAGTCAATTAAGTTTCGACTCTGAAACGGTTGAGTTCTCATGGAACATCAATAGTCCTGATGACATAGGTTTAGGAACTACTGGTTCAGGCGGTGCCACCACCACCGGTCCGGAAGGAACGATAACCAACTCGAACACGAGTACCCTCGCCCATCAAGTAGCCGAAATTACAGCTCATTTTGAATACGCGAACAGCCCGAAATGTGGCTATGACAGCGTCTATAGTATTACGGCGCTCTACGATTTAACAGAGATAGGCTCCTCCTCAGAATCAGTCACAGCGGTAGCATCCGGTATATATTGCGTCGGCGAGACAATATCTGCCGCATATACCCCGGACTTAAACGCTATCCCCGATGCCGAATTTACATGGACGGTTAGTGGTGATGTAGAAGCCCTTGGTTTTCCAACCGGCACTACTGGAGGTTCAACTACACTGCCGGTGCTGACAGCGGCTAATCTCTCTACAACAGCCAGCGCTTCGGTAACTATAAGTTATATATTTACTTACCCCAGTAATCCTTCGTGTACTCATACCGTTACTAGAAACTACGCAATACGTCCTGATTTAGAACAGGCGATTAGCACCATTTCTTTACCCCTTGGCGACACGGTGTGTGTAGGTACGGATTTAGCCTATGCTCCCACTGTGACAAACATTGCCGGCATTGATGTTATCTTTGAATGGAACGTCTCGAATAGCAATGGTGTCTTGTTTCCAACGAGTGGTACAGGTACGATACCATCACAGTTAGCTTCCAATGCTTCCACCTCCTACATCAGAGACGATGTAACTTATACATTCAAATACGATAACACTAATGCTTCGGAATGTGAAATTTCCATTGATACTTCTATTATCGTACGCCCCCAATTAGAAAACGTAATAGACATGTCGGGTATCCCCACGTCTGCATCTACTGTTTGTCATGGCGCTTCGATAACAACAGCGCCAGTTCCTACTACGCTCTTTGCAGGCACTCAAATTACATGGCAAGCCGATGCTTATTACGCAATTCTTAATTTAGCTACAACTAGTGATGTAGGCGCTATACCTGCATTAAAAGGCGTGAATAAGGGAACCACTGACCAAACGGCAAGTCTGTCATACACCTTGTCATACATCAGTGATAATGCTTGTTCGTACACCAACGGCGGCGTTAGTATTACAGTACGTCCCGACATAGAAGAGAATATACAGTCTGTAGTTTCTAGCACACCGCTGCCCTCAGGCACATACTGTGTCGGTAACTCTTTTGGTGCAGATTATATCAGTTTAAACACAGGTGGTGCTTATAGCAAGGTATTTTCATGGAGCACTGTTAACACTGATATTGGTTTGCCAGCTTCGGGGACAGCCACCATTCTGCCGACGGATACTGCTAAAAATGGCACTCTCATAGACATAGAAAGTCAAGTAACATATCACTTCGAATATAATGATGGCGGTAAAGCATGTGGGTATGATTCCACTGTTAAGATTACCGTACATCCCGATTTAAGAAACGTAGCTGCAATACCACTCCAGTCCTCCGGCACTTACTGCTATGACCAAGTAGCTATGGTTGACCCGTATGATCCGATAACAGCAGCAAACTACCCTACAAGTCCGGTTCCTACGTTTGAATGGGCGATTACTCACAATGATATATTTGCGAACAGCGTACTCGCTGCCGGAACAAATACCGCTATTCCTCCATTAACAATTGCCTCCTCATACACTATGGTAGAAACTGCGACAGTATCCGGTACATTCTCATACTCCGGATCGCCTGCATGTAGTCATACTTTCACAAAAACCCTGAGCATCCGTCCCCAAATCACAAAAGCACTGGAGTCTAAAATAGCTGCTTCCCTTCTTGACGAAGACTATTGCAATGGTGAACCGTCAGTAAACATAGCCGACTTTGGTCCGAATGAAAAGATAGACCATGTAGAATATGATTTCTCATGGACAGTACAGAATCCCGCTATCGGATTGTCTAACGGTTCAGGTACAAGATATCCGGTTACTCTCGTGAACACAACTACTGCCGACATCGTATCCGCTATAACATATACATTTAAATGGACCGACGGCAAAGGAGAAAATGCTTGCGAAGAAACAGTTGTCCGTAAAATCACCGTACACCCCTGTCTGCTGAAAGCCCTTCCGGTTACCTCGCAAACAATATGTGCCGACGGCGCGATTGACTCCATCCTCTTCACCGCCGCCATGCAAGATAAGTACGGAAAATGGGATACGTTAGTACCACCCGTCGCCGGTTCAGTGAACTTTACGGTAACGCACGAAAGCGGCGACTATATCCTCGACTTAGGCTCGAACAGCGTTGACGGACAAACCAAATGGGGTCCTGTCACGCTCCCCGGCGCTTATGGCAAAGGCGTGTATAAAGTAACGCCTGCCAATCCGGGCGCGGGTATCCCCGCCTACTTCTCCCTTGAAGTACGCGCACCGCTCGACAGCATCATCCACCTTGCCGACCAAACGTACCGCAACGGCGACGTAGTACCCGCGTTGAACCTCAACGCACTCATACCAAGCGGCACAACCATCGAATGGACTAACGATAGCCCCGGCATAGGCTTAGCGCCTTCGGGCACAGGATACATTCCTTCGTTCGTTGCCTCCAACGGCACGGACGCCGACAGCACAGCCCGCATCGCTTATACCCTGCGCTACACCTCAGGGCTGCCCTGCGTAGCGCTCGACACGTTTGACATCACCGTACACCCCTACGTCGTAGCTGACCCCAACTTGTCGGTCGACACCGTAGTGTCGCAAGCTATATGCGCCAACGGTACATTCTCCGATATAGTTTTCGCTCCTTACTATGCGCAAACCGTCGATCCGGTATTTGACCCCGCCGACGTAACGTATAAAGTTAGCTTCGTGAGCGGTACGGATGTGATAGACTGGACGACGGATCCTGCTAATATTGTGGGTTGGTTCTCCTCATCGTGGAATATTGCCAATGCCAAAGCCGATTCGGTAGAAGGCGTAGGTATATACCGCGTTACCCCGCGTTGGAAAAACAGCGAAGGACAATCGACGCTCTTCACCTTACGAGTACGTCCGAACCTCGACGGCATAGCCGGCTTCTTAGACGCTACGTATAACAACGGCGACCTTATACAGTCCATCAACCTCAACGAATTAGCCCCCGACGGCGTATCCATTAAATGGGAACAGACCAACAGCGTCAACATCGGCTTGCAAGGCTCGTTCGGCGTAGGGCTTATCCCCGCGTTCACCGCCACCAACACCGGCATTGCCGACAGCACCGCGGAAATCACATATACAATGTGGTACACCGATGGAAAAGAATGTAAAGTTACCGACAGACGCACAATCACCGTGCGCCCCCGCACCCTCGACGACTTAGACTTGAGAGCCGACACCGTAACCTCGCAAGCAATATGCGAAGAAACCGGTGGTAGTAGCTTTACACCTATTACTTTCAGCGTACTGTATCAAGGCTTGGAACAAACCGACGCTTCCTACATCGTAGAATTTGTTGACGGAACAAACATCGTAACCCTGTCGTCAACCACTGTGTCGGTATCCGCCCCATGGTCTCCGGCTACAGTAACCGTAGGCAAAGGCACATACCGCGTAACGCCCTATTGGCACAACAAAAAAGGTCAATCCACGATATTTACCTTAGAAATACGTCCGTTGTTAGAAAACGTGATAGCTATACCTGATGTAACTTACCGCAACGGCGACTTTGTTCCCGCAGTAAACCTGCAAGCATTAGTACCCGCAGGTGTAACGGTAACATGGGGTAATAATAACACCGGCATCGGCTTACCGTCAAACGGCATAGGCTTGATTCCCGCCTTTACGGCAACGGATACAAGCGACGCCGCTCTTATAGCAACGATAACCGACACGCTCTCCTATATAGGCTCGTCATGTACGGCAACGATAACCCATACCATCACGGTAACGCCGCACATAATAGCAGATTTGGATTTGGCAGCCGACACGGTAACGTCGCAAGCAATATGCGAAACCGAAGAGTTTGCCGCTATCACCTTCACTGCGCTGTATCACGGCACGGAACAAATCGACGCCACCTACATCGTAGAATTTGTTGACGGAACAAACATCGTAACCCTGTCGTCAACCACTGTGTCGGTATCCGCCCCATGGTCTCCGACTACCGTAACCGTAGGCAAAGGCACATACCGCGTAACGCCTTACTATAACAACAAACAAGGACAGTCGACGATATTCACCTTAGAAGTGCGTCCGTCGTTAGAAGGCTTGGTATCTATACCTGATGTAACTTACCGCAACGGCGACTTTGTTCCCGCAGTAAACCTGCAAGCATTAGTACCCGCAGGCGTAACGGTAACATGGGGTAATAATAACACCGGCATCGGCTTACCGTCAAACGGCATAGGCTTGATTCCCGCCTTTACGGCAACGGATACAAGCGACTTCGCTCTTGTAGCAACGATAACCGACACGCTCTCCTATATAGGCTCGTCATGTACGGCAACGATAACCCATACCATCACGGTAACGCCGCATACCATAAGCGACTTAGACTTGGTGGCAGATCAAGTGCCCTCGCAGACTATATGCTACGGCGACCTGAATACGTTCAACTTTGATGATATCACGTTCTCCGCTACCTATACGCAACAAGGCGTAACGATAGATCAGGATGACGTAGAATACATCGTTGAATTTGTCGGCGGTACTAACATCTTGGATTTGACCGACTATATTATATCCGGCTCAGCCTTACCATGGGAGCCTGTAATAATCGCCGGCGCTTCAGGCAAAGGCACATACCGTGTAACCCCGCGTTGGCAAAACAACGAAGGCAAATCGGCGATATTCACCCTCGAACGCCTGTCGAGCTTAGACAGCGCATCCTTGGCTATCGACACCCTACGCTACGTCAACGGCGACTACGTGCCGGCATACACCTTTACCGGCATTGACATCCCCGAAGGCGCTTCGATAGAATGGAAATGGCTGGCTACCAGCGATAACATCGGCTCAACCTCATTCGGCGCAGACAGGATTCCTGCCTTCACCGCAGTGAACACTACCTCCGATACGCTCTACGCCGAATACGAAGTATCCTTGTCGTCAGGCGCATGTAGCGCAGTGGCTGCCGCCGACACGCTCGTCATTGTCGTTGCCCCGCGCACCGTTGACAATTGGGACTTAGCGGTGGTTCCGGTCTTAGACCAGACCATCTGCCACGACGGTAAGTTTACCCCGATTACACTGACGGCTACCTACCGCTTCAACGCAGACTTCAACGACGTCGTTGAATTCCAGTGGGAACTCATCGAAGGAAGCGACACCTTAGGATTAGGTAATACTATCGGCGTCGTTGGCGATACGGATAATGAATATACTTGGACGCTTCCGGCATCGACGCTAACCGGCTCGGCTACGTTCCGTGTGATTCCGATATGGAACAACAACAAAGGCGTATCCACCGTGTTCACCTTGACGCGCTTGCCCGAACCTACGGTTGACCCTGTAAGCAGCATCGTGGAATGTAACAACAGCGAATTGCCCGCCATACAGTTTACCGGCTCGGCTAACACCACGTTCAAATGGCAAGTAGTGGACGCAACCGATTCACCGGAAGCCTCAGCCTTAGGCTTGCAAGACAACGGCGAAAGCCTCATCACGCTCCCGCGCTTGGTAAATACCGGTACAGCAACGCGAACCGAGTATATCAAAGTTACGCCTACCATCACCACCGACGGTTTGGTGTGCGAAGGTACTGCCCAGACGTTTAGCATTAGCGTGCTTCCCACGCCTGTGGCTAACCCAATATCGAATATACTGGCTAATGTAGGTACGAAAGTGCTTGACATCGACTTGCTCGGTACGGCTACCAATTACCGGTGGGTAATTCATAATCCGGCAATACTTGCCGACCCTGTGGGATACCCGACTACTGGTGTTACAACACCCGCTAACCATGTTATTCCCGAATTTACGACGGAAAACTACAGCGACCTGCCGATTCAAAGCTTGGTAACGGTTACGCCGATATATACCGATAACGGACTAACCTGCGAAGGCGCTCCGATAACGTTCTATATATTGGTTGCCCCCGCGCTCAGTATTGACCCGATAGGCAATATCACGGTTTGCGAAGATGAAGACACTGACCCGATTGTACCCATAGGTTTGCCCTCAGGCAACGGATACTATATCGACTGGACTAACAGCAATCCGGCTATAGGCTTAGCTTCAAGTAATACGGCTGGTACACATCCGCGGAGCGTTCCCGGATTGCATCCGGCTACGATAAGCGCAAGCAGCCTGAGTACGCCTACAGAGGCTACGATTACCATCACGCCGACTTTGACCTACGGCGGAAACACGTACACCGGTGCATCGGAATCATTTATCATCACCGTAATACCGAAAGTACGCTTGAATCCGACATACGGCGAACTTGACGCCCCGAAGGAATTGGAATACTGCCAAGGCGAATCTACCACAGGCGACCTCTTCGTAGGAGCTACCGGCTACAACCTACGCTACCAATGGTACAAAGACGGATCAATTGTGCCGGGCGCAGACAAAGCGACCTACACCATCGACAAAGTAGATACGTACCACACAGGACGCTATCACGTGATAGTATCCGGCGACTGCGGCGCCCTGAAGTCAGTCTTCTACAACGTACTGATTAAACCCGAAGTGCTCTCGCAACGTTGGAACGACATGCTGGTAGTGAATACCGACGAAGCCACCAACGGCGGCTACAAATTCTCGAACATACAGTGGTACAAGAACAACGTCTTAGTCGTTGGCGAAGACCTCACGTACCTCTATGACGCGAATTTGGACCCGAATGCGGTCTATCACATTGTTGCCGAAACGCAGTATGGTACGTTTGTATCATGCGGCTTCAGCCCGACTGTGATTACCAGCGAAGGTATCTCCGTGTATCCGAACCCTGTAAAATCGGGCGAGGTGATTACGATAACAGGTGCGGCTACCGTTCGCAGCATCCGCTTGTATAGCATTTTGGGAGAATTCCTCGAAAGCGCAACGCCCGCGGATGAAGTGAAAATACGTATGCCGAACGCTACAGGTATTTATCTGATTCAGATTAATATAGATAATACACGTACGAAAACATTTACAGTAATAACTGGAAACTAAATAAACACAATCTGAGGCGGTTGCGACACCGTAGCCGCCAACGATTGTTTATTATTAAATAGAAAATATATTAAAAATTATCAGAATATGAGAAAGTTAATAATGATTATTACAAGTTGCTTGCTGGCGACTGCCTCTATAGCCCAACAAGCCAATACGACGCTCGAAGCATCGTCGTACCCCCAGTATAAACACGAATTGTCGGCGTGGGGCGGCATTGGTTACCCCTCGTTGATATACGACGTTTCTTACGGCGACCGTAGCGGTGGGCTGGGTTATCTCGGCGGATTAGGCTATAATTATTACATCAATTACAAATGGAGTGTAGGTATCGGCGCAGAATTTTCTGCCTTAAGTTCGTCTTTGAATATTTCAAAATTTCAGGATTTCTATGTAATTCCCAGCTTCGGAGGTATTGACAAACCCTTGAATTTGGAAATCACTGGGAATGACTACAAGCAGAAATACACTGCCTACTACATCAACGTCCCGATTACGGCACGCTACCAGTTTCATCCGTGGAAGAGACATAATTTTTGGAAAAAACAAAAAGTCTATGTCGCCGGCGGATTGAAAATCGGTATCCCCGTCCGAACCAAATATACCGCATCGGGCGACTATACCGCTAAGGCTTTCGTCCGCGATAGCAATGGTGAAAATTCCGGCGACGCCATTGATCGCCCTGAGCATGGCTTCGGAAAGCGTCAAGCGGAAGCCAATGGCGAATGGAGTGCGAAATGGAACTGGGCGCTCACCCTCGAAGCAGGCGTGAAATGGCGCTTGAGCGAAAGATTCTCGCTCTACTCAGGCGTGTTTGCCGACTACGGTCTCAACGACATCCGCAAAGGAGACCGCAGCAGTCAAATCATCCAGTACAATGACCTCGGACCAGACTACGAAAAAATCAACACCCCTGCAATCAATGCCGTGCATGCCAACCGTACCAACGGCTCGGCATATAGCTTCACCGACCGCTTGAATACGTTTGCCGTAGGCTTGAAAGTGCAGCTGTCGTTCGGCTTCAAACCGAGCTTCAACAAATCGGCAAGAAGAGTGCGCGACAAAGCGCCCCATTTGGTACACGTAGTAAACCAAGTAACGCCCATAACGGCAGACGAAGTGAGCAATATCGTGTCGAACAACACAAAAGAAATCATCCGCTCGCAGGACGAAATAAAAGCGCTCATCAGCAATGAAGAATACCGCTTGAAAACAGTCTATGGCTTCGATTTGGATAGAACGGTGATATTGGCGAACATGGGATCCATTTTGGAAGACAATGTAGAAACGCTGAAGAGACATCCCGAAATCAACGTTACGTTAGTCGGACATACGGACGATTCCGCTACCGACGACTACAATTTGGATTTGGGTAAACGCCGCGCTCAGATTGTGAAAGACTGGTTGGTTGCCAACGGCATTTCTGCCAGCCGTATCAAAGTTACGTCTAAAGGAAAATCGCAACCGGCAATCCCGAATGTGGACGATACGAACCGTAAATACAACCGCCGCGTAGTGTTTGTAGAAGACTAATAACGCTACACAGCGACAAAACAAAACACCCGCAACCCCTTGGTTGCGGGTGTTCTGTTTTTTTGTGAAGTGTTGGAAAAAGTGAAGGGTTGGAAAAAGTTAAGTGTTAAGAGTAAAGTGTGAAGAGTGATGAGTTAAGTGTTAACAGTTAAGTGTTAAGAGTGAAGAGTTAAGTGTTAAGAGTTAAGTGTGAAGAGTTAAGGGAGAAGAGTTAAGTGTGAAGTGTTTTTTCCGCTCGCGCGGATTTGCAATCCGTGCGCCTTTATCTCCCCGCTCCCCACTATAGTCCCCCAAGTCCCCAAAGTCCTTATTGGCGCATAAGCTCTGCCTCGCGCCGTCTTTCTGCTCGCGCGGATTTGCAATCCGTGCGTCTTTATATCTTAGCCGCGCCGCGCACGGATTACAAATCCGCTTGCGCGGTGAAGCGTTTTTTCGTCCGAAGGCTTCGCTTCACTCTTCACCCCGCTCCCCACTAGAGTCCCCCAAGTCCCCAAAGTCCTTGTTGGCGCGTAGGCTCTGCCTCGCGCCGTCTATCTTTTGAGGCTGTGCCTCCATGCAGGCACAGCCTGCAAGGATAAAAAAGACAAGGTAGAACCTTGCCTTAACAGAGAATCCGAAGGATTCACATGTATATAGCACCGAATATCCTCCCACCCACATACGACCCCTTCGGGGTCGCATTATCCTTATTATCATATATTTGCTATAAACATGCAATCCACTATCGGGATTGAATCGACAGCGTATCTGCTCGCGCGGAATCCGTTCAAAAAACCGTCATTCCGTGCTTGACACGGAATCCCCCGAAAAAATACACCCTGATAATCAGGGGATGGCGGGTCAAGCCTGCCATGACGGCTGCTTTTGAGAAACTTTTTGTCGCTAAAAAAGTGAAGCGTGAAGCGTAATGCGTGAAGTGTTTTGTTGCTCAAAAAGTGAAGCGTGAAGCGTAATGCGTGAAGTGTTTTTTCGTCCGAAGGCTTCACCCTTAACTCTTCACCCTTCACCCTTAACTCTTAACTCTTAACTCTTCACTCTTAACACATCACTCTTAACTCTCTGCTCGCGCGGATTTGCAATCCGTGCGTCTTTATATCTTTGCTACGCTACGTTCCGTCTTAATTCCTAATCCCTTAATCATAAAAAAAGGCAAAAAATAGCAAAAAAAGTTGCTCAACTGATAAACTTTTTATACCTTTGCCGCATGAAAAGAAAGATAAAGCTATATGAGGCTATTTTCTAGCTTTCAAAGAAACATTAACAGAGAACGAGAAGGATAAAATTGATTATTGCCTTTTGCTTCTTAAAACTCAAGACAGAGTTCCTGTTAAGTTTGTAAGTCTTATCAGAGATGGGTTATACGAATTAAAAATTAAATATAACGGAAATATTTATCGTGTGTTTTTTATTTTTGACGAGGAAAATATTGTTGTATTATTCAACGGATTCCAGAAGAAAACACAAAAAACGCCGACAAACGAAATAGATAAAGCTTTTAACATTAAAAATGAATATTATGCAGACAAACAATCACAAAATCGTTGACTACGACGAAGTTCTTGATGCCAAATTCGGCAAAGAGGGTACTCCCTCAAGAATTGAGGCGGAAGAAAAAGCGTATGCTTTTTACACCGGTCAAATTATAGAGCAGGCAAGGAAAAAAGCCGGAATGACACAGGCAAAACTGGCTGAAAAAATAGGATCGAACAAATCCTACATATCGCGTATCGAAACAGGCAGAACAGAACCAAAAGTTTCCACATTTTACAGAATTGTATCCTCATTGGGACTTTCCGTAGAATTAACATAGTTGAATCGTTAAGTTGTTTAAGGGTGAAGCGTGAAGCGTGAAGCGAGATGAGTGAAGTGTTTTTTCGCTCAAAAAGTGAAGCGTGAAGCGTAATGCGTGAAGTGTTTTTTTCGTCCGAAGGCTTCGCTTCACCCTTCACCCCGCTCCCCACTAGAGTCCCCCAAGTCCCCAAAGTCCTTGTTGGCGCGTAGGCTCTGCTTGTTGGCGCGTAGGCTCTGCCTCGCGCCGTCTATCTTTTGAGGCTCTGCCTCCATGCAGGCACAGCCTGCAAGGATAAAAAAGACAAGGTAGAACCTTGCCTTAACAGAGTGTTTTTTCGTCCGAAGGCTTCGCTTCACCCTTCACTCTTAACTCTTAACTCTTAACTCTTAACTCTTCACTCTTAACTCTTAACTCTTAACTCTTCACTCCCCTCACTTTTTTCACAATAATCCATAATACGCTGGCAACCAATAGCGCCACCGCCATCGCCACCGCCACATAAACACATAACGCAAACGTAGTCATGTACGTATATTCTTCTTTCAAAGAAAATGCAGGCAACGCTGTTTTTTGTTCTTCCAACCGCGAGGTATAGCTGAATAGGGGAGGGGTATCGCGTAGCGTATCCGTCTTTTTCAAATAATGCAGCAATGCCGTCCATCCCTTTATTTCATTGCCCGCACGGTCGTGTACTATCGCTTCGTGTAAATCTGTAATAGGCGCTCCCTCTGCATTTTTCGGAACGATGGACAATATGCCGAACGTGTTGGCTTTTACGATGCTTATCAGTTGTGCCGTATAGAGGTCGGAGGTTACGCTATATAACTTATCCTCCTCCGGTATCGTATAAATTCCCGATGAATCAAGCGTTTCCACCTTTTTTACCTTGTTGCAAAACAAACTGCCTGCATAGTAGGTATAACGGATACCGCTAAAAAACAACTGCGCATCGGGGAGTATATGCGAAAGCGAAGCGTCGGTTTCGCACAAGTCGCGCAGTTCGTGTCCGTAGAGATAGACCTTCACTAACGGAAAACCCGGTGTTCCGTCCGCGCCCACGCCTAACGGCAGGATGCCGAAAATTTCTTCGGTGGTAACCCTGCCTTCATACAAATTTTCGCGCACAGAGCCAAGGGGCGCTACAGCCACGTCAACATGCCTGTTTTCGGCTTCCTGCACCGCGTGCCGGTAAGCGTCGGCAATGAGGCAGCCCAAGGCGACGCTGTCGGAATTAGCAAATACACTTGCGGCAACGTCGGCTACCGGTTCGTCGAATCCAAGATTTTCGGCGTCAAGATATTGCCGTTCCACAATCCTCTTATAGCGCATGATTTCCGCAGCTATTTCCACATTTTCGGCATACGCGCTGTCTATTTTCACCAACGTATACGACACGCAATGAGGTCTGTCGCCGTGTCTCGCTAACTTCAGGCATCCGAGGTATTTCCCAAAAGCGCCTGCCGACACAATCACCGTTTGCCCCGCCGTCAACGGCTCCGGCAGCAGGCTGTGCGAATGTCCGCTTATGATGACGTCGATGCCTTGTACTTTGCGGGCTAACTGTTCATCTTCGGAATATTTCGGAATTTTGTGCGTTCCCGAATGGGAGAGGCACAGCACGACGTCTGCCTTTGCGCTGTCGCGCAGGTAGGCAACCATGCGTGTAGCCGCTGTTTCTGTATTTTCATACAACAATGTCTTGTCAATGAGGCTTTGCGAATAAGCTTCAGCCCCCAAAAGTCCGAAAATGCCGATACGGAAACCTGCTTTTTCTACTATCTTACAGGCTTGTACACCTGCTATCCCTTTGAGGTTCGACACAACCATTGCGCACGTCTGCAACGAATCAGCCGCCGCCGCCGCACGTATAGCCTGCTCCAAAGCCTCTACGCCGAAATCGAAATCGTGGTTGCCGGTAGCCACCGCTTCGTAGCCCATTTTGTGCATGAGTTGCATTTCGGCAAAGTGAGAGGTAAACAACGTCTGGAAAAAAGTACCCATGGCGACATCGCCGCCGTCCACGAGCAGTGTGGCGGCGGGGTTTTGCGCGCGCTGTTGCGCTATTGCCGTATAAAGCCGCGCATAGCCGCCGGTGCGCACCATGCCGCCGCCGGACGTCGCTTCGCGGCTACCTGCGAAGCTCGAATGGAGGTCGTGCGTAAACAGGATGGTAAGCGTATCGCCCGCCCTCGCCGCACCGTGCCATATCACTGTGGATAAGAGCAATAACCATATTTTATATTGGCTCGTCCGTCTCATAAATTTAGTACAAATGTAGTCATAAATCGGCATAAAAAAATAGTCCGACGCCAACCGCCGGACTATTTTTTTTCATAAAAGGGTTATTTATACGGTTGCCATGTGGGCAATCAGTTCCAATACTTTGTTTGAATAGCCCCATTCGTTGTCGTACCAAGCCACTAATTTCACGAAATTAGGGTTGAGCGCGATGCCTGCTTTGGCGTCAAACACTGAAGTGCGTTTTTCATGAATGAAGTCGGTTGACACTACGTCGTCTTCCGTATATCCCAATATGCCTTTCAGTTCGCCGTCGGCAGCGGCTTTCACGGCGGCTTTGATTTCGTCGTACGTAGCGGCTTTTTCGAGGCGGCAGGTAAGGTCAACTACCGATACGTCAAGCGTTGGTACGCGTAGCGACATGCCTGTAAGTTTGCCTTTCAGCGAAGGAATAACAACGCCTACAGCTTTTGCTGCGCCGGTGCTCGACGGAATAATGTTTCCGCCTGCGGCACGTCCGCCGCGCCAGTCTTTTACCGACGGACCGTCAACGGTTTTTTGCGTAGCGGTGGTGGCGTGTACCGTGGTCATCAAACCTTCTACGATGCCGAATTTATCATTGATTACTTTAGCCAACGGCGCAAGGCAGTTGGTGGTACATGAGGCATTGGAAACAATAGTTTCGCCTTTGTAAGTTTTATGGTTAACGCCGCATACAAACATCGGCGTGTCGTCTTTTGACGGCGCTGACATGACTACACGTTTTGCGCCAGCCTTAATGTGGGCTTCGGCTTTGTCTTTGGAGAGGAATAAGCCGGTGCTTTCTACCACGTATTCAGCGCCTACTTCGTTCCATTTCAGGTTCGCGGGGTCTCTTTCAGCCGTTACGCGGATGGCTTGTCCGTTAACTACCAACTTGCCGTCGTTCACGGCAATAGTGCCTTTGAACTGTCCATGTACAGAATCATAGCGAAGCATGTATGCCATGTATTCTACATCTATCAAGTCATTGATGCCCACGATTTCAATGTCGCTGCGTTCTTCAATAGCGGCACGGAATACCAAACGTCCGATGCGCCCAAAACCATTAATCCCTACTTTAATTTTACTCATAATTTGTAAGTGTTATATTTTATATTTTTTGAAAATTTGAGGCTGCAAATATAATACTTTTTTTAAAAAAAGCGTACCTTTGCAAAATTACTTATTTTTTAAATATTTCGTATGTCGAAATCAATGACAGGTTTTGGAAGGGCTGAGCGCCTTTTTAATAATAAACAAATCGTGGTGGAAATACGGGCGGTAAACAGCAAATCGCTTGATGTAGTGTTGAAAATACCCGCCGTGTATCGCGAGAAAGAAGCGGAAATCCGTGGATATTTGGGAAAAACGGCGCAGCGGGGAAAGGTGGAAGTCTCGGTAATGCTGACTTCGGCACAGTCCAACGTCAAAGACATTGTCGCTATCAACCCCGACGTGTTTAAGGCTTATTTTTTACAAATTCAACGCCTTATGGATGAAATGCACGTGGAACAGGACGCCGGCAGGACGGTGAATGCCATCTTGCGCCTGCCCGATATATTGACGCCGGTGGCGGAAACGTTGGACGAAGAAGAATGGAATACCATAATAGATTGTTTTACAAACGCATTGGATATATTTGACCATTTCCGGCAAGAAGAGGGGGCGATTATCATGTGCGACATTCTGCAACACATTACCCTTATCAGTCAATTATTGCAGCAAGTGGACGGCTATGAACCGCAACGGATTAATACGGTGAAACAGCATATCCTGTCTGCCCTTGCGCTGATTCCGACCGGCGAGTACGACAAAAACCGCTTTGAACAGGAATTGATTTACTATATGGAAAAGCTTGATATTACGGAAGAAAAAGTGCGTTTACAACAACACTGCAATTATTTCTCCGATACGGCAAAAGAAGAAGCCTCCGGACGTAAATTAGGATTTATTGCGCAGGAAATAGGGCGCGAAATCAACACCCTCGGCTCGAAAGCCAACCATGCCGACATCCAAAAAATAGTGGTGCAGATGAAAGACGAATTGGAAAAGGTAAAAGAACAATTACTAAACGTATTGTGATGAATAGGATGATTATTTTTTCAGCTCCGTCAGGGTCGGGGAAAACCACTATTGTGAAGCATCTGCTGACACGTTTCCCGACGCTTGAATTTTCTATATCGGCTACGAGCCGCGCCCCTCGCGGCGAAGAACAGCACGGTAAGGATTATTTTTTCTTTACGCCCGACGATTTCACCGCCCGTGTGCAACGCGGCGAATTTGTGGAATGGGAAGAAGTGTATGCCGGAGTATATTACGGCACGCTACGGAGCGAAGTGGAACGGATATGGAAAAAAGGACATGTCGTGGTATTTGACATTGACGTGAAAGGCGGCATAAATCTTAAAAAAATGTATGGCAAACAAGCGCTTGCCGTATTTGTGCGCCCGCCGTCGCCCGAAGCGTTGCAGCAACGCCTCAGCGCCCGCGCTACCGACACGCCCGAAACCATACGGTTGCGCCTCGACAAGGCGGCATACGAACTCACTTTTGCCCCTCAATTCGACATTGAACTGGTGAACGACGACCTTGCGTCTGCCAAATTACAGGCGGAAGACTTGGTGCGCGGCTTCTTGGAAATAGATTAACGGCTCGCCTCTAAAAACATGTCAAGCTCCACGTACAGCCGTTGTGTGGGCAGCCCCATGACGTTGAAGTATGAGCCTTCGATATGTTCAATAGCCGTGTAGCCTATCCATTCTTGTACGCCGTAAGCGCCTGCTTTGTCGAATGGTTTGCAGGTGTTTATGTAGTATGTGATTTCGTCCGGCGAAAGGATACGGAACGTTACTTCGGAATGGGCAGTGAAGCATTTTTCGCGACGATTGGTGCGTAAACATACGCCAGTAAGCACTTTATGAATATTCCCCGACAGCATTTGCAACATACAGGCGGCGCTGTCGGCGTCGGTGGGTTTGCCGAGCGCCTGTCCGTTGCACAGCACTACCGTGTCGGCAGTGATGAGCAATTCGTCGTCGGCAAGCGGTCGGGCGAAAGCCTGTGATTTTAGTCGGGCGAGGAAGTCGGGAATTTCGTCGAGCGGGAGTTCCGGCGGATATGCTTCGTCCACTTCGTTGCATAGTTCTACGGTGTAGGCAATGCCCATGCCTTGCAGCAGCTCTTTGCGGCGCGGAGAAGCCGACGCCAAAATCACGCGATAATTTTTCAGTTTATCTAACAACATCGGTCGTTAATAATTTAAGGTATATTTTATGACATATCCACGCATCGGTGGCGGCATAGCGTTGCTGGGATTCGGTGAGTTTGTAGGATTCCCAATCCGTCAAACGTTGTTTTTTTGAAATGGTAACATCCAGTACGATTTCCGACAGCGTTTTGAGCGCTTTTTGCGTAATGCCGTAGTCTTCTGCCATTTTCTGAAGGTCGATGAACGACGACGGCGTGAACGGAGCAAGGCGTTGCAGCGCTTTGATGTCGTCGTGTATCGCTGCACCTACCTTGACGATGGCGGTATTGGCAAGCAAGTTGCGTACATCCTCAGGGAATCCTATTTTGTTCAGTCGAAAAAGGTAGGCGCGTTTGTCGTCAGAGAGTTGCAGCAGGGCTACCCTCCGCACTTTGTGGTCTTCGCGCGTGAATGAAGGGCGGGTTTCGGTATCGAACCCTATGACTGTTTGTTTTGCCAAATATTTCACGGCTTCCGCGCAGGTTTTGGCATGCTCTACTACAATAATTTTTCCTTCAAAAGAGATGATTTCTTTAGGTGTGCCACTGTAATTTTCCATTGTTGGTTTCTTTAATTTTATTATTTTCCATTAACCATTTCAATACTTTCAATATCTTGTCGTTTCCGCCTTGCAGGCTGTTCATACATTGTTCGATGGTGCAGTCTTTTTCACAAATTGTCTGTTTTATTTGGTTAAGTATCAAATCAAATTCATAATGACTTAAATCAAGTTCATTGCGCATCACGCATACATCGCACCGCCCGCAACGGTAGCTGTCCGTTTCGCCGAAATAGTCGAGCAGTTGCCTGCTTCGGCAGCGCGTGGTGGTAACGGCATAGCGCAACACGGCTTCCACTCGTTCTTCAAAACATCGCTTGCGTTGTCCGTAGTTATCGGTCGAAATGCGCAGATTGTGTTCGTCCAGCCGTTCTTTGTGGAATATAATCAGCGGTGTGCGTTTTCGGGGAATGTAGCTGATGACGTGCAGGCGCGAAAGTTTCAGCAAAAAATTCGATACTTCCTGCACCGTACCGCCTTTAGCTTTTGCAATGAATGATTCGTCGATGTTTACGTAACCCGAAAATAGTCCGCCATAAAGCCGTAGCAATATTTTAATGAAATGGTCAAGGTCGGCGTTCGCTACTTGTAATTTGTACAACTCGTCGCGCACTACGGTAAACATAATACGAGTGGGGTTGTCTAACTCATCGGTAATTTCAAGATAACCTTCGCGTTCGAGGCATTGCAAGGCGCTGTGTGCCGTAAGGGAATGGATGCTATAACGCACGGCAAAATCAATAAGGCTGAAATCGTGAACCGTGCCTTTGCCCGCTTCGTAAGGCAAGTTATAGTATGAATATATATCCTGATATACTTTTCTAATGGTATCAAGCGGCGGAAAAGCAATCTTGAAACGCTGCTCTAATTTCACTTTGTCCGTGTCGTTGTAAAGCAATGCGGCGTAAGCCGTTTTTTCGTCGCGCCCGCCGCGTCCCGCTTCCTGAAAATAGGCTTCGATGCTTTCGGGCAAGTCTATATGCACCACAAACCGCACGTCGGGTTTATCAATGCCCATGCCAAAAGCATTGGTACACACCACGACGCGCGTCGAATCTCGTTTCCATTCGTCTTGTTTCCGATTGCGCATCTCGGTGCTCAGCCCTGCATGGTAAAAATCGGCGTTGACTTGGTTGGCGTTTAAAAATTCGGCAAATTCTTGCGCATTTTTGCGATTGCGCACATACACGATACCTGTACCGGAAATGGTGCGGCATATTTTCAGCAACATTGTCCGTTTGTCGTCGGCTTTCCGCACTACATACACAAGATTCCGGCGTTCAAAGCTCTTTTGCAGAAGGTTTTTTTCTTTAAAATGCAGTTTTTCCATGATGTCTTGCGCAACCATAGGCGTAGCCGTAGCGGTTACGGCAAGTACCGGTGCGGCGGGGATAAGTGTGCGGGTTTCGGCAATTTGCAGGTACGAAGGGCGGAAATCGTAGCCCCACTGCGAGATGCAGTGCGCTTCGTCCACCGCCAGCAGGTTGACGTTCATTTTTTGTACCCGCGCTCGGAAAAGGTCTGTCGCCAACCGTTCGGGCGAAAGATACAGGAATTTATAATCGCCGTAAATCGCATTGTCAAAGGCTATATCCATTTCGTGCGCCGTCATGCCCGAATAGATTGCCATCGCTTTGATACGGCGTTTTTTTAGGTTTTCTACTTGGTCTTTCATCAAGGCAATAAGGGGAGTAACGACTAAGCAAATCCCTTCTTTCGCCAATGCAGGCACTTGGAAAGTAATTGATTTACCGCCGCCTGTGGGCATCAGCGCCAAGGTGTCGCGACCGTTATATACATCCTCTACAATTTTTTCCTGTAACGGACGAAATTCATTGTAGCCCCAGTATTCCAAAAGTATGTTGCGAAACAAACTCATACAAACCTCAAAGGTAGTAATAATTGTAACATTTTTCTCTATTTTGGCAGATAAAAATAATGATTTTTTAATGATAGACCTGAGGATATTCTGAAAAAAAAGTACTATCTTTGCCGCCTTAATAATTAATAATTAGGAGATTTAATAATATGTCAAAAATTGATTTAAGTAAGTATGGCATTAGCAACAGTATCCCTGTTGTGTATAACCCATCGTATGAAGAACTTTTCCAAGCGGAAATTGACGCTGCAAACGACGGTTTTGAAAAAGGAGTATTAACAAATACCGGCGCAGTATCGGTGGATACGGGTAAATTTACCGGTCGCTCTCCGAAAGACCGGTACATCGTGAAAGATGCGGTGTCGGAAAACACCATCTGGTGGGACGGCAACATCAACAAACCGGTGGCAACCGAAATTTGGAACGACCTGAAAACAGTAACCATCAAACAACTCAATACGGCTAAAAAGCTGTATGTGGTTGATACTTTTTGCGGCACGAACGAAGATACCCGCATGAAAGTGCGTTTCATTGTAGAAGTGGCTTGGCAGGCGCATTTCGTAACCAATATGTTCATCCGCCCCTCACACTACGAACTGCTCAACTACGGCGAACCCGATTTCGTAGTGTTCAACGGCTCAAAAACCACGAACCCGAAATGGAAAGAACAAGGTTTGAACTCGGAAGTATATGTGTTGTTCAACCTTACCGAAAGAGAACAAATCATTGGCGGCACATGGTATGGCGGCGAAATGAAAAAAGGCATGTTCTCGATGCAAAATTATTACCTGCCGTTGCGAGGCATTGCTTCTATGCACTGTTCGGCTAACGTGGGCAAAGATGGCGACGTTGCCGTCTTCTTCGGCTTGTCGGGTACAGGAAAAACAACCCTCTCGGCAGACCCGAAACGTTTCCTCATCGGCGACGACGAGCATGGCTGGGACGACAACGGCGTATTCAACTACGAAGGCGGATGCTATGCAAAAGTGATTGACCTCAGTCAAGAAAATGAACCTGACATCTGGCGTGCAATCCGTCGCGATGCGTTGCTGGAAAACGTAACCGTAAAACCGGACGGCACACCCGACTATTCAAAAGCGGCTTCAAAAACGGAAAATACCCGCGTGTCGTATCCGATTCACCATATTAATAAAATTGTGTTGCCGTCGCGTGCCGGACATGCTTCGAAAATCATTTACCTGTCGGCAGATGCTTTCGGCGTATTGCCTCCTGTATCAATTTTGGACGAAAAATCGGCTCAATATCACTTCCTTTGCGGTTATACCTCGAAGTTGGCAGGCACTGAACGCGGCATTACCGAGCCTGTTCCGTCGTTCTCACCGGCATTCGGCGAAGCGTTCCTCACCTTGCACCCGACAAAATATGCAAGCGTATTGGCTAAGAAAATGAAAGAACACAACGCCACCGCTTATTTGGTAAACACAGGATGGAACGGCACTGGTAAACGTATCTCTATCAAAGATACCCGCGCCATTATTGACGCCATTATTGACGGCTCAATTGAAAAAGCCGAAAAAATACATATTCCTGTGTTGAACTTGTACGTGCCTAAAAAACTGAATAACGTATCGGAAGGTCTTTTAGACCCGCGCGACACTTATGCAAACAAAGGCGAATGGGAAGAAAAAGCAAAATCGTTGGCAGCAAAGTATATCAAGAACTTTGAACAATACTTACCCGAAGGAAAAGATTTGATTCCGTCGGGTCCGCAACTGTAAATCAATGATTGAATAACAAAAACGAGGCGAAAGGGATTTAACTTTCGCCTTTTTTTTATTGAGCTGTGAATAGATAGCCGTTAGTGCTATCTTGTTTCGTTGCTCAAATTTTGACAACGGACGACAGCTGCTATGGTAGTTTCGCAGTTTAATGCAAACTAATAGAAGAAATTATTATTGTTATATTTTTCCTCATTGTTAATTATTTTTGTACATTTGTGTGATTTTTGATAATTCAAAAAAAATAATTAGCTAAATGATAGATATATAATAAAGATAATGTTATGTTTTTTGCAAATAAAATAAAGAAATTGAGAGAAGAAAAACAAAAGTTTGCCGCCACATAGGAGACTGATATGTTCATGTAAGTAAAATCGAACGTGACGAGCGGTGTGCAAAATGCGGGCAGATTATCATTAGCTATACTTCTGCAAATTGATAAAAAATACGTTTGTAACGCTGTGGCTTGTCGACAAAATTATTGGAACTATTGGAGAAGAGTAAGGTATTTGCAGGAAATCAGTTTAAAGTTGTATAACAGAAAATTAATTAATCAAGATATTTTGTCAAAAAATGTCAAAATGAAGTGGTGATTTTGCAGAAAAATTAAATATATAATATGAATCATTTTAATTCCATTCGAGAATTGCTCAACACATTAAGCAGAGGCAATAAACTGATTGCCGAGATGTTTGAAAAGCGCAAATCGCCTGCATATCGTTATGAGTAT
>JAITPN010000001.1 GCA_031289415.1 Prevotellaceae bacterium | reverse complement strand
GATTTTATTTTTTTTCATGGACGCCCCTCAATATTTTTTATCGTGCAGGCGGGAATGATCGCGGGAGCCATATTCTTTTATTTTATTTTCGCGAAAGTCGCAACAAAAAAAATTACGGTGGAGCCTGAACCAATCATTTCTATTGTGCCGAGCATTTTACTTTTATTGATGATAGCCGGTCTTGCCGTCTGTTCATTTATTTTGAATTCAGGCGTAACGCTTGCCTCGGGACTTTTGGTATTGATTTTGGGGATAGTAAGCGTTGTGTGGTACGGCACTCGTTTCACTACAGCCAAACAAAATTCCGCGCAGGTAAAAAACCTAATTTTTGGTCTTGATTGGGAAACGATATTATTTTTAATCGGCATATTTATTGTAATAGGCGCACTCTCCGAAACAGGTTTACTCGGCAGCTTTGCGCTTTTTTTAAGCAACGCCACAGGCGGAAATGTTCTTTTGGGTTTTGTTATTATATTTTTGGTATCAATAATAATATCCGGCTTTGTTGATAATGTTCCATATATTATAGCGATGCTTCCGGTAATATCTGTAATGGCAGCAGACCTTGGCATGGCGAAAGAACTTTATATGTTTGCCCTTTTGATTGGTTCCTGCCTTGGCGGTAACCTTACCCCATTCGGTGCATCTGCAAATATAGTTGCCGTTGGTATACTCAAAAAAGAAGGGATACAACTGAATTTTTGGGGATGGTTAAAAATCGGAGTGCCATTTACATTCATCACAACGACGGCAGCTGCGCTATTCTTGTGGTTTATCTGGCGTGGTTAAATTCTCTTCAATATTTCGTGTGCAGCATTCGGGGGGGGGCATGAATATAGGTGCGATGTTTCTAACACGGTGTAAGGGCAAGCCCTTGCACCGAGAAGAAGGATTATATGTGCGCTAACGCGCACGGCGGTGTAGCGCCGATGATGCTTTGTGCAGATAATTCTCGAAGACGCGCGGACGGGCTTTCCGCTACAATCTTGGTTGAGCGCAAGGCGGCGAGAATAGGCGGCAAGCGGGAATGCGAGCTTCGCTCGCACCGTAGCGACATTAGCAACCGAAGGTTGCGACCGCCGCCCGAGCTGAATTCCCACCAATCCCTAGTGTTCTATCTTAATGGCTAAATCTAATAGAAAGATGGTTTGCGGAAATAACAAACAAACGGATACGCAGAGAAAGTTGGGACTCGACCACCCAGTTAAAAAAAGCTATCAAAGATTATATCGAAACATGGAACGCTTCCGGTCGTGCTTTCAAATGGGTTAAAAAAGCAGATGATATTCTTGCTAAAATTCAAAAGGCTAAGCTGTAATTATGCTAGTTGTATAAGATAGAACACTAGCGCCGCGCAGCGGCGGGAGCGCACATAATATTCATTCATGCTTAATCATTTGGGAGCCGGCGCCAAATCGTGCTAAAATATCCGGTATTTGAATTTTAAATTTCTTGTTGAATATAGCGTTAAAATTGATGTTCTCCATATTTCATTTTTCGCGTCATATTTTGACATATCTCCATGTTTGGTATTTGTATATACTTCAATACCAACCATTATATATTCCTCTATTCCATTGTTAAATATTTTTACACTATTAATTGTCATTGCTTCGGATGATGTATGTTTTTTTAGTTCTTTATAATATTTTATATCGCTTCTCAACAGTCCGACAAAATGTTCTAACAATTCTTTTTGTTCGTGTGTTAATGCCTGTTCTCCATACTCCGATAGAACATAAGAAGAAGCATTTATATTTACGGTGATATTAAATGGATACTCCATATTGTTTTTTAACATAAATTCTTTGATTTTATCATCTGCATAACAAGCTATTGCTACAAAATACAACAGAAAAACAAATGATATTCTTACGCGATTATTTTTCATGAATTATTTCCTCTCTGACACTATAAAGGGATACACTCTAACGCGCGATTACGTCAAGTAGTGCGCCGCTGACAACCGCAAGCGCGAAAACGCCACAAACGGAATGGCATAAAATTCGGTTCATCTTCGTTCGTGCCGTTTGTGGTTAATCATTTGGGAGTTGGCATTTTCAAAAAGTACCCTGTACCAGGACGCGCGCATTAAAATATGGCGCAAAACAGGCAAAAAGCTTGATGAAACCTGAAATTACAGCCTTTTATGTCTCGAAAATGAAAAATCTGCATTCGGCATGGATGTTTTGACAGAATTAAACAATTCAAAACACTAGACTATTAGGGCTGGTTTGCGATTTGGCATCTGAAATGCCTATTTTACGTCTATTTCATGCATAATTTTAATGCGCTCGCCCTGGTGCCCCTCGCCGCCCTACTATACACTGTGGGGCGTTGTACGTTATGATGGCTGCACAGAGGTAATTTGTGATTCGTGGTGTTGATATTTCGGATGGGTACATACATTTTGCAGAAGCGGCACTCTTCTCTTGTGGTGGAGCGCTGTAACAAAATAATAAAATCGGAAGCTGGGGAAATAGTAATCGCTTCCGAATCAATACATTTAAGCAGAAAGAAAAATGAATTACATTTATCCCCCCCCCCCATGCTATGCCGTAAAACAACTGATAAAAAAATTACTGAGACCGGTGTATAGGGTTTTAATAAAGGCTCTTTATCGTCCAGTTTATCAACAAACCGAAATAATTAGATGTGAATTGCATGAACTATCACGTGAGTTGCATGAACTATCCGTGCAAATTGCCGTATTAAACAGTAGTGAATATAGAAAAACTATTGGTATACAAAACAGGGACAAAGTTGTTTATACCTGTTTAACAGGAGATTATGATAACCTACTGCAACACCAGTACATAAATTATGATTATGATTATATCTGTTTTACGGATAATCAAAAATTACAAGACCAACATATATGTGGGATATGGAAAATACGCCCCCTTGAATACACTGAGTACGATGACAGAACAAATTATAAATGGCATAAAACACATCCACATATTCTATTACCAAATTATAAATCTTGTATATGGATTGACACAAATATAGATGTCAAGAGCAATTATTTGTTTTCGATAAATGAAAACCGGCAAAACAGTTTTATGAGGGTTCAAAAACATCCAGATAGGAATTGCATATATGAAGAAGGCAAGGCGGTAGTAGAAATTGCAAGAGAGAGGGAAAACATTGTTGAAACGACTTTGGAGTTTTTGAAGCAGGAAGGAT
>JAITPN010000094.1 GCA_031289415.1 Prevotellaceae bacterium | reverse complement strand
ACCGGAGCGATGACTTTTCGGCATTGATGACCGTCATGTCGCAACGTTTTATCGAAAACCTCGAACTGAACATGAAAGATGTGATTCCCGTATTCCTCTACCTGAGAGAAAATCCGGTGGTGCATCTGAACGACGAGGAGATGGCGCTTGTCTCGGACTATTATTATACGATTAAAAAGGCTGTACAACAAATCCGTAACCCGCACCGGTTGGAAATGGTACGCTTGCTGTCGCAGGCTTTTTTCTACGGTATCAACGATGTTGACCAGCTGCGACAAGAAAATGCCGCCCCCACAAACAAAAAGGACGAACTGTTCAACTCGTTTTACCGTTTGGTGCTGCAACATTACAAGGATTCGCGCGAGGTGGGTTTTTATGCCGACAAGTTGTGCGTGGCGCCAAAATATTTATCCGCCGCCATCAAGGAAACAACCGGCAAATCGGCGTTTGAATGGATAACCGACTATGTGTTGCTGGAAGCCAAATCGCTGCTCAAATCGACCAATATGACGATACAGCAAATCAGCGATGAACTGAACTTTGCCAACCAGTCGTTTTTCGGGAAATACTTCAAACGGCTTGTAGGCATGTCGCCGAGTGAGTATCGGGGGAAGTGAGGGGTTATTTCAGCAGCAACTGTCCGCTGCCGACAAGCGCGCCGCCCGAATAGATATCTACCGTATATTCGCCTTTGACGAAGCGGTCGTTGCGGCTTCCGTAGTAGACGCACACGTCCAAGTCGTCGCCTTGATAGTCTATTTCGCGCACGGCGGAGTAGATAAGTTGTTCGCCGCCTGCGGTGAAGTATGTGTTTTCCGCCTGCGCCAGTATAATTCCGTCGGCGCCTTTGACTCTGATGTATACGTTGCGTACGCCTTTGGCGGCGATGCTGTTTTCGAGGAATGAGAAGCAGGTGCGTATTTGCGCCGTATTGCGCGAACGCGGCGTTTCTTTGCCTTTTTCCGTGATGGCGGTAACGTGGACGTCGCGCACTTTCACCGCCGCGCCTTTTTCGACTTGCGCGGTAAGGTCGTCGGTGTGTTTCACCAGCGTTTCGTATTTGCGGCTTACGTCGCGCGCTTCGGTTTTGGCTATCACGGTTTCGGCGCGCAGCCGCTGGTTTAGCGTATTGAGGGAGTCGATTTGTTGTACATAGTTGCGCATAATATCGCGCAGCGAACCCAATTCTTTTTCATATTGGCGTATTTTTGAACGGTTGGCGGCTTCCGTCGTTTTCAGGCGTTCGATGAGCACGTCTACTTTTTCGCGTTCTTCCGCCAAGTTAGCGTTAAGCGTATCGTTGGACGTTTCGAGTTGCGCATATTCGTCGCGCAACTGTTCGAGGTTATGTTCCAGCGCGGTTTTGTCGGTGGTCAGTTCGCCAATTATTTTTGCGCGGTCTATCCACACGTATGCGAATACCGCCGCCACGAGCGCCAGCGCGCAGGCTAAGACAATCATCACGGTTTTGGCGGTTTTCGCCTGAGGGTTGGCTGCAGCAGGTTGTTGGGTGTTAAGAGAATCGTCCATATTCATTATCTTTATTTATTAGTAATTCTTGTTTCTTTATTGATGAAAAAATCGGGCGTGTAAGTGATGAGGCACGAGCCGGTGTTGAGGTATCCCGCGTCGGAAGAGGGGCGGCGGAAAATATAGTCGCCTTGCAGCAGTTCGAGCGTCATGCCCGAAAGGCAGCCGGCAAAGTCTTTGCCGTAATTGCGCAGCGCCGTGGCGAAATAGAAAGCTACGTCGTAGCCTTGAAACGCATATTGCGAGGGGTCTGCTTTGAATTGTACGTGGAAGCGCGCCACAAACCGCCGCACGTCGCCGCGTCGGTAGTCTACGACAAACGGCACGGCGAGGTGCAGGTTCATGTGGTGGAAATATGTCAAGTCTACGTTTTCAAAATTCCGCCACGCCGCCTGCCCGTAAAGCGTGGCAGGGTATTTCAAAATCGTGTGCAGGTAGCTTAGGTTGGAGGCTACGTCCGACACGAGCGCTTCATTGTTCGACGCTACCACAATATGGTTGTGTATGCCGCGGCTCAGCAAAGGGCGCAGATTATCACGCACCAACAGTCCTTTTGCTACTTTATAGTGAAACGTAATTACCGTATCGGCTTTCGCGTTAAGCATGGTTTTGTAGCTTTGCACAAGTTTGTCTTCCTTGCCGTCTTCTTCGTAAATCAGCAGCACGCGGTCGGTTTTCCACGGAATATGTTCCGTCAGTTTTTCTTGTTGTGCATAGAATACGGGCGGCACTTGGAAAAATGTAGGATTGCGGCGCAGTAGCGTTTCTGCTTTCGGGTCGAGCGGCGACACTACGTTGATTTTCCGTTCCTGCGCATAAGGCAAAAATGTTTTTAAAGACGACGCATACACAGGTCCTATAACCAAGTCGGCATATCGAAATTGGTCTTGCTGCATCAGCGCGTCAAGGTTGTTTTCGTCGTACACGGAAAGGTAGAACGAAAAGCCTTGCCGTTTCATATCTTCCAATGCCAACAAAAAGCCGGCGTAAAATTCCATGAAGTTATTGGACGCGTGAAGGCGTTCGGGCAGTATTTCTTTCGATGTATCGGACACAGCAATTTCAGACGTCGGCAGCTTTTCAAACGGCAATACCAGCGCAATACGGTACGCCGTTGTTTCGGGGTCGTAAGGCTGTACGCCGCACGGCGGCTGCGTTTCTTCAAGATATGCGCCGTAGGGCGGCTGTATGGATGTCGAATCCACAGAGTCGGCAAGCGGCAATATGTTTTCAGCCGTAAAAGGTTGTATTACGATATCCGATGCGGGCGGCGGCGGCGTTTGCGCCGCCGTGTTTTTCGTCGTATCATCGGGCGGTACAGTGGTTTTGACGACAGGAATTTTCAAATGGTCGCCTTCTTTCAACCCGTCCGCCAATTGCGGATTCAACGCTTTCAGCTCGTCCATGCTTACGCCGTAGTGCCGCGAAATGGAATACAGCGTTTGCTTTTTCAACACAAGGTGCGTGTAGTATGTTTGTTCCTGCGCTTGATTGTCGGAGAAAATATGACCTTTAATCACAGGGATTTTCAAACGGTCGCCTTCTTTCAATCCTTCCGTCAGTTGCGGGTTCAAGGCTTTCAGTTCATCCACGCTCACGCCGTAATGCCGCGAAATGGAATACAGCGTTTGCTTTTTCAGCACAAGATGAATGTAGTATACCTTTCCCTCTATGCGTACCTGCTCCGACGAAGTAGTTACAGGCGGCGGCAAAATGTCATCTTGCGCCTGCATACACGGCGCAATACAAAGCAAAAAGAAGAGGATAATGTTTTTTTTCATAATCGAGCCAGCATGTTTTGTGCATTCACTTCGATGCGTTCGTAAATGTTGTCGGAATACGGTTCGGGGCGGAATTTTTCGCCCGTGATGTTTTCATACAATTCAATATAACGTTCGGTAATACCGCGTACCACTTCGTCGGTCATCGGCGGCGCTTGTTGTCCTTCTTTTCCGCTAAATCCGTTATCCATCAGCCATTCCCGCACAAATTCTTTCGACAGTTGGCGTTGCTGTTCGCCTTTGGCAAAGCGTTCGGCGTAGCCGTCAGCGTAGAAATAGCGCGACGAATCGGGCGTGTGTATTTCATCTATCAAATACACTTTGTCGTCTTTTTTTCCAAATTCATATTTCGTATCCACCAATATTAATCCGCGTTCGGCAGCCATTTGCGTACCACGGTTGAACAACGCCAGCGCAGCCTTTTCGAGTTGCACATAATCGGCTTCGCTGACCAATCCGCGTTGCAGAATTTCGTCGCGCGAAATATCTTCATCGTGCAGCCCTTGTTCTGCTTTTGTGGTAGGCGTAATGATAGGCGTTTCAAAAGCCTGATGTTCGCGCATACCGTCCGGAATTTTCACACCACAAATTTCACGCGCTCCGGCTTTGTAGGCGCGCCACGAACTTCCGGTCAGATAGCCCCGCACAATCATCTCCACCGGAAACGGGCGGCAACGGTAGCCCACAGTTACCATCGGGTCGGGCGAAGCGATACGCCAATTCGGCACAATGTCGGCTGTCGCCGCCAAAAAACGCGCGGCAATCTGATTTAGCACCTGTCCTTTGTAAGGAATGCCTTTGGGCAGCACTACATCAAAAGCCGAAATGCGGTCAGTAGCTACCATCACCAAATATTTATCATCAATGGTATATACATCGCGGACTTTGCCCACATACTTGTTGGTTTGCTTGGCAAAATGAAAATTTGTTGAAATTATTGCATTCATCGTATTCGTTGTTTTATTCTGTATATTCTGTAAATCCTATGGTTGTTTCTTTATATAATGTACGCATGTGATCCAGCGAATTTATCATGCGTGCATACGCTTTGTCATCTGCAAAAAACGTCGAATCATTCGCATATACCGCCGCCGGAAGCACATAAAAATGCCGTATATTGTTTTTTACCGGCTTATAAGTCCATGTAAACATATACTCGCCTTTTTCAATAACGGTTTTTTCGTTGTTTTTTACCACACGGATACGCGCCATTGCGCCAATCTCAGTATTCGCCGCCGTCATGTTCGAAATGAAATTCCCCAATGAGTACACCACCGCGTGTCGAACGGTAGAATCATCCGACGTGTACAATTCCATACCTTGTAACACATGCGGATGGCTTCCAATAACAAGTTGTACGCCCTGCCGAAGCAGAAAAGCCGCCGCGTTGCGCTGCACCTGATTGGCATATAATTTATATTCTTCGCCCCAATGTATCGCCACGGCAATCACGTCGGGCGATAGCGTTTTTGCCCGTGCAATGTCGATAGCTATTTGTACGGTATCAATACGGTTCACTATCGTAGGGGAAGGCGTGGGAATATCATTAGTGCCGTAAGTGTAATTCAGCAACGCCACTGAAATATTGTTTTTTTGCAACAACAACGGATACGTTTGTGCGCGGTGGGCGCTGTCGTAAAAAGTACCCGTATGCACAATATCCAATGAATCAAGTATTTTTATCGTACGCTCTACGCCTGTTTTGCCCTTGTCGCACGTATGGTTATTGGCGGTCAGCAGGATGTCCACCCCCGATTTTTTAAGGGCTGTAGCCAACTCGTCGGGCGCACTGAATGTCGGATAGCCGCTGTAAGGCGCTCCGGCAAGCGTAACTTCGAGGTTTGCAATAGCTATATCCGCTTCCGAAAGATACGGCTTGATGTAGGCAAAACAAGTATCGAAAGAATATGCCATGCCCATCCTTGCCGCATCAAGTTGCTTTTGATGCGCCATTACATCGCCTATAAAAAGCAGATTCAAAGTATCTTGAGCTTTTAATACAGGCAACCATAAAGTCAATAACACAATAGATACAAACCATTTCATGCGGGCGTAAAGGTAGTATTTTTTTTACTTTTTTTACACTTTTTTTTGTTTATTTTAAAATATGTGTGTATATTTGACTTTTATTTAGTCTATTATAATTTATCAGTATATGAAAAAAGTAAGTTACATTATTTTGACATGCAGCATTTTATTATCAGTAAGCAGCTGCGAATGGATTAATACATCCATTTTACGTAACCCATCAAAAGCGGAACTGGCTCGCAAAAAAATAGAAACGGCGCGTCAAGATAGCATTGCAAAAGCGGAGCAAGCTCGTTTAGACTCCCTACAGCAGCAAGAGCAGCAGCAACAACAGTCTGCTGAAGCAGTTGACAAATCGCTCGAAAGTCAGCGCTACCATGTGGTATTCGGATGCTTCGGAGTGCCGGCGAATGCCGAACGGATGACGGCATTGCTTGAAAGTAAAGGCTATTCGCCTACTTCTTTCCATTTCAGAAACGGCTTGTCATGTATTTCTGCACAATCGTTTTCAGACATTCACTCGGCATACAATGCTATGGATAATTTCCTGAACACTTTCCAGAAATGCCCTGAAGATATATGGGTTTATGACGCCCATAGCGGCTTGCATCAATAAAATCCCCTTTTTGCAAAATAACAAAAACGATTTTTCAACACAATGTTGATAAGTCGTTTTTTGTTTATGTATGCTTGTGTTACCCCTTGTTGTTAATTATTAGTTAATAAAACAATTTGTTTGTCTGACAAAAGACAGATAACTTGCATTACTTTTTCAAAAGAGCACACATTTTATATAATACAATAACACAAGGGTAGGAATATGGATTCAAAACAAGCCAAACCAAAAATTTATGACAACGCCGCCGCCGTTGCCGCAAGTAAAGATTATTTTAAAGGCGACGAACTGGCAGCCGCTGTATGGGTGAACAAATATGCCATGAAAGATTCTTTCGGCAATATTTACGAACAAACGCCCGACGATATGCACCGTCGCTTGGCTAACGAATTTGAACGTATTGAAAAAAAATACGAAAATCCGATGAACGCAAAAGAAATCATGGAATTGCTGAAAGATTTCAAGTATGTGATACCGCAAGGAGGACCTATGACAGGTATCGGTAATTCACAACAAATTGCGTCGCTGTCGAATTGCTTTGTGATTGGATACCAGCAGGAAGCCGACTCATACGGCGGCATCATGCGCGTGGACGAAGAACAGGTGCAACTGATGAAGCGGCGCGGCGGCGTGGGGCACGATTTGTCGCACATCCGTCCGGGGGGAAGCCCTGTGCTGAACAGCGCGCTCACATCCACCGGCGTTGTTCCGTTCATGGAACGCTACTCGAACTCTACCCGCGAAGTAGCGCAAGACGGACGGCGAGGCGCACTGATGCTGAGCATTTCCATTAAACACCCCGATGCCGAACATTTTATCGATGCAAAAATGTCGCAGGGAAAAGTAACCGGCGCAAATGTATCGGTGAAAATCGACGATGAATTTATGCAGTGTGTGCTGTCAAAAAAACCTTATGTTCAACAATATCCGATAAAATCAAAGAATCCTAAATATAAAAAAGAAATTGATGCGCAGGCGCTATGGAAAAAAATCATCCACAACGCATGGCGTTCGGCTGAACCCGGCATACTGTTTTGGGACACTATCATCCGCGAATCGGTAGCTGACTGTTATGCCGACAAAGGCTACCGTACGGTGAGTACAAATCCTTGCGGCGAAATTCCATTATGTCCTTACGATAGTTGCCGCCTTATCGCCATTAACCTTTACAGTTATGTAGAAAATCCGTTTTCGGCAAAAGCCGCATTTAATAAAGCGTTGTTTAAAAAACATGTGTACAAAGCCATGCGCCTGATGGACGACTTGATTGATTTGGAATTGGAAAAAATAGACGCTATCATCGCAAAAATTGATTCCGACCCCGAAAGCGCCGACATCAAGCGGGTAGAACGGGAACTGTGGGTGAAAATCCGCGAAAAAGCTATCGGCGGACGACGCACAGGGCTTGGCATCACAGCCGAAGGCGATATGCTTGCCGCATTGGGATTATGTTACGGTACCGACACCGCCATTGACTTTTCCGTAGAAATACAGAAAATATTGGCTGTGGAAGCCTATCGCGCTTCGGTAATCATGGCAAAGGAACGCGGCGCTTTTCCGATTTACGATGCCAAACTCGAAGAAAAACATCCGATGATTGAACGCATCAAAAACGCCGACGAAGCATTGTATCAAGAGATGGTGCAATACGGACGGCGCAATATTTCAATGCTTACCATTGCCCCCACAGGCACTACAAGCATGATGACACAAACCACGTCGGGCATCGAACCGGTATTCCTGCCGGTGTATAAACGCCGCCGCAAAGTAAATCCGAACGACAAAAATGTAAAAATCTCTTTTGTTGATGAAGTAGGCGACGCATGGGAAGAATACAACGTGTTTCACCACAAATTTATTATATGGTGCGAAACCAACGGACACAAAGCCGAATCCGTATATGGCTACAGCGACGAACAAATTGACAAATTGGTCGAAAAGTCGCCGTACTACAAAGCCACGTCCGCAGATGTAGATTGGGTGGCGAAAGTAAAAATGCAGGGTAAAATGCAAAAATGGGTGGACCACTCCATTAGCGTAACGGTAAATCTGCCGAACGAAATCAGCGAAGAAATGGTGGCAGTGGTTTATAAAACCGCATGGGAATGTGGGTGCAAAGGCATTACCGTATATCGCGAAGGCTCGCGTTCCGGCGTGCTGATTGCGAAAGAAAAGAAAGACGACGACAATGCAATGCCCAAAAAACGCCCTGAAATTCTTGATTGCGAAATCATCCGCTTCACCAATGGCAACGAAAGATGGATTGCATTGGTAGGTTTATACAAAGGACGTCCGTACGAAATATTCACCGGTCTTGTGGACGAAGATGTACGCCCGCTCCCGAAAACAGTAACAATGGGGTCTATTGTAAAAGTAAAAAGTAAAGACCATTCTACACGTTACGATTTTCAATATACCGACAAATTCGGCTACACCAATACATTGGGCGGCATTTCGCACATGTTCAACAAAGAATACTGGAATTATGCAAAACTTATTTCGGGCGTGCTGCGCAACGGAATGCCCATTGTGGACGTAGTGAATCTGGTACACGGATTGGAACTCGACAGCGAATCTATCAACACGTGGAAAAACGGCGTGGAGCGTGCATTGAAGCGCTATATCCCGAACGGCACAAAAGCCACCGGCGAAAAATGCAGCAGTTGCGGCTCTGACGACCTGATATACGCCGAAGGCTGCCTGATGTGTAAAAACTGCGG
The DNA here is from genome assembly GCA_031289415.1 of Prevotellaceae bacterium. GTDB lineage: Bacteria > Bacteroidota > Bacteroidia > Bacteroidales > UBA932 > JAIRLC01. Next base: position 72,232 of record JAITPN010000094.1, on the reverse strand, counting down.
CTATTCAAAGTGCGGAGGATAACTCGTGGTCTTATTTCCAAGGGCGAAAATTAATATCGGGCTACAAGTCATTGCCCGCCGTCCGGATGGTTTTCACGACATCAACACCTTGTTTTATCCGCTTCCGTTTTGCGATGTGCTGGAAATCGTTGAGGCAAAAAAAACATCGCTCCATGTAAGCGGCTTGCCGGTAGAAGGAGCAAGCGACGATAATCTCTGTATAAAGGCATACCGTTTGATGCAACAACATCATCATCTCCCGCCGGTAGCCATCTATCTGCACAAAATGATTCCCACAGGCGGCGGATTAGGCGGCGGCTCATCCGACGCATCGCACACGCTAAGGGCGCTGGACGCGCTATTCGGACTGCAACTCACCGAAAAATCGCTGATGAGCCTTGCCGCAACGCTGGGCAGCGACTGTGCCTTTTTCATTCAACAAAAACCGGCGTTGGCAGAAGGGCGCGGCGAAATCCTGCACCCCGCATCCCTTGACCTTTCGGGCTACTATATATTACTGATGAAGCCGCCGGTACACATAAGTACAGCGGACGCCTACGCCCAAATCAAACCGCAAAAACCCGCGCAGGCATTGGCTCAAATCATACACTCGCCCATCACGGCATGGCGCGGCAACGTGAAGAACGATTTTGAAACCACCGTCTTTACGTCGCATCCCGAACTTGCCGGCGTCAAAGCGCAATGCTACGCACAAGGCGCAGTGTATGCCTCGATGAGCGGCAGCGGCGCTACCCTGTTCGGCTTGTTTGACGACGAAAATACATGGCAGGCTGCCCGACAAACGCTGCCGCACATCATTTTTGCTTGCAAGCTGTGAAAATAAGCGCAAGCATCAGTCGTACTCAAATACGCCTTTATCGCTTTTAATAGTTAAATGTTTTTTCGGGGCGGCTTCCACACGTCCTACCACACGCGCATCAATGCAGTATTGCTGCGACACGGCAATCAGTTTTTCGGCATATTCGGGAGCCACATACAATTCCATACGGTGTCCCATATTATACACCTTATACATCTCCTGCCACGCCGTGCCCGATTCTTGTTGAATGACGTCAAACAAAGGCGGCGCCGGAAATAAATTATCTTTGATGATATGTAAATTGTCTACAAAATGCAGCGCTTTGGTCTGCGCGCCGCCCGAACAATGCACCGCGCCGTGCAACTGCGTACGGTAACGCTGCAAGATGTCGCGCATCACGGGCGCATAAGTGCGCGTAGGCGAAAGCACGAGTTTCCCGTACGTGAGACCTGTTCTCGGTTCTATGTCGGTCAGTTGTTTTGTGCCGGAATACACCAATTCTTCAGGCACTGCATGGTCGTAGGTTTCGGGATAATCGTCCGCCGTGGTATGCGCAAACACGTCGTGCCTTGCCGACGTAAGTCCGTTGCTGCCCATGCCTCCGTTGTATTCCTTTTCGTAACTTGCCTGCCCGAACGAAGCCAGCCCCACAATCACATCGCCGGCTTGGATATGGGCATTGTCAACAATGTCGCTGCGTTTCACGCGGGCAGTTACGGTACTGTCCACAATCACGGTGCGCACCAAGTCGCCTACGTCGGCAGTTTCGCCGCCGGTGAGAGCGATATTGACGCCCAGCGTCCGCATGTCGTCCACAAAATCGCGCGTACCCTCGATGATAGCCGCAATCACTTCGCCCGGAATTAAATGTTTGTTGCGTCCTATGGTGGACGACAGCAGGATGTTGTCCGTGATGCCCACGCACAGCAAATCGTCGGTATTCATCACCACCGCGTCCTGCGCAATGCCGCGCCACACGCTAAGGTCGCCCGTCGCCTTCCAATAAGCGTATGCCAGCGCCGACTTCGTCCCGGCGCCGTCGGCGTGCATGACAATACAATAGTCGTCGTCGTGCGCCAATTCATCGGGAATCACTTTACAAAAAGCTTTCGGAAAAAGCCCTTTATCCATATTTCTTATAGCGCGGTGTACGTCTTCCTTTGAAGCCGATACGCCCCGCAAGTCATAACGTGCCGGTGTATCCATACGTGGTTGCATATTCTACTTAATTACCTAATTCCCTAATCGCCTAATTCCCTAATTTATAATTATCGCTCAACACCTGAAATTCCGTACGCCGGTTCAAATAGTGGCAAATTTCCTGCTGCTCTTCATGTTTCAAACTACTGATAAACCGGTCGTCCAAACGTACGCCGGCGCGGAGGAACGGATGTTGCTTCGCTATAGCCTCATTGACCACCCTGGGTTGCGATTCGCCGAACCCGACGGCTTCCATACGCCCTTCGTCAATAGCATGTTTACTCAAATAATCGACCACCGCCTGCGCGCGTTGCTGCGACAGCACGTCGTTCGACTGTTCGCTGCCGCGGCTGTCGGTGTGAGCCTGCAATTCAATGATTAGCGACGGATTATCGTTCAGAATCACCACCAGCGAGTCGAGCGAGGCGCGCGAATCGTCGGTAAGCAACGCTTTCCCAAATTCAAAGAAAATATTGGGAATTTCAATCGGACGGTCGGTAGGCGTCAGCCGTATCGTATCGTATTGCGTATGATGATTCGCCCATTCGTTGGACGAAAAGTGCATCCGCTGATTGAGATACCCTTTGCGGGACGTCAACACCAGATAATCGGTTATCTTATCCACACGGAAATCCGCAACGCCGTTCGCTTCCGTCTTCCGGCGCAACGACACGCCGTTGCTGCCGATGAGGCGCACTTCGGCGTCGGGAACGGCTGCCTGCGTATGTGCATTCTTCACCAGCGCCGTATAAAAATAGTCCGTATTTTGCACCTCTTCGCCGGTAAACGCATAAATATTATCGTCGCTCCACCTTGAAGTGGCTGTTATTTTACGGTTTGACGAAAAAAATCCGCGGTCGTTGTCGCGCTCAAAAATGATGCCGAAATCGTCTGCCGACGAATTTAAAGGCACGCCGGCATTTTCCACCGTCCACTCCACGCCGTCGAGCACGGCTTTAAAAATATCAAGCCCGCCGAAGCCTTTGTGCCCGTCGGAAGCAAAGTACAGCGCGCCGCCGGCATGTGCAAACGGATACATCTCGTTGCCTTCGGTATTGACTACGTTGCCCATGTTTACAGGCTCGCCCCAATCGTCCAACGGACTGTTGCGCGTTACTTTCCAAAGATCCATGCCGCCGTAGCCGCCGGGCAGGTCGGACGAAAAATACAGCGTCAAATCGTCCAGCGCAAGCGACGGATGCGCCACCGTAACACTGTCGGGCGCCAACTCAAGCTTTTGCGGCTCTTCCCACACCTCGTCCACACGTTTTGACGTATAAATGGCGCAACCGGCTTTCTTATGCTTCACCTTCCCACAACGGGTGAAATACAGCGTCATATAATCGCTGCCGAACGTACACGCGCCGTCTTCCTTTTTACTGTTCAGCATCTTTTCGTCAAGCAGCAACGGTCTGGTCCACGTACCCTTGCGCGAAAACGTCGAAGAATACATATTACTTACCGGCTGTCCGGTTACATCGTAGGGCTTACTCCGGTTCGACTTGCGCGACGACGTGAAATACAACAACTCATAATCGCCCGCCGCATACGCCGGCGCATAATCGTTAAACCGCGTATGATTGAAACTCGCCACCGCGTTCACCGTATATTTCGATGCGTTCGCCCGATGGTCCTTCGCCCACGCCGCCATAGCCAGCAACGTATCGGCAAAAGCGCGGGACGCGGCTGCCGGCTGCTTTTGCCGATACAGCAGAAACTGCTCCTCCGCCTTGTCATACAGCTCGCCCGCCAGCAACACCTGCCCGTAGCGGAGATACACGTCGTCTATCGAAGGCGTACTTTTGCGGAACATGCGTTCGTAGGCAGACTGCGCCTCGCGGTACTTCCCAATCGTACGGTAGCTTTCGCCCATACGGAAATAGACCAAGTCGATTTCGGCTTTCGTCAACTTTTTCCGCAATTTGCTTTTCGACGCCAGCGCGCCGTAGCTTTTGGCAGCCTTATAGTAGCCCCCCTCCTCGTAAATCCGGTTGGCTTTATTAAACTTCGACCTGATGCCGCACGAAGCAAACACCACAGCCATCAGGCACATATATATGATTATCCGTTTCAAGAAATTGTTTTTTTCAATCACAAAGGTAGTAAAAGATTTACAAAATACCAACGCGCGAGCATCCGCTTCAGCAATTCAACTTTTATTATTACCTTTGCATTTGAATATGAGGACTACACTACATACGATAGCCGCATTTCCCCCTTCGGGGAATGTCTTTGCCGGCAGCCGTAGCGCTGAGGGCAACGTAACGGATGCGTTCCCGTATTCCTATACCTTTATAATATATGTTTGCGGGGAACTCCACACAAAGTGCGGGGAACTCCACACAAAGTGCGGGGGACTCCACGCAAAGTGCGGGGGACTCCACGCAAAGTGCGGGGGATTCCACGCAAAGTGCGGGGGACTCCACGCAAAGTGCGGGGGATTCCACGCAAAGTGCGGGGGACTCCACGCAAAGTGCGGGGGACTCCACGTAAAGTGCGGGGGATTCCACGCAAAGTGCGGGGGACTCCACGCAAAGTACGGGGGATTCCACGCAAAGTGCGGGGGACTCCACGCAAAGTGCGGGGGACTCCACGTAAAGTGCGGGGGACTCCACGTAAAGTGCGGGGGGCTCCACGCAAACAGAGCGGGGGATAGTATTGGGAAAAGGATTTATTATTTTAAAAAAGATATTGTTAATTAAAAAAAGAGTATCATGAATAATGATTTTGTGCCTCGAAGCGAGCGTTTATTCTTAAATTGGCTGACCGTAGTGGTTCATTATTTAAAAAACAGGTATAGCGCGTGGGGCGTTCCCGAAAGTGCGCAGCAGCACGTGGAGGCGCTGCTGGCAAGCTATGCGGCGGCGTTTGGCATTGCCGACAATCCGCAGACGCATACGCCTGCTGCCACCATCGCCAAGCAGGAGGCGCGGCGGGCGGCGGAAAGCGGCATCCGCGCGCTGCTCAAAGCGTACGTCACGTACAACCCCCTCGTAACCGACGAAGACCGCCGCTGCATGGAGCTGCCGATTCATAAGACGACGCGCTCGCGGGTGTCGGTGCCTACGACGATGCCGTTTTTCGAGATAGACAGTTCGGTGATTCGCCGCCTCATCATTCATTTCTTCGACCAAAATACGAGGAAGGCGAAGCCCGCAGGCGTACACGGCGCCGAAATCCGGTGGGCGCTGCGCGACGCGCCGGCGGTGGACGTGGAAGACCTCGTCAATTCGTCGTTCGATACGCGCACGCCGTTTATGCTCGATTTTAAGGGACACGAGCGCGGCAAAACCGTGTATTTCTGCCTTTGTTGGGAAAATACGCGCGGCGAAAAAGGTCCGTGGAGCGAAATTGTAAGCGCCATAATTCCGTGATGGGTGAAGAGTGATGTGTTAAGGGTGAAGTGTGAGGCGTTTTGTCGTCCGAAGGCTTCGCTTTACGCTTAACGCCTCACACTTCACTCTTAACTCTTCACCCATCACTCTTCACCCCTCACCCCAGTGCGGCGATGCGGTAGTGAATCCGGCAAGTTGCAGTACGCGGTCGGCTACGGTGTCGACAACCGCCTCTATGGTTGGCGGACGGCTGTAGAACGACGGGTTGGCTGGGCACACGATGCCGCCGGCTTCGGTAATGCGGAGCATGTTTTGCAGATGGATGGCGTTGAGCGGCGTTTCGCGCGGTACGAGAATCAGCGTGCGCCGTTCTTTCAGCATGACGTCGGCAGTCCGGCTTACCAAATCGGAAGCCAGTCCTGCGGCAATCCGCGCTACTGCGCCCATGCTGCACGGCGCGATAATCAACGTGTCGAACAGGGAGGAGCCGGAGGCAAACGGTGCAAAAAAATCGGTATTGTCGTAGCGTTTGAAAGGAAGGGTGCGGAACGCTTCGTCGCCCAGTTCATGGCGGAACACTTGCTCGCCGCAGGGGGTAAATACGACGGCGGCGTCCGTGCCGGGCAGCGCCGCCAGCTTGTCGAGCAATCGCTTGGCGTATATCGCGCCGCTTGCTCCCGTAATGCCTACCACAATGCTGCGATGTTTCATTTATTTGTGCATATACCGGCGGCGAAACCACAGTTCAAATACGGGGTCGAGAAACACCGGTTTGTTGTTTTTCAGAAATTCCAATACTTCCTTTTTTTCGAGGGCTTCGCGCACCCGCGCTATGTTTGCCGACGAATGAAGTTTGTACGCAGCCAGCGATTCAGCCGAGCTGAAACGGTCGATGCCGTCAATCACCGCCCGGATATAGTTCACTTGCGACGTGCTTAGCGTATCAACCGTCATTTTAAATACGCGCTGGTTGTGGTCGTAGAGGTCTTCTTCCGATTTGCGCATCACGGTGTCGTTCACAAAGCCGCGTGTGTTCAACCAGCTGAGGTGCGACAGTTGCTGTACGTAGTAGGGGTATCCGCCTGTCGTCCGGCATATTTGTTCGGCAAAATCTTTCGTAATCACACGTCCGCTTTTTGAATATGATTTTATGATGTAATCTACCGTCAATTTCTCGTTCAAGGGTTCTATGGGGATAATTTCGCCGAAGTTATAGAACGGCATTTTAGCGGCAAACATGGCGTTCATGGCGTTTTTGCGGCTTCCCGAAATGAGGTAGCATACTTTTTGGTGCGCTTTCCATGCGGCGGCTAATTTTTTCTGAAAAGCAGGCGCGTCTTCAAAAAAATCAATGTCCTGAAATTCGTTTACGCATACGAAGAGGCGGATGTTTTTTACGTCGGCTAACATTTCCGGCAAGTTTAGTATTTCATCGGCATGAAGCATCAGCCGGTCTTCGTCGAACAGCAGGCGGATTTCGTTCTGGCGCGAGTCGTCGACTGACACCTGAGGTTGCGTGCGCACACACAGCTGCTGCGCCGTTGATGCCCACTCGTCGCTGGTAGCGCATACGGCGTTGAACAGTACGTTTGCCAGCTCGGTGTAGAACGACGCTTGGTCGCGCACGTTGAATAGGTCAAGCGTGCCGTATCTACACACCATTTCTTTTTGCAGGTGAATGAAGGCGCTCATCACCATTGATTTTTTTCCGTAGTTAGGCGGCGCTATCAACACGGTGTGTTGTAGGTTCGACAAATTTGCCGATAGCCATGCCAGTTCGTCTTTTCGTCCGACAAAGTTGTCAGCCATTACAGGCTGTGAATATATAAAAGGTGAATCCATGCTCAGTTAATTCGATTCAAGAATACTAAATAATTCGTCAAGTTTCGGCGTAAGGATAATTTCGGTACGCCGGTTTTTCTGGCGGGCAACGCTCGTTTTTTCAACGCTTAGCGGTGCATATTCCGAATGTCCGGATGCGATTACGCGCTTGCCGTCAACTCCTGCTTCCAGCAATGTCCGCACTACGGTGGTAGCGCGTTTTACGCTTAAATCCCAGTTATCGGTTAAGCCGCCTTTACCGTGATACGGCACATCGTCGGTATGCCCTTCAATCATTACGTTAATGTCGTTATTCGCGCGCAGCACCTTGCCCAATTCTTTGACGGCAGCTTCTCCGCGAGGGTCGATGTCGTAGCTTCCCGACTTGAACAACAGTTTCTCGTCCATTGACACATATACCTTGCCGTTTTTCTGCGTAACGGTTAATCCTTTGTCGGTGAAGCCCAGCAACGCATCATTTACTTTTGCTTTCAACGCGGCAACCACCGAGTCTTTACGCGATAAGATGCTTTCAAGTTCTATCAGCCGCCGGTTGCGTTCTTCCATTGCCGCTTGCATACGTTCCAGTTCTCCCACTTTAGCCTGTAGCTCGTCTTCGCGGCGTTGCAGTTCCAATTGGTCGCGCTGTATTTGTTTTGACATGCCTGAACTTTCGGAAGCGCGTGAGGCATTTGTTTTGTCGAGCAATGTACGCAAGTCTTTCAGTTGTTTTTGCAGGCTTTCTTTCTCTTCCTGCAATGCCTCCGCTTTTTGCGAACCGCTCTCCAATTCACGGACATGCGCTGCCAGCGTCGCTTTGTCGGTATTCAATTCGTTCAACTTATTTGCCAGTTTCTTGTGGTCGCGCGACAGATTGGCGTAATCACTTTCCAGCGATTGGTGTTTTTGCAGTGTAACACACGATGATAACAACACGGTGGACACAAGCAATAAAAAAGTTTTCGTTCTGAGCATATATCGATTTTTTTAAGATTAGGCAGCAAATATACGGAAAAATTAAAAAAAAAGTTTGAAGTTTGAAGAAATGTTTATATCTTTGCACTCCGTTTTTTACGGGAAAAGATGATTATATGACACCTAAGCTAAAGAAAAAGAGATGGTTGTTCCATCCGCTTACTGTCGAAATTTAAAAATAAAAAAGTTATGTACGCCATTGTTGACATTGCAGGGCTGCAATTTAAAGTAGAAGCCGGACGAACAATATTTGTTAACCGCTTGAAAGGAGAAGAAGGAGAAAAAGTTACTTTTGACAAAGTATTCCTTAAAGACGCCGATGGTGCGGTAACCATAGGCGCTCCAACAATAGAAGGAGCTGTAGTAGAAGCTACTATCCTAAAACATGTAAAAGCCGACAAAGTGATTGTGTTTAAGAAGAAACGCCGTAAAGGTTATAAGAAAACACAAGGTCATCGGCAATATATGACACAGATTAGAATTGAATCAGTTTAGTAATTATTAAAAGTATAAAAAGATATGGCACATAAGAAAGGCGTCGGTAGTTCGAAGAACGGACGTGAATCGCATAGCAAACGACTTGGTGTTAAATTATTTGGCGGACAAGTTGCCAAAGCCGGCAACATTATTGTACGCCAACGAGGCACGGTACATTATCCGGGGCAAAATGTAGGTATCGGCAAAGATCATACTTTGTTTGCCCTCATAGACGGCGTGGTCGCTTTTTGCAAAAAGCGCAACAACCGTTCGTACGTATCGATATTGCCACAGGCATCGTAAGTACACAGATTTACCAATAATTTAAGGTAGATAATACACAGTCTAAGGACATTCTCTTGCGAGGGAATGTCTTTTTTTATGGGAAAAAGAAAAATATCTGTGGATTGAAACGGATAAAATCCAATAAAAATCCTTACTTTTGCAAAAATTATTACAGACCACTTATGTATAGGACTCACACTTGTGGCGAATTGCGCCTGACACACAAAGGAGAACAAGTAACGCTTGCGGGCTGGATACAGCGCATACGCAACCTCGGCGGAATGACATTTATTGACTTGCGCGACAGGTATGGCATCACGCAGCTAACGGTAAACGAAGATAGCCCCGCTGACGTGAAAGCCATAGCCCACACGTTGGGGCGCGAATTTGTTATTCAAGTCGCCGGTACGGTAATGGAACGCAGCAGCAAAAATGCAAAAATGCCGACAGGCGATATTGAAATAGCCATTAGTACTTGTCGCATACTGAACGCGGCAGATACGCCTCCTTTTACTATAGAAGACGAAAGCGACGGAGGCGAAGATCTTCGTGCACGATTCCGTTACCTTGATTTGCGCCGCAATCCGTTGCAATCTGCGCTGAAACTCCGCCACCGTATGGCTCAGGAAGTGCGTAAATACCTCGATAGCCAACATTTTCTTGAGATAGAAACCCCTTTTTTAATTAAATCAACACCCGAAGGGGCGCGCGACTTTGTAGTACCTTCGCGTATGAATCAAGGTGAGTTTTATGCCTTGCCGCAAAGTCCGCAGACGTTTAAACAACTGCTCATGGTCAGTGGCTACGACCGTTATTTCCAGATTGTACGCTGCTTTCGCGACGAAGACCTTCGCGCCGACCGGCAGCCTGAGTTTACACAAATAGACTGCGAAATGGCATTTGTAGAACGCGAAGATATTTTGCAAACATTTGAAGAATTGGCAAAATATTTATTTAAAAATGTACTGGACGTTGAATTTACGGATGCTTTTCCGCGCATGAGCTATGCCGATGCCATGCAGTATTATGGCAGCGATAAACCCGACATTCGTTTTGATATGCGCATAGCAGAAGTAACCGATGTGGTAAAAGGCAAAAATTTCGCAGTGTTTGACGATGCCGAATACACCGGCGGCATTTGTGTGCAAAATTGCGCCGGATATACCCGCAAACAACTTGACGAATTGACAGAATGGGTAAAACGCCCGCAAGTAGGCGCAAAAGGCTTGGTGTATATCCGGTGGACGGACGAGGGCTTGAAATCAAGCGTCGATAAATTCTATACGCCGGATGATTTGACGCGCATTGCGGCACGGCACGGCGCAAAACAAGGCGATTTGATACTGCTTTTGTGCGGCGAAAAAAAGAAAACGCAGGAAGCATTGGGTACATTGCGCATCGAAATGGGAACGCGATTGGGATTGCGCAAGAGCGGTACGTTTGCACCCCTGTGGGTGTATGATTTTCCGTTACTCGAATGGGACAATGAAACACAGCGTTTCTATGCCATGCACCATCCGTTTACATCGCCAAAGCCCGAAGATTTGGAGAAATTCAATTCCAACGATAAAAACCTGTTGGCGCAAGTGAACGCCAACGCCTACGATTTTGTGCTGAATGGTACGGAAATCGGCGGCGGCTCTATTCGTATTCACGACTCGAAAGTGCAGCAACGTATGTTTGAAGTGTTAGGCTTTTCGCCCGAAGAGGCAAACTATAAATTCGGATTCATCATTAACGCCTTTAAATACGGCGCTCCGCCACATGGAGGCATTGCATTCGGATTCGACCGGTGGTGCGCGTTGTTCGGCGGACAGGAAACGATACGGGATTTCATTGCTTTCCCAAAAAACAACGCAGGGCGCGATGTGATGTTGGATGCGCCGTCGAAAATTGATGAAGCGCAACTCAAAGAACTGGGATTAAAAGTGTAAAAAAACGATGTACCACCCTATTGAACAAATAGCCGCAGCGCGTATTCTGATACTCGACGGCGCTATGGGTAGCCTTATTCAAACGTTCGGACTGACGGAAGCCGACTTTCGCGGCTCGCAGTTTGCCGCATCCGCCATTCCGCTGAAGGGGAACAACGATTTGCTGTCGCTTACCCGCCCCGACGTGATTCAACAAATCCACGAACAATACTTTGCGGCAGGAGCAGACATCGTATCCACCAACACGTTTAATGCGAATGCCGTGTCGCAAGCCGATTACGGTACGGAGATGCCGGTGTACGAAATAAACCGGGCGGCGGCGCAACTTGCCCGCAAAGCGGCTGACAAATACACGGCGCAAACGCCTGCGAAGCCTCGTTTTGCGGCAGGCTCGATAGGACCTACTTCAAAAACGGCGTCTATGTCGCCCGACATGCACAATCCGGGATTCCGCGCCACCACATTCTCGCAACTCTCCGATGCTTACGCCACGCAAACGGAAGGACTTCTCGACGGCGGCGTTGACCTCTTGCTCATCGAAACCGTCTTCGATACGCTCAATGCCAAAGCGGCGCTGTTTGCCATCGAAACCGTATTTGAACGGCGGCGGCAACGCCTGCCTGTGATGCTCTCGTTCACGCTCACCGAAGGCGGACGGACGCTGTCGGGACAAACGATAGAAGCATTTTATCAATCCGTAAAACAAGCGCAACCGTTCAGCATAGGACTGAACTGCTCGTTCGGCGCAGAAAAAATGTTGCCCTACCTCGAAGCGCTGTCTAAAATTGCCACCTGCCGCCTGAGCATGCACCCCAATGCCGGTTTGCCCAACCAGTTTGGCAGCTATGACGAAACGCCTGCTTCGATGGCTGCGAAAATTATTCCGGCATTAGAAAAAGGACTGCTGAATATCATAGGGGGATGCTGCGGTACGACGCCTGCCCACATCGCCGCGATAGCCGCCGCGGCGGAGAAATACCCGCCGCGAAAATCCGTCGAAGAACTGCACCGCACCATCGTGGCGGGCTTGGAAACGCTGCACATTTCGCCCGAAATAAACTTCGTCAACATAGGAGAACGCACCAACGTGGCAGGCTCGGCGAAGTTTGCCCGCCTCATCCGCGAAAAAAAATACGAAGAAGCCCTCAGCATCGCCCGCCAACAAGTAGAAAACGGCGCGCAAGCCATTGATATATGTATGGACGATGCGATGCTCGACGGCAAAACGGAAATGCGGAATTTCCTAAACCTGATGGCGTCTGAACCCGACATTGCCCGCGTGCCGTTCATCGTCGACTCGTCGAAATGGGACGTGCTTGAGGCAGGGCTGCAATGCGTGCAAGGCAAGTGTATCGTCAATTCCATTTCGCTCAAAGAGGGCGAAGACGACTTCCTCCGCAAAGCCACCGCGCTGAAAAAGTACGCCGCCGCCGCCATCGTCATGCTGTTTGACGAAACAGGGCAAGCCGACACCTGCCGCCGGAAAACCGAAGTAGCCGCCCGCGCTTACCGACTGCTGACGGAGAAAGCAGGCTTTGCGCCCGAAGATATTATTTTCGATCCAAACGTGTTGGCTATCGGCACAGGCATGGACGTACACCGCCACTACGCCGTAGACTTTATCGAAGCCTGCCGGTGGATTAAAACCCATTGTCCGTATGCAAAAATCAGCGCGGGCGTGAGCAATCTGTCGTTCTCGTTCCGCGGCAACAACACGGTGCGCGAAGCCATTCATGCCGTCTTCCTCTACCACGCCGTCAAGGCGGGACTGGACATGGGCATCGTCAACGCCGGCGCGCTGCCTGCGTACACCGATATAGCGCCCGACCTGCTGACCCTTGCCGAAGACCTTGTGCTGAACCGCCGCGCCGACGCTACGGAAAGGATGTCGGCATACGCCTTGCAAACAAAAGCAAACGCGGACAAACCCGACGCGAAGCCCGACGAATGGCGCAATCTGCCGGTCGAGCAACGCTTGTCGCATGCGCTGCTGAAAGGGCTTGCCGACTACGTGGAAGACGACGCGATGGAAGCCTTCCGGCAATTCGGCAGCAGCCTTAAAGTGATTGAAGGTCCGTTGATGGACGGCATGAACCGCGTAGGCGCACTGTTCGGCGAGGGCAAAATGTTTCTGCCCCAAGTGGTGAAAACAGCCCGCGTCATGCGCAAAGCCGTAGATAAACTGACGGTGGAAGACCTCGCCGCCGCCGAAATGCCGAAGTCCGGCGCTATCATACTGGCTACCGTAAAAGGCGACGTACACGACATCGGAAAAAACATTGTATCCGTAGTGCTCGGATGCAATGGCTACCGGATTGTCGACCTCGGCGTGATGACGCCCTGCGAAACGATTATCGCCGCCATCGAGCGCGAAAAGCCCGACGTCGTTGGGCTGAGCGGTCTGATAACCCCCTCGCTCGAAGAAATGATTACCGTAGCCCGCACGATGCAGGAACGCCGCATCTGTATCCCGCTGCTCATTGGAGGAGCCGGCACAAGCGCCATTCATACGGCGGTGAAGATAGCGCCCGAATACGCCGCGCCTGTGATTTATGTGCGCGACACGTCCGAAGCCGTCCGCATCTTGGGCGAACTCCGGCACGCCGACGCACGCCGCGCCTATCTGGAAAACCTGCGGCTGCAGCAGCAACGCCTGCGCGACCTCAACCGCGAGGGCGAAGCCAAACGCGCGTACATAAGCCTCGCCGACGCGCGGAAAAATTCATACGTGAAGCGTGATGTGTAACGTGTGAAGGATTAAGCGTTAAGGGTTCTTTCCCGATTATATTTTCTTCTTTAAAATACAACCGCCATTCTTTCTTTATTTGAAGATGTCGGAACATAGATTACACCGTGTATCTCTTCCGCCGCAAGTTGCAGGGACGAAATCACACCGTGTATTTCTGCTACGGCAACTGTCGGGACGATTTTTTTAGAAAATAGCGCAATACGCGGCATACAATACGAAAGCCGGACTTTATCCCCTTCGGTGCAAGGAATCGACGTGATATTTATGAAAAAGTGTTGTCCGACGCTCATCGTTTTGCTTTTGATTAAGTGTTACAAAGGTAAAAATAATAACTGGAAAAGAAAAATGAAGAAAGAAATTATTTTTAAAATTTAATAATTTTTCGTAACTTAGCGGTTCTTTTGTAAACTTATTACACATTATGACAGAAAATTTTGAAAACACTGAGCGGATTATCAAAGTGAACATTGAAGAGGAAATGAAAACCTCGTATATTGACTATTCGATGTCAGTGATTGTTTCCAGAGCGCTTCCCGATGTGCGCGACGGTATGAAACCCGTACATCGGCGTATCCTTTACGGTATGTCGGAATTGGGATTGGCGCCCGGAAAGCCTTATAAGAAGTCGGCGCGTATCGTGGGGGACGTCATGGGGAAATACCACCCGCATGGCGACTCGGCGTTGTATGAATCCATGGTGCGCATGGCGCAAGAATGGAGTTTGCGCTATCTCCTCGTGGACGGGCAGGGAAACTTCGGCTCGATTGACGGCGACAGCGCGGCGGCTATGCGTTATACGGAAGCCCGCCTGCAACGGATTTCGGAAGAAGTGCTTGCCGACCTTGACAAGAACACCGTGGATTTCCGCCCCAATTACAGCGACGAGTATGTAGAACCTACGGTGCTGGCAACGAAAATCCCCCTGCTGCTGGTGAACGGCGCGTCGGGGATTGCGGTGGGTATGGCTACCAACATGGCGCCCCACAACCTCACCGAAGTATGCAATGCCATTTGCGCGTACATAGATAATAAAGACATTACGACCGAAGAGTTGCTGCACTACGTGAAAGCGCCCGATTTTCCGACAGGCGGTACGATTTACGGACTGCAAGGGATTAAGGAAGCCTACGAAACCGGACGGGGACGCGTGGTAATCCGTGCAAAAACCGAAATAGAAGTGTCGGCAAGCGGGCGCGAAACCATCGTGGCTACCGAAATTCCATATTTGGTCAACCGCAAGGAACTTATCGAAAAAATCGCCGCGTTGGTTGAAGAGAAACGGCTGGAAGGTATTTCGTACGTGAACGACGAAAGCGACCGTAACGGGATGCGCGTAGTGGTGAAACTTAAACAAGGCGCGGTTGCCAACGTGGTACTCAACAACCTTTTTAAACATACCGCACTGCAAACGTCGTTTTCTATTAATAACATTGCGTTGGTCGACGGTCGCCCGCGGTTGCTGAACCTCAAACAGCTCATCAAGTACTTTGTAGACCACCGCCATGAAGTAGTGGTGCGCCGTACGCGCCACGAATTGGAACAAGCCGAAAAACGCGCCCATATTCTTGCCGGCTTGCTGATAGCGTTAGACCACCTCGATGAGGTAATCGCCCTGATACGCGCGTCCAAAACACCCGACGACGCCCGCAAAGGATTAATGGAAACGTTCGGACTGTCGGAAATACAAGCCAACGCCATTATTGAAATGCGCCTCCGCCAACTCACAGGGCTGGAACACGACAAAATTAAAGACGAATATGCCGAATTGCAAAAACTGATTACCCGCCTGAATACCATTCTCGGCGACGAACAATTGCAGTTGCAAATTGTAAAGGATGAAACCACCGCCGTGCGCGAAAAATATGGCGACGAACGCCGTACCGACATTGTAATGGCTGCCGGCGAATTTAATCCCGAAGATTTTTATGCCGACGAAGACATGGTTATTACCATTTCACACATGGGATACCTCAAACGCACGTCGTTGGCTGAATACCGCCTGCAACACCGCGGCGGCGTAGGGGCTAAAGGCAGCAACACCCGCGACGAAGATTTCCTCGAACATATTTATGTAGCAAACATGCACAGCACGATACTCTTTTTCACCCAAAAAGGACGTTGTTTCTGGCTGAAAGTGTACGATGTGCCTGAAGGAACGAAAGCGTCGAAAGGTCGCGCCATCCAAAACGTGATTAACATTGAACCCGACGACAAAGTGTGCGCCTACATCAACGTAAAATCGCTGAACGATGACGAATATATCAATAGCAATTATATTGTGATGTGTACGAAAGACGGCATCGTGAAAAAAACGTCGCTCAAAGCATACTCGAATCCGCGAACCAAAGGCATCAACGCCATCACCATTAAGGAGGGCGACGGACTGCTCGAAGCCATCCTTACCAATGGGAAGTGCGATATTCTGCTCGCATCGCGCGGCGGAAGATGTGTGCGCTTCAACGAAAGCAAAGTCCGGTCTATCGGTCGTACAGGCGCCGGTGTGCAAGGCATCACGCTCGGCGAAGGGCAGGACGTCATCGGCATGGTTTGCGTAGATGCGTCGTTGCCCGACAACGACAAAATCAACATCATGGTAGTAAGCGAAAACGGGTTTGGGAAACGCTCGGATTTGGACGATTATCGAACCACCAACCGGAAAGGGAAAGGAGTAAAAACCATTAATATCACCGAAAAAACAGGCTCGCTGATTGCCATAAAAGATGTTACCGACGATAATGACTTGATGATTATCAATAAGTCGGGTATTACCATACGTCTGGCGGTTGCCAATATGCGTATTACGGGACGTGTAACCCAAGGGGTTCGGTTGATTAACCTCAAAGGAAAAGACAGCATAGCCGCTGTATGTAAGGTTACTAAAAGCGACGAGGACGATAATCAGGCAGAAAAAAGTGAAGAATCTGTTGAATCTGAAAATTAATTCGTATATTTGCGGGTATATAGATAATTAAAAATATGTTGATATGAAAAAGATTATAGTCATAGTATGTTGCATGGTAGCCGTGCAACTGACGGCGCAAGACAACGCCGCGTGGTTATCAAAAATTGCCAAAAGCGACGCCGACATTCGAGATGAAAAAAAATCGGCGCTGGTAAAAACGTGGATAGCGCGTGCAGAGTTGTTTTCCGACATTTGGTCGCAACCTGTGAAGTTTGTAATGCCGGGAATGTCCCAAATTCAGGTAAAAACGCTGTTGGCGTCCGAAAAAATCATAGAAAGTTCGCAGGAAACAGTGGGTAATGCACAATATGATGTAAATGTGTATGCCGATAAAAAACTGTACTACAACGAAAGCGGCGTTCTTATATTCTGGCAGGTTGCTTACCCCGTAGAAAAACCGCTGTTTACTGCGCTGGAAGCATACGAAAAAGCCATTGCGCTGGATACAAAAGGGGCAAGTACAAAAAAAATAAAAACAGCGTTGGAAAATTTGAAAAATAATTTTAAAACCGATGCGTTGGCGGCATACACGTTGCAAAAATATCCCGATGCGTTGCGCTATTTCGAAGGCTCGCTGGCTTCTTCGGGCAATCCCATAGTCGGACAAACCGATTCGTTGATTACTTATTATGCGGGGCTTACGGCGCGTTTGTCCAATGACAATCCCAAAGCGCTGACATATTTCGCGAAAACTATCTCCATTGGCTACGACCAACAAGGCGACATACAAGCAGCCTACGCTGAAACGCAGCAAATTGCAGGCGACACGTTAGGCGCTATTTCAACCCTCACCGGCGGATTGGAAAAATATCCGACCAATCAGCAAATTATTATTGCATTAATTAACCTCTACTTGAAACGCGGCGAAGATCCGGGAAAAATATTACCTTACATTGAAACTGCGCAACAGAACGACCCGAAAAATCCTGAACTGTATCGCGTAGAAGGCGGTATTCACGAACAACTCAACAACTATGTAAACGCTGAAATTGCGTATAAAAAAGCAATAGCGCTTGACGCCGATAATTTCTGGTCTGTGTACTCATTAGCGGTATTATATTTCAATAAAGCGGCGAAATTACATAACGAAGCGAACTTGGAAAACGACTACAAAAAAGCAGAAGAGATGTCGAAAGAAGCCGATGCGCAATTTGAAGTAGCGCTTCCGGTGTTTGAACGCGCCTATCAGATAAATAGTAAAGAAAAAGCAGTAGTAGAATCATTGCGGAACATTTATTTCCGCTTGCGCGAGCAAAGTCCCGAAAAGTTGGAAAAATATGAATTTTACAAAGAAAAATATACTGAACTGTAAAGTTCGTGGATTTTAAACTTACTTCGCCCTACGCGCCCACCGGCGACCAACCCGAAGCTATTGCCGGACTTGTGGATGCGTTGAATAAAGGTATTCCATTTTCTACATTGTTGGGAGTTACCGGTTCGGGCAAAACGTTCACCATGGCGAACGTCATTGCGCAAACCCAACGTCCTGCCTTGATATTAAGCCATAACAAAACCCTTGCGGCGCAACTCTACGGCGAATTTAAAACTTTTTTCCCCGACAATGCGGTAGAATATTTTGTATCCTACTACGACTATTATCAGCCCGAAGCCTACCTGCCTACTACCGATACATACATCGAAAAAGACCTTAGCATCAACGCCGAAATCGAAAAACTGCGGTTGCGCACCACTTCATCGCTGTTGTCGGGGCGGCGCGACGTGGTGGTGGTATCCAGCGTGTCGTGCATCTACGGCATGGGTAACCCCGCCGATTTTTCAGCCAACACGATACATTTGAAATGCGGACAACGCTTGTCGCGCAATAAATTACTGTATATGCTCGTCGACGCCCTATATTCGCGCAACGAAGTAGAACTTAAACCCGGCGTATTCAGGGTGAAAGGCGACACGGTAGACGTTTGCCTCGCCTACGCCGATTATGCCTACCGAATCGTATTCTGGGGCGACGAAATTGAAAAAATTGAAACCTTTGAACCCCTTGGCGGGCGCACGATTGACGAGCCGGAATCGGTACAGGTGTATCCGGCAACTATTTTTGTAACCACCAAAGAGCGCATGTATAAAGCCATCCGCTACATTCAGGACGACATGATGAAACAGGTTGACTATCTCAACAGCATCGGCAAAGGACTGGAAGCAAAGCGGCTGAAATCGCGGGTGGAATACGACATTGAAATGATTAAGGAATTAGGCTACTGCTCCGGCATCGAAAATTATTCGCGCTATTTCGACGGTCGTGCAGCCGGCTCGCGCCCCTTCTGCTTACTTGATTATTTCCCTGACGATTTTGTTACATTTATCGACGAAAGCCACGTTACCGTATCGCAACTCCGCGCCATGTACGGCGGCGACCGTTCGCGCAAACAAACCCTTATTGAATACGGCTTCCGGCTGCCTGCCGCAGCTGATAACCGCCCCCTTATGTTCGACGAATTTGACCAAATGACCGGACAAACCGTGTACGTGAGCGCTACCCCTGCCGACTTTGAACTGCAACGCAGCGAAGGCATCGTAGTCGAACAGGTCGTGCGCCCCACAGGCTTGCTCGACCCGATTATTGAAGTGCGCCCCACGCTGCACCAGATTGACGATTTGGTCGAAGAAATTGCACAACGCGCCGTTCGCGACGAGCGCGTGTTGATTACCACGCTCACCAAGCGCATGGCGGAAGAGCTGACCAAATACTTCGACCGCATTGAAGTCCGTTGCCGCTACATCCATTCCGACGTCGAAACGCTGGAACGTATTCAAATCCTTGAAGACCTGCAGCGCGGGCTGTTCGATGTGCTGGTAGGCGTAAACCTGCTGCGCGAAGGATTAGACCTGCCGCAGGTATCGCTGGTGGCTATCCTCGACGCCGACAAGGAAGGATTCCTGCGCTCTGCCCGCGCGCTTACGCAGACGGCGGGACGCGCCGCCCGCAACCTCAACGGACGAGTGATTATGTATGCCGACAGCATCACCGAATCAATGCAGATAACCATTGACGAAACCACCCGCCGACGCGAAAAACAGCTGCACTATAACGAACTGCACGGCATCGTGCCGCAACAGATAGCCAAGAGCAACCGCACCGTACTGGGCGGCGACGCGGCGAAACCGACTGCCGCCTCGTACCTTGCCGCCGCCGGCTTCCCCATAGCCACCGCCGCCGACCCCGTGATAGACCTCATGAACGTAACCCAATTGGACAAAGCCATCGAATATGCCCGCCTGCGCATGGAAGCGGCGGCTAAGAAATTGGAATTTACCGAAGCCGCTGCTTTCCGCGATGAAATGTACGCGCTGATGGAAAAGAAAAAAGAGGCTTAAGAGATTAAGAAAGTTACGCTACGTTCAATCTTAATCCCTTCCCCCCGAAAGGAATTGGGGGGCTTTGGTTTTTTTGACTTGCTTGAGAATCTTTTACCTATTTATAATGACGCCGGACTGCAAATATCCCCATAAATAGGTATTGCCGGTCATTATGCAACGGCGTACCTTTGCAGCCTCAAAGAAAATGTTGAATATGAAACCATACATTATCATTGTGCTTTTACTTATAGCGGTATTGCCTGCCGCGGCGCAACCGGCTGATACGGTAGTTGTGCGCCGGACAATCCCGTCAATGTTAGGGCGGTTGCAAGTGGGCGGCTACGGCGAAGTGGTGGCGCAACGGATGTTCTACAGCGACAATCCGTCGCGTTATGCGTATCCCGACACCTACGCCGGAGCTACGCATGGGCGTGTAGATTTGCCGCATGCCGTTATTTACTTGGGATATGAATTTGGTCGCGGCTGGCGGTTTGCTACCGAAATAGAATTTGAACACAGCGGTGCAGGCTCGGCGTATGAAATTGAAAAAACCGAAGCAGGAGAATATGAAACTGAAATTGAAAAAGGCGGCGAAGTAGCATTGGAGCAGTTTTGGATTGAAAAAACGTTTACGCCTTACGCCAATTTGAGAATGGGACATATTATCGTACCCGTAGGGCTTACCAACCAATACCACCTGCCGGTGGAATTTTTCTCGGTATTGCGTCCCGAAGAAGAATCGGCAATTCTGCCGTGTACGTGGCACGAAACAGGCGTGAGTTTTTGGGGGCGCGTAGCCCA
This sequence comes from Prevotellaceae bacterium, assembly GCA_031289415.1. GTDB lineage: Bacteria > Bacteroidota > Bacteroidia > Bacteroidales > UBA932 > JAIRLC01. Next base: position 51,558 of record JAITPN010000094.1, on the reverse strand, counting down.
TTGGCGCTACGAAGCGTTGTTTGTTGCCGGCTTGGACGCCGAGCGTTTTGACAACGCCGGATGGATTTCGGGCGGCGCAACATCGCCCTATGAGTTTAAAATCGCCAACAACTATGCGGGCGCTTTCCGGCTCGACAATTATTCCGTACCGGGGTTGCGGGTTGGGCTGAGCGGTTATTACGGCTACAGCGCAGCCAATACGCTGAAACCCGAACGCTACGCTGCCCGCAACGTAAAAGGCATCGTGGCGATAGGTACGTTTGACGCCGTGTATGATAAACATAACGTATTGGCGCGAGCCAATGTGGTATATGGCAATCTGGGCGGTTCGTATGATATTTCGATTATCAACAAACGGTTGCCATCGGCAAGTCCGTCGCCCCGCACCGATGTGGGCGCTTCGGCGTTGAGTTGGTATATTGAGGCAGGCTACGATATATTGTCGTTCGCCAATCTCCGTTACAACGACACGAAATTGTATGCCTATGTCCATTACGGCTTCTACGATTCGATGTACAGCACGGCTGACGGCATTGCCGACAAAGCATGGTGCGGGAAAAACATTATCAGCGCAGGCATCAATTATTTCCCGATGAAAGGATTGGTGTTGAAAGCCGAATATATGCTGCGTAAATTTCAAGCGCCTTACAACAACGAACCGGCGGTGTCGCTCGGTATTGCGTATGCCGGATTTTTTAATTAGAAAACAATTTAATACTTGGGAATTATGATAAAAAAACATGTAATAAAATGGCTGTTCGGAGCAATGGTCATTACTTTACCGGCAACATTTGCCGCGTGTGAAAAAGACAACAATGCCGTGTCGGGGGCTGGTGTAGACGACCAGTACAAGGCTATTCTGAACGAATATGTAGAAAGCACGGTAGCGCCTACCTACAAATCGCTTGCCGAAGCCGCGCTCGAAATGCGGACGGCAAATGCAGCGTTGAAAAACGGGCAGTCGCAAGCAGCTATCGAAGCCGCTGCCGGTGCGTGGATGAAAGCGCGTGTCTTCTGGGAAAAAAGCGAAGCGTTCTTATTTGGACCCGTAGGTCCCGACGGCTTTGACATCGACGGACACATTGACTCGTGGCCCCTTGAAAAAAGCGAAATCGACCAAGTGCTTGCTACCGATGCTGCCGGATTGACCGGCGAAATAGCATGGGGTACGCTTGACGCCGAAGTGATCGGGTTTCACGTTACCGAATACCTGCTGTTCCGCGACGGAAAAGCTCGCGCCAGCTTGACGGACGCCGAACTGAAATACCTCACGGCTGCTACCGATGCGTTGGTGTGGGATTGTGTATTGGCTTACGTGGCATGGGTTGGCGAAGAAAACGTGTCGGCTGAAATAGGCAGCGTTTTCCGTGAAAACCCCGAAGTCGTAGCTGCCTTGAGCAACAAATCGTCGTTCAAAAATTTTGCTTCGATGCTTAAAAACGCTACCGGTAATTATGAAGGTCATTTGCCTGCCGCCGTGAGCGAAATTTCGAACGGCGCTGCCGATATTGCAGGCGAAGTGGGCGAAACCAAAATAGCCGAACCGTTTGCAAGCGGTGCAGTAGAAAACGTAGAGTCATGGTACAGCTGGCATTCGCTCGACGATTACGGCAATAATATCATCAGCATCAAAAATGCTTACTATGGAGGCATTGACCGTATAACGCCGCACAGCAATTCGCTCAGCGCTTTTGTTGCGTCGAAAAATGCAAAACTTGATGAGGATATAAAGAATAAAATTGAAGATTGCCTTACGAAAATTGCCGCTATCGGGAACGGTGGAAAATCGTTTTACGAAGTAGTGCGCGACCATAGCAATGAAGCGGAAGTGGATGCTGCTGTGGACGCCTGCGCCGAATTGGAAGCGTTGTTAGCTTCTGTTGAAACAGGAATAATTTTATAAATAATATAAAAGTAGAGAATGAGGAGATATCATATTTTTTTAACCACGCTTTGTGTCGTATTTTTTACTGCATGTGAAAAAGATAATACCGAAAATATTAATGTTAGTAAAGAATACGGCGAAGAATATTATGCCGGCGGAAAAGCAGGTACGGTGTTTATTACTTCTTCGTTTGCTTACAAGCAACCTGTACCTGCCATTGATGAAGACGCTGCGCTCTATAAGCAATTCATGCGCGGCGAACGCATTGCCGACAAAAGTTTTGTGTCCGATACCTCTATGGGCTATTCGGGCTTGGGACCTGTGTATATCCGCAAATCGTGTATCGCTTGCCACCCCAGTTACGGCGGGCGCGGACACCGTGTAGATAAATACGATAGCAACGACAGTCGTTGCAGCTACTTGTTGATGGTTTACGACCCCGCTTCGCCCACGCTGGCATTGGCAAGCAAATATTTTACGGGGATGACGCAAACCCGCGCCGTAGCGCCGTTCAAAGCGCCGATAAATGAAGATGGTATTCACATCGAATGGCGGACTCATGTGGACGAACACGGCAACAAATATGAAGACGGCACGCCTTACAGTTCCGGCATGCCTTACGAAGGAACGCTTATTTATCCCCTCGTAACGATTGACCAAAGTGCGGTGTTGTTCAATGATTTTGATATGAGTAAATACACCGCCAGCATCGAAGCGACTATCGGTATATACGGAACAGGACTGCTTGACGCCATCTCGGACGAAGATTTGCGCGACGAATACCAACGTCAGCAGGCTCGCGGTTATTGTCCGGGTATTATCGGCGCAGATATTGACGAAACAGGCTTGAATCCGTATTATCCGGGTAAACATCCGGGACGTTTTACGTATTTATGTACCCGCGCTACGCTTGACAATGGACCCGGCGCAAACGCCATTTGGAATATCACTAACGTTACGCGCCCCGACCGTAGCTATCATTACATTACAGATGAATATGCCCAAGTATCGGCGAAAGACCCCGATGTACAAGCTGCATTAGGCAAACCGGAACAAGAGGTATATGAGTATCTGATGTCGAAAAATCTAAATTCGGAGATGACTACTGCCGATTACGATGCGTTTATGGTATGGCATCGCGGATTGGCAGTGCCTGCCGCCCGCGACCTCGACAACCCGATGGTGCAGCAAGGCAAAGAATTGTTCTATGAGGCAGGTTGTACGGCTTGCCACCGTCCGTCATGGACTACCCGCGCCGATTACAAACCGCTGCCTGCGCTTTCCAATCAAAAGATATATCCTTATACCGACTTGTTGAGGCATGACCTCGGATTGAAAGAACCCGGACGTGTGCAAGTGTGCCGCACTACGCCGCTTTGGGGACGCGGATTGACAAAAATCGTGTCGGGACATACGGACAAAATGCACGACCTGCGCGCCCGTAATTTCGAAGAAGCCATTGTTTGGCATGGCGGCGAAGCCTTGCAAGCGAAAGAAAAATTCCGTGCTATGCCGCGCGAAGACCGTGAAGCGTTGATTAAATTTTTGGAAGCCATATAGCGGCTAATGCGATAAACGCATGAACACTAACGGCTTTTATTCATCCAGTATAGCTACGGCACGCACAGGCGACCCATCGCGTCCTTGCAGTTTTAGCGGCAGCGAATAGAAAGTAAACGGCTTGTTGGTAGGGAGTTGTTCCATATTGGCAAGCCCTTCTACAATGAGAATACCTGCGCCCAACATTTTTACGTGGACATATACCCAATCCGTGCCGTTTGGAGTAGGCATATCCATGCCCACCATGCCGATTTTTTTCTCTACAAACCAATTGGCAAGTTCTTTCGACACGTACGGAAATCCTGAGAAAAATGACTGTTCGGGGAAATGCTTATCCCAGCCGGTGTGTAGCAATATGCAGCAACCTTGGTTTATCCATTTTTCGTAAGGCGCTAAATCGACAGGCGTAATCGGCGTATCAGGCTCTTTGGCGGTTAAATCGATTTTTACAGCCCGCACTATACAACGTTCCAATGCCACTTCGTCAATGCACTCGCCGTTTTTGAAAAAATGGCGCGGGGCGTCCATGTGCGTACCCTGATGTGTTGACGTGATGAGGCGCGATAGATTGTAGCCTAATGTATCTAAGGTACAATGCCACGAAATAGACAATTTTGGATCCATCGGCATGGTTGGTGCGCCGTCAAACATCGGCGCTGTCAAATCAATAATTTTACCCATAAATATATCCTTTTAAATTTTATACGCTTCCTGCAAAGCTGGCGGTTTTGCCCAATCCTTCGGGTCCCATGGCGAGATAGCCGGAAGTGGCGTCCAAATCGTGACCGGTGATGATGCAAGCGTCGTCGCTCAAGAGGAAAGCCACCGATGCGGCAATCTCCTCAGGTTCTTGAAGCTGCCCCAGCATGTGGTATTCATTCCAAGCCTGAGGGGTGCTTTCCCACGTTTTATCAGGAGTAGCTTTGAGGACTTCGTCCGTCTTAACCCATGCGGGGCTTAGGCAGTTAACGCGAATATAGGGGGCAAGGTCAAGGGCTGCGCAGCGGATAAGCTGTTTTACTGCACCCTTGGCGGCGTTGTATGTCCACCTATTCGGCTGGGCAATATGTCCTGAAATACTTGATATACAGACTATTGCGCCTTCTTTCCGTTCGCGTTGTTTCACAAATTCGGCAATCATCATGGCATATGCGGCAGGTCCTGCCATGAATACATGCGACCAGTCTTCATACTTGGCGTCAAGGGCTTTTGCTGTAAATGGAAATGCGTTATTGACAAGAAAATCCAATTCGCCGAAGAGCGCCCGCCCTTTTGCAATCAGCATTTCAGGCGTATCGCGGTCTTCCATGTTGCAAGCGATGAAAGCTACTTTGTCGCCATATTTTTTCTTAAAATCGGCAAGCGTAGCCAATCCGGTTTCTTTGTTACGTCCGCAAAACAACACGCTTACTCCTTCTTCGAGCAAACGTGCTACGGTTGCTTTTCCGATTCCTCGCGATCCGCCTGTAACAATAGCGGTCTTTCCTTTTAATCCGTTCATGGTATTTATTCTCCTATCTGTTTTTTTTATTATTACATAGGATTATCGCTATGTAATCTTGTTAAGTTTATTCATTATTTTTTCGGTAAAACCTGCGGGTTAAGAATATTTCGCGGTATTTTACCGGCTAATACATCTGCTGCATTTTCCACAGGGCGCGTTTTCAGTTCGAAAAGCGACTCTTCGGAATAATAACCGGCATGAGGCGTTAGAATCACATTGTCCAATGCCGTCAAAGGATGCTCTTTGGGCAACGGTTCTGTTTCAAATACGTCAAGCCCTGCCGCTCGGATGGTTTTATTTTTGAGTGCGGCAATCAAAGCCTCTGTGTCCACTACGCCGCCGCGGGCAGTGTTTACCAATATCGCTCCTGTTTTCATTTTTGCCAGCGTAGCCGCATTTATCAGGTGTTTTGTACTGTCCATTAGCGGCACGTGCAGCGACACGATGTCGCTTTGCGCAAGCACTTCCTCGAACGTAACTACCGGAATGTCGTCGTCGGTAGTAGTGCCGGGTTTAAAGGCAACGTCCGTACCGATAACTTTAAATCCTATTCCGCGGGCTTTTTGGGCTGCGGAGCGGGCTATGCGCCCCAATCCGATAACGCCGAACACCATATCGGAAATTCTGTGTAAGGGTTTTACAGCCGCAAGTCCGTAATTTCCGCTACGAATTTGTTTGTCGAGCGCTACAATACCGCGGCTCAATGCCAAGGCGAGGGCTACGGCATGGTCAGACACTTCCTGATAGGAATAGTCGGGCACATTACTCACCGCAATTCCCCGTTCGGTACAAGCCGCCACATCAATACTGTCATAACCTACACCATATTCGCTCACTGCTTTGAGCTTGGGCAACGATTCGATAACTCGCCTTGTAACAGGCGCATACTGCACGATAAGCGCGTCAGCGTCTTTTGCTACGGCAAGCACGTCTTCTTCGGTTTTGCATTGTCTGGGTAAATCAATCTGAAAACCATAGCGGGCTGCTACGTTCCGCTCAAGATCGATAGCGCCTAAGTTGCTATCTGTAATTACTATTTTCATGTATTACTGTATAGTTTTAAAAAAATCTCTTAATTCTTGTTTCTTTGCTTCGGGAACGGTCAACGACGGAAACGTCATCACATCTTTGGCAAAAATCCCCCTATCGACCAAAAAGAGTTTCATAGTAGAAAGAAATGGCGAATAAATCCATAGTACGTCCATCATCCGGTCAACGGTTTTTTGTATTTTTGCTAATGAGTCAAAATCGTGTTCCCGCGCGGCTTTCACCCAATTTGAGAAGAGTTTCGGCGCAATGTTTGCCAATATTGCCACACAGCCGTTTCCTCCCGACAATATGTTGTATGCAAAGTTATTGTCGTAGGCGCTGAACACAGCAAAGTCGGGCAGTTCCGCTTTTATTGTTTTGATTAAGTCCACCGTGTGTCCCATGTCGGGCAGCGTATCTTTTACCCCGATAATGTTTTTGTGCTTTTTAGCAAGCGCCAGCAAGGTTTTCGGTTTAATGGAATAACTTGTCCTGTCGGGGAAGTTATAAATGTAAATGTTACCTTTGATTTCGGCGGCGGCTTTTGAATAGTATTCAAAAATACTGTCGTCGGTCAATCCATAGTAGTAAGGACCTACTATGATTACCGCATCAGCGCCGTTGTCAAACGAGAAATTGGATAACGCAATGGTCTCGTTAATGTCCATACTTCCTGTCCCTACGATATATTCCGCCTTGCCCTTAATCACCGGCGCAGCGGCTTTAATCAGTTTTTTCTTTTCATCAATAGAGATGTGCGGAAATTCGCCGGAAGTTCCGAATACGGCTATGCCGTCAATACCGTTCTTAATCAGGTTGTCATACAACCTTACACACGATTCGATGTCCACTTCATTGGCATTACGTAAAGCCGTCAGTGCAGGAGCAATGTATTTAATCATATATTTTAAAAAAATTAGAAATTCGAGTACAAAGGTATGTCTTTTTTTCTAAGTATGTATCTTTTTCTTGTTTTTTTCTCAGGGCAAACCTTACGTTTGCAGTCGAAAACCTTTATTTTTGTTGTATTACGATCAACAGAAAAAGGTCTAAAGGGCAACAGGGAAAAAACAATCCATGATGCGCTTTAGACCATTGTCTGTCAAATTGGGGAAGCTAAAAGAATATTATGGCATAGAGTCTATTTAAGAATAGCCATGTCCGTTTACTTAATATTCTTTTACTTCTTCAAAAATAACTCTTCGGTTGTATCTTCTATTTTTTTCGTCGAGATTCGGAATAGCCGGCTGCGTTTTTCCTTTTGTTGCAATGCTGATACGTTCGGCATCGATGCCGTTGGCAATCAGCCAATCCCTGATGACAAGAGCACGTCTCAACCCCAAGTCGATATTGTATTCATGCGTGGCATAATCATCCGTATGTCCAATCAGCAGGACTTTGATGTTCGGATGTTTTCTCATCACATCCAGGTTATTCATCAAATTCGTTGTCATAGTAGCCAATATGGCTGTTTTATCCAGATCGAATCCGTACACCGATTTCAGGAGGTATCCTTCTTCCTTTGTCAGGAGGGCTTTTATAGCGTTTTGCATTTCGACGATAGTGTTTGCAATCTTGCTCAATTCTTCTGCGTTTGGATCAGCCTGGTTCACCACATGCACCGGTATCGGCGGCGTTGTTTCCGCTGCTTTTCTAGTCCGTTTTCGAATGGCTGGCGAACTTACCTTATCGTCGGTTAAGCTTTGTACGGATGATCCGTTGAGCTTAGAGGCAGGTTTCAACCCGAACGCCAATTGCACTTTCAGCCCTACGGCAAACGTGCTTACCCTGTCGGTAAAGCTTTGTACGGATCCGTTGGGTTTAGAGGCATAGACAGCATTTAGCGCCGGCGTATTATTTTTGTAATAGTCCAGCCCGTTATCCATTTCGATGTAGTTAATGATATGCTTGTCGCGGTCTCCTTTGCGAATGTCGTTGAGCCCGTAGTCCACGAACACGCCAGAATAGAGCGCCAATTTATCGTTCAGCCGCCATTTCATACCGGCTTCGAGGGTCAGTATCCAGTTCCATTTAGTAGCCCACGTGCCGTTTTTGAAATCCACTTCCTGGTGTCCGAACCCGTGCGCTTTCAAAATATTATCATAGGTGTCTCCGGTATTGCCGATGATATCTTCATCGGGTTCATGTCCCAGTGCTTCATAATTACCCTGTGTGGCGAATTTGGCGCTGACGGGAATTCCTATTTTCAAACCTCCGGCGGCATAAAATTTATGCCGTTTCCAGACGTCAAACTGGTATCGAGCCGTCAGCGGCACGTTGATATAATACGCTATATATTTCTGCGCATACTCATGTCCTTCCACTTCCAGGTTCAGCGGATCGTTCATGCCTCCGAATGTCGGGATGACGTAATAGTCATTGAAATTTGAAATATCAAGCGAGGCGTACAACGCGGAAAATTCCGCGCCAATGCCCACGCTCCAGTTATAGTCCAGGAAATAATTGTATCCTAATCCTCCGAGGAATCCTATTTTTCCGCTGTGATCTCCGAACGAAAGGTCGTAGCACAACGAAGGAAACCCTATGCCCCCCCATGCAGACAACTCATGCGTGTATTGCCAATAGTCCAATGTCTCTACAATCTCAATAGATTCTGCCGTCTTAATGTTGGTAGAGTCCACAAGCTGCGCCGTTTCAATGTTGGTAGAGTCAATAGACTGTACTGTTTCAATGTTGGTAGAATCCACAGGCTGAGCCGTTTCAATATTGATAGAGTCAATAGGCTGCACCACTTCAATGTTCGTAGAATCAATAGGCGCCGTTTCAATATTGGTAGAATCTACGGGCTGCGTAGTTTCAGTATTAGTAGAATCCACAGGCTGCGCAGTTTCAATGCCGGTAGAATCTACGGGCTGCGTAGTTTCAGTATTAGTAGAATCCACGGGCTGTGCAGTTTCAATGCCGGTAGAATCTACGGGCAGCGTAGTTTCAATGCCGGTAGAGTCGGCAGTCTGTACTGTTTGACTATTTGTAGAGTCGATAGATTGTGCTATGACAGCGTTAGCCGATAAGCAGATGGCGATTATTAGTAGTAATTTTCTCATATCTGATAATTTTTAATTTTGTTTTTCTATAGTCCGCGTCCGGCGGATGCTTTCCGGCATCCGCCTCACGGAGTAATTTATTATTTATTGTACAACAATTATGGTAAAAGTTTTCGTTTGCGCGTTATTCAGCGTAATCTGAATCAAATAGATTCCCGGAATATTCGGCATACGGACTTTCGCGTCCACCTCAGGCGTTACACTGGATATGTAGTCCCCTGTGATGGTGTACAGACGGATGCTCCGCGCTGTAGCCGCGCCTTCAATCGTTACTTTGTTGCTTACTTTCACCGGGTTCGGATACACCATGATACCTTCTTTCGCCACGATTTCCGGACGGAACTCGCATGATATGAACGTGCCGTACTGTGTTTCAGCCACAATGTGGTAGCTTGCGTTTACGTCCAATCCTCCGGCTTCATAGTAGTACGTAAGGTCTTCGCCTAACGAGATGCCGTTCTTGTACCATTGAATGTTGGAGAATTTGTATCCGCCGTTGGTGTTCACCTTGGTATCCACAACCAGCAGGTCGTTCCATCGTTGGAAGATGACTTCGGGTTTTATCAGTACATCATAGAAAGATGACTTCTGACTGCCACATTCTCCGGTAACCACCACGTGGTAGCGTCCTATGTGCTGGGTCTCTATGGCGCCTATCGTGTAGGTTGCCTTATCGGCTCCGGGCACTATTACGCCGTCTTTATACCATTGGTAGGAGAGGTTGTATCCTGTAGCCACTACGGTCAGGTCATTGCCTGTGGACGTGCCTTCGCAGTATTCAAGATGCCACGGTGCGTCGGATTCCCCGTACGTCGGGTTCAGTCGTACTTTCGGCACTACCGTGATGGTGAACGATACGGGTATTCCAAAGAATGGCGTTCCGTAGGTCAGTTTCGGTGTTACTTCCACCGTAGCTGTAGTCAGTTCGCTGAGTTTCGCAGGGTCTATCGTTGCAGGATTCAATCCCGGCACGCTGCGCAGGCTGCTTCCAGCTGCCGTCAAGCCAACCAGCGGGTTGCTGCAAGTCCAGTCGATAGAGTACCTGTCATTCGACGGGAGCCCGTCCACCACGATTTGCGCTGTTTTCTCGTCTTCGCATACGCGGATGTCTTCCAGCGGCTTGATGAGGAATGCGGGCGTAACCATAATGTAGAACGTCATCGTTTCTCCTTCGCAGGTCAATCCGTTGGCGCTGTATATCGGGGTTACCGTAACCGGACTCGTAACCAAATCTACGCTGATGTTTTCCGTGATGAATGCCGGAATTACATCATTACCTATAGTCGGCGTTGCGGGGTTGGCAAATATGGTTGCCGACCCGATCACCCAGCGGAACTTTGTCGCCGTGCCGGTGAATGTAATGTCGCTTACTTGCGTACCTACTCCGGCAAGCACGTTGGGTTGCTGCACTACCGAGGGTGTCGGCAGCACGGTGATGCCGAACTTCGTAGGAGCGCCTTCGCACACCAGCGTATCCACCGTAACTACCGGCGTAATCTTAATGTATTCGGTTATCGTAACCGAAGACCCGTTCACTAAGCGCGGGAGGTAAATGGCGTCTTCGCCGCTGCTTGCGATGCCCAAGTCGGAGGTAATGGGTGTGTCGGTGTTATCTACCAGCGTCCATTTGAACTTCGTGCCGGAGGTTCCCGTGAAGTGTATTGCCGGCAGTTCGCTGTTGTTGCAGACTACGATGTCGCTTACCGTATCTACTATGGGTTCGGGCAATCGCGTCAGGGTGAACACGGTTGACAATCCCTGGTAGTTGTGCCATATCGGCACCACGCGGTAGGTCGCCGAGCCTGTTACGCCGGCAGCGCTGCTCAAATCCCACGTACTTATATTGTCATTGTCGGCAAGCAGTCCAGTAGTGCCCAAGCCCAGGATGTCTGTTCCTGCGATTAAATCCCACCGGAACGCTGTCGAGTCGTTAAATCCTGCGTTAAAGCGGTAGTTAGCCGTAAGTTTAATATCGGCGAACGTTCCGTTGTAGCACACGGTTTGGCTTTCTACCGGCGTTACGGACAAGTCCGTATTATCCACCGTGCGTGGCGCTACGCTAATCGTAAAGGATACGCTGTCGGCGCTTTCGCAGATTCCTATCTCGAGCCATGCCTTGTACACGGCAGTGATGGTATCGCTTCCGGTGTTTGTGGCGAGGAATGCGGGTATGCGGCTCACGCCTGCGGTGTCGGAGCCTACGCGGTCTCCCGCTACCCAAGCCCACACGATCGACGCGCATTCCGGTATATTCGCGCCTGTAAATGTATATTCAGGCACCTGGTCGCCGTTGGCATATTCCCTAGATTGTACGTTAATGTCCGATGCGTTCACGCCCGGCAAGTGTTCCAGCGTAAAGCGTACGGCTATGCCCTGGTTGTTGTTCCAGCGCGGCGTTACGCGATACGTGCCTTTTCCTGTGAGCAGGTTACCGTCGGCGTCTTTGCCTATTGACGGCGTCCAGAAGACGGATGCGTCTAACGAGGTCAGCTTGATGGATTTTGTATTTCCGGCGGTGGTTGTCCAATCCAGAATATCTACGCCGTCCACAAATTCAATAATGTATGCGACGCTGTCGCCTGCAGTAAATTGCGGAGGTACGCCTACGGTGCGCAACGCTTGTAGTTTCACCTCGCCGAAGCCTGTGGTATCGTCCGTATTGCAGATGGTGAGCGCCGTTACGGGCTTCATGTACAAGTCCAGATCAAGATTTGTCCGCGGGGTTACCGTGATGATGCTCGTATCGGCTGCGGCACATGCGCCACCCGTATAGCTTACCGTATATATCAGTTCCGCCTTATAATCCGCCGTTGTGGGGTTTAACGCTACGAACGACGGTACCCGTCCTGTGCCGGCTGCCGGCAATCCGATGGCGTCGCCTGAGTTAGTCCAGCTTACCGCTATGCCGGCGGGCACTAAAGCCTGCAGGTCTACGTCGGGCACAAAGTCGCCGTTGCGGTAGGTCGCGTCGGCAATGCCCAGCATGCCGCTCAGCGCGGGCAGTACTTCGAGGGTGAAGAGAGTCGCCAGTCCTTCGTTGTTGTTCCAGCGCGGGGTTACCCGGTAGGTACCTATGCCGGTTATGCCGGATGTTGCAGGCGTCCATGTGGCGCTTGTTACGCCGCCGGTTACGGTTGCCGAAGCGACGTTATTTGTCAGGTCGAGCACATTGTCGCCGCTTACAAATTCTACCTTATAGGTAATTTTGTCGCCGTCCTTTATCAACCCCTGGGCATGTTTGGCAGTGAAGGTCATTGCGCTAAAGGCGCTGCCTTCGCATATTGTATCCGACGCTACGGGCAGCACCGAGAGGTCGATGTCGCTGATGGTGCGCGGGGCTACCCGGATGATAAATTCTGCGCTGTCGCTGGTACATCCGTTCAGATCCAACCATACGTAGTATTTGGCTTCCGTCGTGTCGGGCGTGGTATTCACGGCGGTAAATGCAGGGATAATATTTACCCCCGATGCTACCGCGCCCACGTTGTCGCCCGATTTCAGCGCCCATACTATAGATGCGCCTGCGGGAATATTCGTTCCTGTAAACGTGTAGGCAGGCACATGGTCTCCGTTGGATACGGTCAAAGTATCTGTATGTATGTCGGATGCTACCAGTTCAGGCCGTTTTTCAAGCGTGAAGATTACCGATAATCCTTCGTTGTTGTCCCATCTCGGCGTTATGCGGTATATACCTTTTCCCGCTGCGCCGCTAATGACTGTCGGCGTCCACTGTACGGGGTTGGGGTAGATAGACGTATCGGCATTCAGGGGTACGCTAAGGTCTAAGATATTTACGCCATCTACAAATTCAACGATATAGGTAACCGTGTCGCCTGCCGGAATCAATCCGTGGGCATGTACGGCATTGAGGGTGATGTCGTCAAAGTCGTCGTCGTAACATATTGTTTGCGATTCTACGGGCGTTACCGCGAGGTCGAGGTCGCCTATCGTGTACGGGGTTACCGTGATGGTGTTGCTGTCTAAAGCCTGGCACACCGTATTGGGGTACGATGCGTACCGCAGGGTGTAGGTTATCACAGCTTTCACATCTACGTGTCCGGTGTTGATGGCTATGTATGACGGTATAAATCCTGATCCTGCGGCGTCCAGTCCGATATCCGTGTTCGAGTTCGTCCAGTCCACGGTTACATTGTCGGGCACTAAGGAGTTCAGGTGTATGTTCTGCACAAAGTCGCCGTTGCGGTAGGTAACGTCAGCCATCTTCAGCAGGCTGTCCAGCGCCGGAAGCACCGTGATGTTTTGCGTAAAGTCGAACCGGCATGCAGGTGCGGTACTGTAACTCACCGTGTAGGTAATGCTTGATGTATTGTTCATCGCGCCCTTGTTGTAGGCGATATATCCGGGTACGGTGTTTGTCCCTGCGGCGGTCAATCCGGTGGATGTGTTCGGATTTACCCACGTAACCTCAAAGTCTGCCGACAGCGAGGTTATCGCATGCAGGTCTATGGCAGCTACTGTTTCGCCGTGGCAGAAGATCGTGTCGGCAAGCGCGGCATCCAGCGCTATCACAGCATCCAGGACGGCTATTTGCGGACGTACGGTGATGTTTTGCTCGAACGTATAGGTACATTCGGGGTTAGCATCGTATTTCACCGTGTAGGTCAGGGTAATTGTTTTGGCGCCGTTCGAGGTGTTCTCAGTTACCCACGCGGGCACCTGTGCACCGCCGGAGAACGGTATGGTTCCGATATTTCCGCCGTCGGTCTTCACCCATGATACGGAGATGTTGTCGGGCAGCGGCATAAGATTTATCGGCGCCACGGTTTCGCCATGGCAGAAGATGGTATCGCGGAGTTTTGCATCCAGCGCCACCACGTCGTCCAGGGTGGAGATTCGCGGGTGTACGGTGACGTTTTGCGTGAATGTATGTGTACATTCGGGCGCCGCCGTATATTTCACCGTGTAGGTCAGGATACCTGTTTTGTCCGCCTGCGAGAGGTTGGCGGCTGTCCACTGGGGTACCGACGTGCTGCCCGATGCGCCCAGCCCGATAGAGGTATTGTTGTTTGCCCATGTAATGGCAAGGGAGGCATCCAGCGACGCTAAGCTAACCGTTGCTACGGTTTCGTCGTGGCAGAAGATAGTATCGCGGAGTTTTGCATCCAGCGCGACTACGTCGTTCAAGGTGGCTATTTGCGGACGTACGGTGATGGTTTGCGTGAAGGTGGCAGCGGCACATTCCGGCGCATCCTTGTAGCTTATCGTACCAGTGATGGTGGCGGTGAGCGCAGCCTGCGAGGTGTTGTCGGTGATGAATGAGGGTATGACGTTTATTCCCGACGCCGGCGTCAATCCTATGTTGCTGCCGGTAGCCGCCCATTCCACTTTCATGTCCGCCTGTAAAGCTGCGGGCAACAGCGCCAGCAGATTTACCGCCGATACGTTCTCGTCGTGGCAATATGTCGCGGCGGAGTTAGCTATGGTCGGTTGCGGACGCACGGTAACTACCTGCGTGAACGTAGCCGAACACTCAGGCGATGTCGTGTATTTTAATGTGTACGTGATGGTGCCTGACTGGTATGCCGTAGTGGTATTACTGGTGGTAAACAAAGGCTTGCCGGTTCCCGAATCCGTCAGCCCAATGTTGTTGTAGCCGGCGGCAGTCCACGACAGTTCGGTGCCTGTTTCTACATTAAAGTCAGCTGCCGGCGTAGCCTGTTCGCCGTGGCAATAGGTTACGTCAGGGAGCGCTCCGGTGAGCTGCGGGCGCACGGTAACGCTCTGCGTGAAGGTGGCAGGGCAATTAGGCTCATTGTCGTACTGTAATGTATAGGTGATGGTGGCTGTCTGGTTTGTTCCGCCGGTGTTGTTCGTAATAAACACGGGTTTTCCGCTGCCCGATCCGCCGCTCAGCCCGTCCACGTTGCCGTTGGCAGTCCATGAGAGGTTTGTGCCTGGCTGTATGTTCAAGGCTGATGCCGGTTCTACCGTAGCGTTGTGGCAATAGGTTGCCGCCGCGAGGGTGCCGGTGAGTGTCGGACGTACGGTGATGTCCTGCGTGAACGTAGTTTCGCAGGGAGGACTCGTCGTGTATTTTAACGTATATGTGATGGTGGCGGTTCCCGGTGCGGTGTACGAAGCGGCAAACGAGGGTTTTCCGCTACCCAAAGCCGTCGTCAGCCCGACGTTGGCGTAGTTTGCGGCAGTCCACGAGATTTCGGTGCCTGTCGGTAGTGCAAATTCAGCTGCCGGCGTAGCGATGTCGCCGGGGCAATATGTTTTTGCCGTGAGCGCGCCGGTGAGTTGCGGACGTACGGTGATGATTTGCGTAAACGTGTGTGCACATGCGGGTTCCGAATCGTATTTCAACGTGTAGGTTACGGTCGTATTTTTATCTACCGCCGAGGTGTTGACTGTGGTAAACGAATAGGCATCTGTGCCTGACCCTGACGACATGCCGACGTTGTCGCCAGCCACCGTCCATGAGAGCGCTGCGCCGGCAGGGATGGTAAAGCCGGTGATCGGCGTAACGGTTGCGTTGTGGCAAGCGGTGATGTTGTCGAGCGTTCCTGTCAGTTGCGGAAGTACGGTGAGCGTGAAGGTGGCGTCGGTGCCTTGGACGCCGCTGGCTACACCTCCGTTATACGGTGTAATCTTGTAGGTGCCGGTGCCGGTGGCGCCGGATTTTGCCGGAGTCCATGTAGCGGTGCCGGGGGTAATGGTGGCAGGCGCATTGGAGACTACATTCGTGCCGCCTGAGACATATTCAACGACATATTCAATGGCGCTCGGCGCAATGGTCGCGGGCGTTGACGTAAACGTGATCGCGGAAAAGTTCGCGTCGGCGCATATTGTTTGCGACGCCGGGGCGACGGCTTCCGCCGTTACGCAGGCAGACAGCGGCTGCACGGTGATGACTTGCGTGAATGTAGACTGGCATCCGTCGGGGGCGGGAATATTGTTGTAGTATTTTAATGTGTACGTGATGGTGCTGCTCTGGTTGCCCGTGGTGGTGTTGGCGGAGGTAAACGACGCGGGTGCGCCGTTGCCCGATGTGCCCAGTCCGTCAACGTTGCCGGAGGCAATCCACGTGAGGGTTGCGCCTGACGGCACGGTGTAGGTGGTCGGTAGCGCATCCACTCGTTCGTTGTGGCAATAGGTGGCGGCAGCATGCGTCGGCTCGACGAGTTGCGGGCGTACGGTGATGCCCTGCGTAGATGTAACCGAGCAGCCGCCGGAGCTGCTCGGAAGCCCGTCGGTGTATTTTAATGTGTACGTAACGGTGCCGGTTTGGTCGCTCGTGCCGGGGTTGTTGGTTGTCCACTGGGGGTGCACGCCGGGTCCTGCCCCTGTAGCCAGGTTGTTGACGCTACCGGCGGTTACTGCCCACGAGACTGATGTGCCTGCGGCAGGGGTGTAGGTTTGTGCCGCTACTGTTATGTCGTGGCAATACGTGGCGGGAGCAAACGATGGTGCGGTGAGCGCCGGACGTACGGTGAGCGTGACGGTGTCGGCAGCGCCTGGCGTAGTGTTCCTATACGGTGTAATTGTATAAACACCTGTGCCGTAGACGGAGGCTTTTTTTTGTGGTGTCCATGTAGCGGCGCCGGAGTTTGCGGTGATGGAGGAATAAGATGCAAGCACGTCCGTGCCTTTGAAAAGTGTTATTTGAAACCTGTCAGGAGTTCCGGTGCCGCTTACGACGCCCAAGGTGATGGGGCTAAAGGAGCCGTCGGAACATATTGTTTCCTCATCGCTGGACACTGTGGCGTCGCCTGCACAGTCTGTACATTGAGTTACGGTAATGTCTTGTGTAATATCTACCTTATTATTATAGCATCCGTTTGAAAGCGACCATTCAATGGTGGTAACAGTCTCACCGGCGCAACTGCCTGTGGGTGTAAATGATGGCAGGTTGGCAGTGTTGAAGCCCGAGGCGTTATGTCCGAGCGATACAGAGCCTGCGCTCAATCCGATAGCGGCGTTGGCTTTCCAACTTAATGTAACAGGATTCGTATTTACACCATCAATTAATTGACACATTCCTTTCGTCGCAATTATGGATGTAATCAGTAATTTAAGATTAGGTATATTCTGACCACACGTTAATGTAGTAGCAGAAGCAACCATATCCGGAATCCCCAGGGTTTTAAAAATAGGAAATCTTATATGCTCATAGTGGGTCTTAATAGGATTGGTTGGATTGTTCCATTGTCCATAGTCTCCGTCATCACGTAAGTAGTAATACACACTGCCAGTATACCCCAAAGGGGTAAACGTATACCAAGCCTCATTTTCACCAGGATTATTAGAAGGGTCTACCTGATTAAAAAATATTTCTGTAGCGCCGGACACACATAGATCAGGATAGGAGGGGTTTATATGCCATCCGTCAGTAATAGAAGTAAAGGATGCAGGGCCCGAAGCAGTTATATCCAATATGTTATCTAACTCAGTTTTCATTAATATATTGTTCCCATTTAATAAAGTCATAACAGCTCCACCACAGGAGTATCCGTATGATGATAAACTTATCGGCATATTAACAATTATCTTGATGTCAGAGGTCGCGCCACCTACGCACTTAAGCCCACCACTAATGGTAACTGTACCTTGGTTAAAGATACCATAGCCAGCATCAGGGTAGCTACCAGTGTACGTACACTGCGCGTGTGCGGTGTTCATTCCTGCAAAGAGCAGACATAGCGCAACAACAAGAAGTTGTTTTAAATTAAAAATTTTCAGGTACCGGTTTCCAGTACGCATGGGTGTGGTTTTAATACATGTTGTAGTTCTCATATTAGTAAAAAATTTTAGTGAAACGTTGTAGATTATTTAGTGTATGTTGTTTTTTTATATGACAGAGTGGGAGGGGGGATAGGCTATGCGGGTGGGGGGCAAAGGAAAACTTCGCCCCCACCTGTAAGGGTGAGGCAATCAGCGGGTGTGTAATTTTTGAAAAATAGGGAAATGCTACTATAGCTGCGAGGCTGCGCAAAGATACGCAGTTTTTCCTTAACGACGCAAGGATTTGCACAGAATGTTATGAAGAAGTTATGCACAACTTTCATTGGAACTATTTTATTTGTTGGTACTTGTTTATTTGTAAAATCGGTGCAAAGGTATAAATAAAATGTATATATATGTAATTTTTGTTCTTCTTAGGATGTTGATAATTCGTATTAGTTATTAACAATTTGTGTGTTTGTAGGGGGGGGGGTGTTGATAACTTTTTTTTTGGGGGGGGGGTTGTAGGGCGTTGCCCTACGCAAATGCGGGCGCCCTTTCAGGGCTATGGGAGGCAAATTTGTCGTCAAATTCTCATCTGCCCTCTCGTGCCCGTGCCTCGCCTCTAATTTAATGCCGGTGTGGCGTTGCCCCGATAGCCCCAACGGGGCGTCCGCATTTGCGTAGGGCACCGCCCTACGCGGGCTATGAATTAGCTACAGCGTTGGAATACAATATATTTCATTCGGATTCAATTTTTAATTGACAAATTTTTTTTGCGCTGTAAAAAAAAACTTCTTACCTTTGTATATTATATCATCAATCAACAAACGTCATGGCACAAATAACCGGCATAAAATATACCAATGATTTGAAAGGGAATCCCCGTTATGTTCGTGTGGATTTAAAGCAATACGGAAATAATGAATTGCTTGAAGATTTTTTAGACAGTCTCGAAATTGAAGCGCGCAAAGGAGAAGAAACCGTAAGTTTGGAGGTATTTAATCAATATATTGATAAAAAACTGGCTCAGTAATGTATAAAGTCAGAGTCAATAAACAAATATTAAAGTCTTTAGACAAAATACCTATTTATTATCTTCTGAGAATTAAAGAAGCCGTCAATCATCTTGCTGAAAATCCCCGCCCCTTTGGGAGCGTAAAGTTGGCAGATTCTGAAAATGCTTACCGGATACGTGTAGGGGTTTATCGTATTATTTACTCCATTGCAGATGATGTGCTTATTGTCGAAATAGTAAAAATAGACCACCGCCGTAGCGTGTATAAATAAATTGTGCTTGTTCGCTTGCGCGGTGGGTGGGTTAATTTTAATCCTATATTCGTAGGGCGTTGCCCTACGCAAATGCGGGCGCCCTTTCAGGGCTATGGAGGGGTCAAAATCGCCGTCAAGCCGTTGGGGCGTTGCCCCGATAGCCCCAACGGGGCGTCCGCATTTGCGTGGGGCACCGCCCTACGATTGGAGGGGTCAAAATCGTCGTCAAGCCGATGTGGCGTTGTTCCGATAGCCCCAACGGGGCGTCCGCATTAGCGTAGGGCACCGCCCTACGATTGGAGGGATCAAAATCGCCGTCAAGCCGATGTGGCGTTGTTCCGATAGCCCCAACGGGGCGTCCGCATTCGCATAGGGCGCCGCCCTATGGCTATGGTTCATCATAATTGAATTTATTGGTGTTCGTATTGTTTCGCGGGGCATTTTTTTCTTTCGTGTTTTTCGCTTTTCACTAAAAATACCTATCTTTGTGCGTTTTTAAAGTAAAATATTCTTATATAATGAATAATGTAACAATTCTAAACCGCGCTGCCGATAATATCCGTATTCTGTCGGCTGCCATGGTAGAAAAAGCCCGTTCGGGGCATCCGGGCGGCGCTATGGGCGGCGCTGACTTTATAAATGTGCTGTATTCGGAATTTCTGATACACGACCCCGAAAACCCCGCATGGGAAGGGCGCGACCGTTTCTTCCTCGACCCCGGACACATGTCGGCAATGCTCTACAGCGTGCTTGCCCTCACCGGTAAGTTTACAATGGACGAACTCAAACAGTTTCGCCAATGGGAAAGCCCTACGCCCGGACATCCCGAAGTGGACGTTCGGAGAGGTATCGAAAATACGTCGGGTCCGTTAGGGCAGGGTCATGCGTATGCCGTGGGGGCAGCCATCGCCGAAAAATTCCTCAAAGCCCGTTTCGGCAACGTTATCAATCATACGATTTACGCTTACATCTCCGACGGCGGCGTACAGGAAGAAATCTCGCAGGGCGCAGGACGCATCGCAGGGCACTTGGGGCTTGACAATCTCATTATGTTTTATGACTCTAATGATATTCAGCTTTCTACCGAAGTGAAAGACGTAACCAGCGAAGATGTAGCGAAAAAATACGAAGCATGGGGTTGGAACGTGATTACTATTAACGGTAATAATGCCGTCGAAATCCGTGCTGCACTGAAAGAGGCAAAAGCCGAAACGCAACGCCCTACCCTGATTATCGGAAAAACCATAATGGGTAAAGGCGCTGTAGCCGCCGACGGCAAAAGCTTTGAGAACAAATGCGCTACTCACGGAATGCCGTTAGGCGAATGTGGCGCAAACTTTGAAAATACCGTAACAAACCTTGGCGGCGACCCTGCCGAGCCGTTCCGTATTTTCCCCGAAACCGCCGCGCTGTATACCAGCCGCCGCGCTGAGCTGAAAACGATAGTAGCCGCCCGTCGTGCCGAAAAAGCCGCATGGCAGCAGGCTCAACCCGCTTTGGCGGCGAAATATGAACAATTCCTTTCAGGAAAAACGCCCGACATCAACTGGCAAGCTATTGAGCAAAAGCCAAGTCAAGCCACGCGGGCGGCGTCGGCAACGGTACTGGGCGTACTTGCCGAAAAAGTAGAAAACTTCATTGTAGCGTCAGCCGACTTGTCGAACTCCGACAAAACCGACGGATTTTTGAAAAAAACAAAAGCCTTTACGAAAGACGATTTCAGCGGCGCATTCCTGCAGGCAGGCGTAGCAGAACTTACGATGGCATGTCTTTGCATCGGTATGTCGCTCCACGGCGGCGTAGTGGCGGCATGCGCTACATTCTTCGTCTTTTCCGACTATATGAAGCCCGCAGTGCGTATGGCTGCGCTCATGGAGCAGCCCGTGAAATTTATCTGGACACACGACGCTTTCCGCGTAGGAGAAGACGGACCGACACACGAACCGGTGGAACAGGAAGCCCAAATCCGCCTGCTTGAGAAGTTGCAAAACCACAAAGGGAACAACGCCGCATTGGTGTTGCGTCCTGCCGACGTACACGAAACTACGGTGGCTTGGAAAATGGCGCTCGAAAATACAAAAACGCCTACGGCGCTTATCCTTTCAAGGCAGAATATAAACGACCTGCCTGCTCCGACCGGACGCTACGCCGCGGCGTTGCAAGCCGAGCGGGGCGCTTATGTGGTAGATACCGATAGTAGTCCCGACGTGGTGCTGTTTGCCTCAGGCTCTGAAGTGGCTACGCTGGTAGAAGCCGCGGCGTTGCTCCGTGCCGACGGTGTGCGGCTGCGCATCGTGTCAGTGCCTTCCGAAGGATTATTCCGCCGCCAGCCTGCTGCCTATCAGGAGCAAGTGCTGCCTGCGGGCGTCAAGCGTTTCGGTTTGACTGCCGGATTGCCGGTAACGCTGCAAGGCTTGGCAGGCGTTGACGGCTATGTCTGGGGTTTGGAATCGTTCGGCTTTTCAGCGCCTTATAAGGTGCTTGACGAAAAACTCGGTTTTACAGGCGTACAGGTGAGCCAAAAAGTGAAAGCGTTTCTGAATAAGAAATAGGTAACCATGAACGCAAAGGTTGCGTTATTCTTTACGTAAGTATTTATTCGCTAATCTAACTTTAGCACGGCAAGAAAAGCTTGCTGCGGCACTTCTACATTGCCTACCTGCCTCATGCGTTTCTTTCCTTTCTTTTGCTTTTCAAGCAATTTTCGTTTGCGGGTAATGTCGCCGCCATAACATTTGGAGGTTACGTCTTTGCGCAATGCCTTAATGGTTTCGCGTGCAATAATTTTTGCGCCGATAGCCGCCTGCACGGCAATATCGAATTGCTGACGGGGGATTAATTCTTTCAGTTTTTCGCACATCCGCCGTCCGAAATCGTACGCATTGCCGCGATAAATGAGGCATGAGAGAGCGTCGACCTGTTCGCCGTTCAGCAGAATGTCGAGTTTTACCAAGTCGGCATTGGCAAAGCCTGTTACATGATAATCAAACGAAGCATATCCGCGCGACACGCTTTTCAGCTTGTCGTAAAAGTCGAATACAATTTCGGCAAGCGGCATCGTGAACGTCAGTTCCACGCGCTCGCTGGTGAGGTAGTGCTCGTTTTTCAGTACGCCGCGCTTATCCAAGCACAATTTCATCACCAAGCCGTAGTATTCGGTTTTGGTAATAATCTGCGCTGTAATGTACGGCTCTTCAATATGGTCAATGAGCGTAGGCGCGGGCAATCCCGACGGATTGTGTACATCCAGCGCCTCGCCCTGCGTCGTATATACTTTATAGGATACGTTAGGCACGGTGGTAATGACGTCCATATTAAATTCGCGGTACAAGCGTTCCTGTATGATTTCCATGTGGAGCAAGCCCAGAAAACCGCACCGGAAGCCGAAACCCAAAGCCAGCGACGATTCGGGTACGAAGGTGAGCGAAGCATCGTTTAGCTGCAATTTTTCGATAGAAGCGCGTAAGTCTTCATAATCATCGGTTTCCACAGGATAAATACCGGCAAACACCATTGATTTCACTTCTTCGAATCCGGCAATAGCCGTAGCGCTGGGACGTTCTACATGGGTAATCGTGTCGCCTACTTTCACTTCGGCAGCCGTTTTGATGCCCGAAATAATGTAGCCCACATCGCCGGTGCGGATTTCATCGCGCGGACACATTTTTAACTGTAAAATACCAACCTCGTCGGCTTCATATTCCTTGCCTGTATTGAAAAATTTCACTTTTTCGCCCTTGCGGATTACGCCGTTTATTATTTTAAAATAGGCGATGATTCCACGGAATGAATTGAACACCGAATCGAATATCAACGCCTGCAACGGTGCGTTTTCGTCGCCTTGCGGGGCGGAAATGCGTTCTATAATGGCAGGCAGGATTTCTTCTACGCCCAAGCCTGTTTTAGCGCTTACGCAGAGGATGTCGTCGGTTTTGCAACCCAGCAAATCAACCACTTGGTCTTTTACTTCTTCCACCATAGCGGCGTCCATGTCAATTTTATTTAACACAGGAATAATTTCAAGGTCATGCCCCAACGCCAAATAGAGATTTGAGATAGTTTGCGCCTGAATGCCTTGTGTGGCGTCTACCACAAGCAATGCGCCCTCGCACGACGCAATGGCGCGCGACACCTCATACGAAAAATCCACATGCCCCGGCGTATCAATCAAATTCAGCGTATATTCTTCGCCTTTGTATATATACTTCATTTGTATGGCATGACTTTTAATCGTAATCCCCTTTTCTTTTTCCAAATCCATCGAATCCAGCACCTGCGCCTCCATTTCGCGCGAGGTCAAAGTATGGGTTTGTTCCAACAAGCGGTCTGCTAATGTGCTTTTGCCATGGTCAATATGAGCTATTATGCAAAAATTCCTAATCTGTTTCATGGGTGCAAATATAGTGTTTATTTCGAGAGAATTTATGAAAAATTTTGTAGAAATAAAAATTATGATTAGCTTTGCAGCCCTATTTTTTGATAATGGTCCGTTCATCTAAGGGTTAGGATACAAGATTTTCATTCTTGTCATAGGGGTTCGAATCCCCTACGGACTACAAAGAGTAAAGAGTTTATTTAGAAATTAAACAAAATAAAATTATGGCAAATCACGCATCAGCAGACAAACGTCTCAGGCAAAGCGAAAAACGCCGGTTGCATAACCGTTATTATGCCCGTACTACCCGTAACGCTATCAAAGCATTGCGCAACACGACCGACAAAGCGGCAGCCGTAGCGCTGTTGCCAAAAGTATCGTCAATGCTTGATAAATTGGCAAAAATTAATGTAATTCACAAAAATAAAGCAGCGAACCTCAAAAGTAGTTTGTCGCTGCATGTGAATAAATTGGCAGCGTAACTTTTATTCTTGGTCGCTTTTTATAAGTACACCCTCCCGCATAACCGCAGGAGGGTTTTTTATTTGGACATTATCATTATTTACACGAATAAACGTGGGCGCACAAAAAAAGCCAAGACACGTCGCCTTGGCTTCCCTCTATATTCATAGCGGTATTACAACGCTTTAGTTCCGCTTTTGCCGTAATTTCCGTTTTCGGGATTAATACACCAATACTCATACGAACTTCCGGTAGAATAACCTACATATTTGCCAATAACTTTCCCCGCTTTATTTTTCCCATACACAATTATTTTATAGCAATTATTCGGAAACGCCCACATGCTTGACGATATTTCACTCGTGAAAGCGTCGCCATTTGTAAGCAACTTATAATAATCCAACAAGCTTACGTCCTTCAGTGATGACGGAGCTGCAAATTTGGACGAACCGCTATATCCTCCGAAATAAACAAGTATATGCGCCGGGTCTTCGTCGAATTTGTATGTACCGTTGTATACTGTCGTTGCAGCGGCTATAGCCGCTGTGCTCGACGACGTTTCGCCAATAGCGCCCGGTCGGCGTCCCACATCTGTTCGGAAAGCGGCAATGGTAGTGGTCTTCATTGCGCTGAACGTCATGTAATCCAGGAGCGTACTCGCCGTATAAGACACAGAGGCAACGCCTGAAATTGATGACGGTCTAAGCCCTTTGTCGTTGTAATCCGTCGAAACCTGTATGGCATATTTTATACAATACAGCGCTTTCTCCAAGTCGCTCTCGTCCGTAAGCGCAGGCGATGTGCCTGAGCCTGCCGGTTCTTCAGAGTCGCCACAGGCGACCATTAGCGCCAAGCCCACTGCGAGGCTTGCTGCGCACGTCATAAAATGTTTTGTTCTCATATTGAAAATGGTTTTAAAAGCCCCCAAACCCCACGTGGGGGCTTTCGGACTCGTTGTTTTGTTTTTTAAATAATTAACCACTGTGGTTAGCCGGTCCAAGGAAGGAAGGTCTTGTTTGGGAATAAGATCTGCACTCATAATTATTGATTTTTTTAGTTAATAATAAATTATTTTAAGGATGAATATTTTCTTATAAAAGTATTTCCCTATGGGTCGTAGGGTATCCCCTATGGGTCGTAGGGTGTCCCCTATGAGTTGTAGGGTGTTCCCTATGGGTCGTAGGGAGTTCCCTATAAGTCGTAGGGAGTTCCCTATGGGTCGTAGGGAGTTCCCTATAAGTCGTAGGGAGTTCCCTATGGGTCGTAGGGAGTTCCCTATAGGTCGTAGGGAGTTCCCTATAAGTTGTAGGGAATTATCTATAGGTTGTAAAAAATTCCCTGAAAGTTTTGCGGAAGATGCTATATTATATGTATAGGTATAAGAGTAGGCGGGGACAACCGCGGCGGCGTTAAGGAGATTCCCGAAAAGGGAAATTGCTGTAATTAGCTGATTTTCAGCGGGGGGGGGGGGGGGGGTAAACCTGCCTAAAAATCTTTCACTTGCCGGAGGGCTTCCGGCAGCAGGTAAAAGGGTGTATAGGCGGTTGTACATATTCTAAATGTTTATTTCATGGGTCAAAGATAGGAATTATTTTTTAAAGAAAAAAAGTACCACGAAACAACGCACTGCGGTTGTCGGGGCAAGCCCGCCATGACGGTGGAGGCGCATTTTATTTAATCACGCGCCTCTTGCGGAGGAGGCGCATCCACGCATTTACCCACATAATTATTATACAGTAATTTCACCGTTTTGCCTTTTGGAATGGACATACAGATTACCGTGATGCTGTTGTTCAGCAGGTTCGTTTGCTTGTGGGCGAAAGGATGAAGCGTCAGCTGCGCACCGCACAGCATATCATGCGCCGAATATTTACGCAATGTATCGTCTGCGAAGGGCGTCAATTCCGATATGCCTATTTGAAAGGATGCTATCTTCATAGAATCTGCTCCTTCGCTGTCGGTGATTATTATGGCGGGAAATAATAATTCGCGCTGCGCATCTCCGGCGTCGGCAGTCCATGAAGCGATGGTGAAGACGCCGGTTGAATGTGGCGTATAGATTGTTTGGTTTATATTTTTATATTCGTCAGGTATATTAATATATAATGTATCATATTGCGCAGGGAGGTAGAGATGCGCTGTTTCGTCCACGTGCGGCGGATGGAATGCTATGATGGACGAGATGGACGTTATGGCTAACGTGGCAAAAGCCGCCAGCCACAACAGAAACATGGTGGCTCCTATTTTGAATTTGTCGCGAAAACCGATAAAAGCTTTGACGCCTATATATGCCAATCCGAGCAAAGGTAAAAACAACACCAATATCAATAATAATTTTAATAATGTGAAATTCATTCCTATAACTACATAATCAAGAAGACTAAACAACGACATACCCCATACAATATATATTTTAGACAGCAACGTCAGCGCAACAATAAGCCCACCCACTGCCGTTATCAGAAGAACGATGCCTACAGCCATCGCTACTAAGCGGAGCAAGAGTTTGAAGCCGCGCACCAAAAGGCTGTCTTTATACCTTGTTTCTATCGCCAATAGCTCTTCTTCCATCCCGCTTGTCCATACTTTTCCTTGTTTTTCCCATTTTTGGCGTGCGGTATTTATTTTATCTTCCACGTTCCGTTGAATATCGGTAATCGTAACACGATGGCGGATAGGCGGAATAACTATCCACGATATGAAGTATGTGATGAAAGACAGTACAACAGCCGATTGTACGCGGTGTTGTCCAAAAATAAATGCCGAAGCTATGAAATGTATCGCAGGAACGAGCAACACAAAGCAAAGCCGCCAAAAAGCTATATCTTGGTTGAAATATGCCGCCAATCCGCTGCATACGCCGCCAAGTATCCTATTGTCCGTATCGCGATACAGTCGTCTTTTCTTGTTTTGTGCCGACAAAAAGGAAGCGTCATCGTCGGCTGCGTCGCTGTTTTCGCCGCCGTCGTCCATATCGTCGGGCATGCCCATAATCCGAATCACTTCGTCCACCATAGATGCGGTTATCACTTGTTCCGGCGCAGCGATGCGGGCGGTGAGCAATTCGGCAAGCCGCTCTTCGATGTCCGATACAATTTCTTTGCCGCCCTCTTTGTGTTCAAAATATTTTCCGAGTTTCTCAAGGTAGCCGTGCAACACGTCGTAGGCGTCGCTATCGAGGTGAAAAGCCGAACGGCTGATACTTACTTTTACGGTTGATTTCATAATTATTGAAGGTTATTGTTTTTTTTGTTTAATGATTGAATGGTTTTCACAAGTTCGTTCCATGAAGCGTCTAATTCCGTCAGCAATGCCCTGCCTTTATCGGTCAGCATATAGTATTTCCGCGGCGGACCTTGCGGCGACTCTTCCCAGCGGTAGTTCAGCAGCCCTTGGTTTTTCTGGCGCGTAAGCAACGGATACAGCGTGCCTTCAACCACAATCATTTTTGCCGCTTTCAGTTCATTGATGATTGCCGTAGCATACGCATCGTTGTTTGCCAGAATAAGCAAAATGCAGTATTCCAAAATACCTTTGCGCATCTGGGCTTTTACATTGTCGGTGTTGATAGTGTCTATATTCATACGGTTTGTTTTTTTGAATATTTTGATGAATAGTATTTGGCATAATCCAGAATATTTTGCACGGTTACCGGCTTGCCCTGCATTTCCAACTTTTCCGCAATAGTATTGGCTTTTGGGGTTACAATCCACAGCACAATGTAAATAAAAAACGGAACGCCCATGAAGCAAAGCCCGATAAGGAAAAGCAACCGCACCAGCACTTTGTCGATGCCAAAATAGGCTGCCAATCCGCTGCATACGCCGCCAATGGCTGTATCGTCGGGATTGCGGTAAAACCGTCGTATTTGCCGGCGCGAAGCCGAAGCCGCCGGCTCTTTTTCGTCATACGCCGCCCCTTCTTCGGGCATGCCCAGCATGGTAATCACTTTACCTACCAAAATCATATCAACCACTTGTTGCCCGAGGGTGAGATGTTCGCGAAAAATTTCGGCAATGCGCTGTTCTACGTCTTCCATGACTTCAGCCGCCTCCTGCTTGTTTGCCATCGACGCCCTGAAATTATTGAGGTAATCGTCCAACCGCGCATAGGCGTCTTCCTCAATGGTGAAACAATATCCACCGATGTTTGCTGTAATTACTTTTTTCATACTTTTATCTTTATTATTTAGGAAATGCAAATATATGTATTAATTCTTTAGTATCTTGCATAACAAAGTATATTATTTTTCAGAGTAATCATAAATTGCTGATAATAAGGCGAGATTTTTTTCAAGGAGATAAGGTGGAGTATTTATTTTTGTCCATTACCCCTAATTTCCCTATTTTTTGTAAATTTGTATTTGTTAAGAAACAATCATTAGATGTCATTTTACACAAAATAATAAAAGTAATGAACCGTATTTGTCAACACTCATACAAAACATATATCATAGTTATTTACATAATTATGCAGGCGTGCACTTTTTCAAATAAAGACACTATATCAAACGCCTCAAACCGTCCCTTTTCATTTGTCGATAGTATTACACATGTAGCCATACCTATAAAAATTGAACCTCATCGTAATTGTATATATATTCCGGTTGTAATAGAGGATAGTATAGTGTACGATATGAAGTTGGATACAGGCGCTCCTGAATTGATAGTAGACTCGGTTTTTGTAGAAGAAAATAAGGAAAAGCTACACATCGGCGGGTTATTATATCCGTTCCCCTTTCTCACGCCCAATGGTATACGCACGGGCTATACTTTGTATTATACCGGAAATTCAATGATAAAAACACAAATAGGCAAAAACGTGTTTTTTCATAAAAATCCAATAGTCACACATGCGTATGGACACAGTCTATTCCCTGTAAATATCATTGGGAAAGAAAAAATCATCAATATTAACCTCAAAGAAAAATATATGGCATTGTTAGATAGCCTCACCTATACGGCTGACACCATACCTTTTCGGGTCGGGGAATCGGGAGCGCCCATTATTAAAATGCCTTTGCAAATCATTACTGCGGATACATGTTTTGAAATTTCCGTAGATTTCGTCCTCGATTTAGGATATGGCGGAGATATTGTGCTTCCCGCCGCGTTCCTGCATAAAGAATTAAAAGGATTGCCTTATCACGACTTTCATCAAATTACGCACATACAAGACAAGCCTACTACCGGAATCTTAACTTATGATGTATCTGTGAATATAAGCGCTTTTAACATGTATCTTCCAAAAGCAGAAATCAGATATTCCTATTATTTAGAAGACGGACTTATCGGCATAGATTTTTTAAAGCATTTTAATTTTGCCATTGACTATCGCAAATTACTATTTCATTATCACTCCGATAAAGACACTATTACTTATGATCGTGAAGCCTCTTGGGGAGGACTTGGTTTTACCAAAGCCACAGATACTATAAATGATATAGAAAATCTGCTTTATGTTGGTTTTTTATTGAAAAATGCAAAAGCCGACTCTTTAGGCATAAATCTATATGACAATGTGATAAAAGTAAATGATATAGAAGTAACCAAGCGGAATTATGAAGCGCTATTTAAAGATTCGTTCGCACCTACCGCAAAATCGTTAACCATTAAGAAAAAAGATAATTCAACCATTAAAATTTATAATGAATGAAAAATATACAAAGCTTTATTAAATAAAAGGCTTGAATTAACTATATAAACCGCCTGTTTTTCCATATTATTTTATTTTTTTCGACAAAAATGCAGCAGAATCAAAAAAATAGTCTTACATTTGTTCTATTATCATCTATATATTTAACATGAAAATTTCTTTTCACGGCGCAGCACAGACCGTTACCGGCAGCAAACACCTGATTACGCTTCATTCAGGTAAGAAAATACTTCTCGATTGCGGCATGTTTCAAGGCATGGGGCGCGACACCGACGCCCTGAACCGCACGTGGGGCTTCAACCCCGCAGAAGTGGACTATGTATTCCTTTCGCACGCCCACGTTGACCATTCGGGCTTGTTGCCTAAATTGGTGAAAGACGGCTTTCGCGGCAAAATTTACGCCACGCCCGCCACCATTGACATCATCCGGGTGCTGCTGCTCGATTCGGCGGCTATCCAAAGGCAAGATATTCATTTCATGAACAAAAAACGCCGCGAAGAAAACAAAATAATACTCGAACCGATTTATACGGAAGAAGACGTGCTGCGGACGTTTGATTACATGCACCCTGTGCAATACCACGAAACGGTGCAGGTCGACAAAAATATTCAACTCCAGTTTTTCGACGGCGGACATATCGTCGGCAGCGCCACCGTATTCGTCTGGATTACCGACGGCGGCAAAACCGAAACCCTTGCCTTCAGCGGCGACGTAGGGCGCTACGGCGACCCGATTCTCCATTCGCCCGAAGCCTTCCCGCAGGCAGACTACCTGATTATCGAATCGACCTACGGCAACAAATTGCACGAAAAAATTGAAACGTATGCCGCCGACCTATTGAAAAACATCGAAGAAACCTGCATCCTGAAAAAAGGAAAACTGATTATCCCCGCCTTCAGCGTGGGGCGTACGCAAGAACTGCTCTATGCGCTCAACGATTTGGAACTCGACGGAAAACTTCCGCCGGTCGACTATTATGTGGATAGCCCGATGTCGATTAAAGTAACCGAAATTGTCAAAACGCATACCGAATGTTTCAACCGCTCGATGCAAAAACTCATGAAAACCGACGCTGACCCGTTCCGCTTCAAAGGGCTGAAATACATTACGGACAAACGCGAATCGCAAGCGCTGAACACCAATTACAAACCGGCGGTCATCATTTCCGCTTCGGGAATGGCGGAAGCCGGACGCGTAAAACACCACATCGCCAACAGCATCGAAAACTGGCGCAATACGATTATGCTTATCGGCTATTGCGAACCTAACTCGCTGGGCGCACGGCTGAAAAAACATCCCGAAACCGTCGGCATTTTCGGCACGCCCTACAACGTAAAAGCCGGCATCGTCAGCCTCAACTCCATGAGCGCCCATGCCGACTACCACGACCTGTGCCAATACCTCTCGTGCCAAAACCAACAAGCCGTGAAGCGTGTATTCATCGTACACGGCGAGCCGGACGTGCAAGTAGAATTTAAACGCCGGCTGCTGAAAAAAGGATTCCGCGACATTGAAATTCCGGAACGCCATCAAGAATTTGGACTCTAACGCCATGACGTCCGACCGCACCGCTCAATTCATGCGCGAAGCGCTCAAAGAAGCGCAAGCCGCCGCCGGAGAAGGCGAAGTGCCGGTAGGCGCAATCGTCGAATGTAACAACCGCATCATTGCGCGGGCGCACAACCTCACCCAACGCCTCAACGACCCTACGGCGCATGCCGAAATGCAAGCCATCACGTCAGCCGCATACGCCGTGGGCGGCAAATACCTTACCGACTGTACGCTCTACGTTACCCTCGAACCCTGCGTCATGTGCGCCGGTGCGCTCTTCTGGGCGCAAATCGGGAAACTCGTGTACGGCGCGCCCGACGCGAAGCGCGGTTTCACGCTCCTCCAAGCCCCGCTGCTGCATCCCAAAACCACCGTCGAAAGCGGCGTCCTGCAAGAAGAATGTGCACAATTGCTGGTCGATTTTTTTAAAAGCAGAAGAAAATGACTAAGAAGTGAAGCGGGAGGGGTGAGGCGAAGCCGACGGTTGAATAAAATATACCGACGAGAAGCCCCCGAAGGGAATTTTGATGCTTCTAATCAATACCCCAATATCTTCAACATCGACTTATAAGTCTGCTCTTTGCTGAACAACTTGGTATTGTATTCACCGTTTTCGTCCACGTCAATGATAATGTGTTTCGGACCGGGTTGCAGGCAATGCTGCAATCCGCCGTATCCCCCGATGGTATCTTGATAAGCGCCGGTGTGGAAAAATCCGATATATTGAGACTGGTCGTCGTCGTCATACAGGCGCGGGAGGAAAATGGCGTTGGCGCGGGTGTCGGCATTGTAGTAATCCATGCTGTCGCACGTAAGCCCGCCGAGGAAGACCCGCTGATACTCCCTGTCCCAATTATTGATAGGGAGTTGAATGAAGCGTTGTTTCAGCGCCCACGTGTCGGGCAGTGTGGTCATGAATGAACTGTCGATCATATACCACCGTTCGCGGTCGTTTTGCTGCTTCTGTCCTAAGATGGAATAGATAATTGCGCCGCTTTCGCCTACGGTGAAGCTCCCAAACTCACTGAATATATTCGGTTCAGGCACGTCGTTTTGCGTACAAATGCTTTTAATTTGGCTGATGATTTCTTCCGTCATATATTCATAATCGTAATCGAACCCTAACGAATTTTTGATGGGGAAGCCGCCTCCGATGTTCATGGAATCAAGTTCGGGACACCGTTTTTTCAGCTCGCAATACACATTGACGCACTTCGCCAGCTCGTTCCAATAGTACGAATTGTCGCGAATCCCCGTATTGATGAAAAAGTGCAGCATCTTCAAGGTAAACATCTTGTTTTTAGCAATTTTATTCCTGTAAAAGTTCAGAATATCGCTATACCGTATGCCTAACCGCGAGGTGTAAAAATCAAACTTCGGCTCTTCTTCGGCGGCAATGCGGATGCCTATTTTACAAGGCTCGTGCACGTATTTTACCAGCGTATCAAATTCAGCCATATTGTCGAGCACCGGAATCGTATTGGTCCAGCCGCTATTGATAAGGCTCGCAATATTTTCGATATACAGCTCTTTCTTAAACCCATTGCAGACAATGAAACGGTCTTTGTCGACGAGTTTATTTTCATACAATGCCTCAATGAGGTTAATATCGTAAGCCGACGACGTTTCGAGGTGAATATCGTTCTTCAACGCCTCTTCCATCACAAAATGGAAGTGCGAGCTTTTTGTACAATAGCAATAATTATAATCGCCTTGGTAATCGACTTTTGCCATGGCTACGTTAAACATGCGCTTAGCCCGCTGTATCTGCTGGCTTATCTTCGGCAGGTACGAGATGCGGAGCGGCGTGCCGTATTGTTCAATGACTTCCATCAAAGGGATGTTGTGGAAATACAATTCGCTATCTACCGTCTTAAATTCCGGCTGCGGAAATTCAAAACTTTGCTCAATCAGGTCGATGTATTTGTTTTTCATTTCTGAATGTATATTAATTACTTTGTTAAAAAAATATAAATGTAACTCAACTGAATTATAAAATATCGGCAAATGTAGCTATTTTTTTCAGATTGCGCAATAGGGCGGTTCGGCGGCGGCATATTGTAGGGTTTTTGGAGTTCCGCGAAGGTTTGGCGGAATCCCGCGAAGGTTTGGCGGAGTCCCGCGAAGGTTTGGCGGAGTCCCGCGAAAGTTTGGCGGAGTCCCGCGAAGGTTTGGCGGAATCCCGCGAAGGTTTGGCGGAATCCCGCGAAAGCTTGGCGGAATCCCGCGAAGGTTTGGCGGAATCCCGCGAAGGTTTGGCGGAATCCCGCCGGAGCTTGGCGGAGTCCCGCGAAAAGTTGGCGGCTGCACATACCTTATATATTATGTCCACAGAATGAATACCTTTTTTTAGGTATTAATTTCCAATAAAATACCTCATTTGTGGTATTGATTGGCGGAATAAAGCGCCTTACCTTTGCATCATGAACTTTGGTACAACGAAACTATTGCCTGTTTTTATATGTTTACTTGCGCTGTGTGCCGTCCACACGGCGCGGGGGCAATATTCCATATCAGGAAAAATACTGCATAAGGCGAGTAAAAATCCTGTAGGGTATGCCAATATAGTGCTTGCCGACAAAGGGTTGTGGGCAACGACGAACGGCGAAGGGGCGTTTACCATATTTAAAGTACCGCAGGGCGCTGCCGACGTTACGGTTTCATGCCTCGGATTCGTCAAAACGACGTTCCAAATACATGTAACCCAAGATACGGCGGGCATTGAATGGTATTTGCCGGAAGACAACCTGAAGCTGGACGAGGTGGTGGTAACCGCAAAACGGCAGGACGGAATGGCTACCTCGTACGTCATCGACCGGACAGGGCTTGAGCACATGCAGTTGTTGAACGTGGCTGACGCCATGAGTTTGCTGCCCGGCGGGAAATCGACGCGCAGCCCCCACTTTGCCGGCAGCGCCCCGCAGACGCTGGCAATCCGCGCCGCCGCGAGCGGCGAAAACGGAAATCCGACGTTCGGCACGGCGATAGAAGTTGACGGCGTCCGGCTGTCGAACAACGGCACGTTCGACGTGTCCGGCGCAGACGTCCGCGGCATTGCCGCAAGCCACGTAGCGTCGATTGAGGTAATCACCGGCGTGCCGTCCGTAGAGTATGGCGATATGAGCAACGGGATTGTAAAGATTGAAACAAAAAAAGGAAAGTCGCCGTGGCAGGCGGAGCTGTCTACCAAGCTGCAGGCAAAGCAGTTTTCGCTGAGCAAAGGGTTCGATATGGGACGCCGGACGGGGGTATTGAATATAGGGGCAGAGCATACCAAGTCCATCGCCGAGCTGGCTTCGCCGTTCACGTCGTACAGCCGGAATTCTTTGTCGGCGCACTACTCGAATACGCTGCACGCAAGGGGCGGGCAATCCGTCAGGATAGAATCGGGCGTTACCGGAAACATCGGCGGATATGATTCTAAAAACGACCCCGATGCTTTTACGGATACTTACGTCAAAAATAAAAATAATACGCTGCGCGGACGGCTGAACGTCAACTGGCTGCTGCTCCGCTCGTGGATTACGTCGCTCGAAGCGTCGGGCGCGGTCAGCTATTCGGATAACCTGACGGAGGCGAAAGAGAATAAGTCAACCGCCTCGTCCGTAGCCGCCATTCACGGCAAGGACGAAGGGTATTTTGTAGGAACGATGTATGACGAGAATCCGAATGCGCCCATCGTCTTGATACCTGCCGGATATTGGTATCACGTGAGGTATAACGACAGCAAGCCGCTCGACCTCACCGCCAACGTAAAAGCCCGATGGACGCGCCGGTTCGGGGCAGTCAACAGCCACTTGTTGCTGGGCGCCGATTTCAGCCGTTCGGGCAATCGAGGGCAGGGCGAGTATTACGCCGACGCGCGCTATGCGCCTACGTACCGCGAATATCGCTACGACCAAATACCGTTCATGAACAACGCGGGTTTTTATGCCGAAGAGAAGATAGACGTCGTCCTGCATGGGCAATCGGGTTTGCAGGTGGTGGCGGGCGTCCGCGAGGATATGACGGCGGCGGCACATTCGGCGTACGGCACGGTGAGCAGCCTGTCGCCCCGCGTCAATGCGAAGTACACGTTCCGCGGCGGCAAGGAGCAGCTTGTCGGCAAATTTGCCGTGCGGGCGGGCTGGGGCAAAGCCATGAAGCTGCCTTCGTTTGCCGTGCTTTACCCCTCGCCTGCCTACACGGACAAGCTGGCGTTTGCGCCCGGCACGCTTGCCGACGGTTCTATTTTTTATGCGTACCATATTCAGCCGCGCACGGCGATGTATAACCCCGATTTGCGGTGGCAATACAACCGGCTGAAAGAATTGAATGTGGAAGCCGAGATTAAAGGCGTAACGGTTTCCGTGTCGCTGTTCCACAACAAAACGGTGGATGCTTATCATACAAAATCCGTCTATACGCCGTTTGCCTACAAGCTCACCGACCAGTCGAACCTCGAAGGTTCTGCCGTTCCTTCTGCCGACAGGCAATACTACATCGACCGCTTCACGGGCGTGGTAACGATACACGACAAGACCGGACAGCATCCCGACGAAACAGCGGGGTACAAAGAGCAGCAGGTATTTCAATCCAACAATACGTATGTCAACGGCTCGCCGTCGGTGCGGAAAGGCGTGGAATGGACGGTGGATTTCGGGAAGATACAGCCGATACGGAGCACGGTACGCTTGGACGGCAATTATTATTATTACCGCGGGGTGGACGAAACCGTCGCTCCCCGTATGCTTAGTTCCCAATTTATGGCAGACGGCGCAACGCCCTACCAATACATAGGCTTCTATGCCGGCGGGCAGCTCAGCTCCAATGGAAGCGAGTCGAAGCAGGTGAACACGAATATTACGTTTATCACGCACATCCCCGCCATACGGTTGATTGTATCGCTGCGGATAGAAACTACGCTTTATAAATATAGCCAAAACCTGAGCGAATCCGTCGAGGGGCAGCGCAGCTTTGCGCTGGCTGACCGCGCCGACTTTTTCCCCGCCGCCGACAACCCCGACGGCATATACAACAGCAACCGGTATGTAGCCAACTATCCGCTCTATTATACGACATGGAACGATATGGAAACCAAAATTCCGTTTGCCGAAAAATTAGCGTGGGCAAAGGACAACGACCCTGCGCTGTATAACGATTTGGTGAAATTGGTAGTGAAAACAACGACCGAGTATTATTTCAACAGCAGCAATATCTCCGGCTATTATTCAGCCAATATCAGCGTAACGAAAGAGATTGGCGACTTTGCAACCCTGTCGTTCACCGCCACCAATTTCACGAACAACATGCAGCTGGTTACAGACAGGCAGAACAATACGCAAAATACGCTGTACCGCTCCACCTACATTCCGCAGTTTTACTACGGATTGTCGCTAAAACTTAAAGTATAACAAAGTAACTAATTTTTAAAATTTAACAATATGTATAATTTAATTACGAATCAAATGAATGATTTAAAAAGAAGATGGTTGAGACCATCAGTGTTCGTCGCGGCTTGCGCCATGATGATGTGTTGGGCATGTAAAGAAGACAACTTTATCCCCGACGAAAAACCAGACCCGACGGATACTACAGTAGTGCCGCCGCCCATCTCCACGTACAAGGTGAATATCTTGTTGGCATATCCCGAAGGCTTTACCGCCAAGGAAGGGATTCCCGTAACGTTGAAAAATTCAACGTCCGGCACGATAGCCGAAGCCGCCACCATCGCCGACGGCACAGTGCAGTTTGTAGTAGTGAAAGGCATTTATGAAGCCGTCGCTTCGGAAACGCGCAGCGATGAGTTCTTCAACTACATTTTCAACGGCGTCATCAGCCGGATTGTGGTGGACGACAAGTACGACGAAGCGCAAACGCCCCTCGCCCTCACCCTGACGACCGTAGCCAAAGAAGTGGAAGGCGACCCGAACCCCATAGGCAGGGTGGTGATTAAAGAGCTGTACAATGGCGGCTGCCCGAAAGACGACGGGTCGGGCAGTTATCAATTCGACAAGTATGTGATTTTGTACAACAATTCCAACGGCACAGCCCAACTGAAGGACTTGACGCTGGCAATAGTGAACCCCTACAATTCTCAGGCTTCCAACTACGACTATGTGGACGGCAAACTGTTCTACGAAGCGGAAGGCTGGCTGCCTGCCGGACAGGGTTACTGGACTTTCCTCGACAGCGCAAGCCTCAACCCGGGCGAACAAATTGTGATAGCGCTCACCGGCGCGATAGACAATACGGTTACTTACTCGCAGTCTATCAACTTTGCCAACCCGAACTATTATTGCACCTACGACATTGCGGTGTTCCCCAATCTCTCTTATTATCCCGCGCCAAGCGAAGTGATTCCCACGTCGCACTGGCTGAAAGGGTATCTTTTTGGGGCGGGCAACGCATGGACGCTCAGCGTTACTTCACCCGGATTTTTCCTGTTTGTTCCGCAAGGGATTACTTCGGAGGGCATAGCTGCCGACCCCTCCTATTCAAATTACATGAACAACAACCAAACAGCTGCCAACCATCGGAAAAAAATTAGTACCGGATGGGTAGTGGACGGTATTGAAGTGTTCAATAAAGGAAATGCCAATAACCAAAAAAGGCTCACTCCGGCTGTGGATGCAGGCTATATAGAATTGACCAACGCGCAAGGCTACACGCTCTACCGCAACGTGGACAAACAAGCCACCGAAGCGATTACGGCAAACACCGGCAAGCTGGTGTACAACTACAACCTCGGCACTGAAGGCATCGACGGCGTAGACGGCACAACCGACCCAAGCGGCATCGACGCCGAAGCCTCTATCAAGAACGGCGCGCGCATCGTCTACAAAGACAGCAACAACGCGACCAACGACTTCCACCAGCGGCGCAAATCGTCATTGAGAGAATAATGACCGGCGATGGCGAGTAACGTATTCTACCGGATAAT
Source organism: Prevotellaceae bacterium (assembly GCA_031289415.1). Lineage (GTDB taxonomy): Bacteria > Bacteroidota > Bacteroidia > Bacteroidales > UBA932 > JAIRLC01. The sequence goes on along the minus strand of JAITPN010000094.1, from coordinate 13,589 downwards.
ACTGTGTAGCGGGGTAATTTTTTGCTCCGCTACGCTTGTTGCGGCACAAGATTCGTGCGCCTACAGGCAGGACATTGCCTACGTCCGGCAATCCGAAGCGTGGCTGCACAGCGAGAATGCTTCGGGCTTGCAGCACGTGGCGGCGTCCAACATATCGTCTGCCGGCATATACTTCGTCAAAAACAACGGAGAATACGTCAATTACCATCAATCGGACAACAGCTACGAGATGGGCGCGCTCACCGAATCGTTTTTCCGCATCAATCCGCGCATCGTGTTTTACGGGAAAGTACATTATTCCAACTTCACAGGGCAGAATATGGGCGGCTCGACGTTCATCAATCCTTATTATAATGCGTTTGATATTGTAGAATTTTCGGACACCACGCGGGGCGCAAAGAATCTGGAACGCTACCACCTCGTCGGAGCAGTCAGCGCGCGCCTTGTCAAAGGGCTGTCGCTGGGCGGCAAGCTCGACTATACCGCCGCCAATTACGCCAAATATAAAGATTTGCGCCACACCAATACGTTCTTCGACCTTACGGCAACCGCCGGATTGAGCTACCGGATAGGCAGCGTCGCCGAAGTGGGCGCAGGCTATTATTACCGGCGCAGCATCGAAGGCATTACCTTCGCCGTTTACGGCAACACCGACCGGCAATATACGTCGCTCATCAACTTCGGCATGTTCTATGGACGCACCGAACTGTTCAGCACGTCTGCCAGCGTGGGCTATACCAACTCGTCGGGCATGCTTCCGGTAGTCAATACCTTCAACGGATGGTCGGTGCAGGCGAACCTGAAGCCGGCAAAGCATTGGAGCTTCTTCAACGAATTTGCGTATAAGACGCGCAAAGGTTATTACGGCACGCGCTCGACCACGTCGCCCGTGTACGTAGAGCACGAAGGTACATACCGGACGTACACGGGAGCGCTGTCGTTCAAGAAACGCCATACGCTGCAACTGCACGTGGAGCGCGAGCAACTCGACAACTTTGAAAATATTTTCGAGCAGTCGAACAGCGCCACCGGAGGTCGCCACGAGATTGTCTACTACGGCAACAATAAAGTGTTGGACCGAAAAACGCGCCGCCTTCGCGCCGCCTACACGGCGCAGCTCGGCGCTGCCGGAGGCTATCCCGCGTGGACGCTGCACGCCGCCGGAGGCAGCCTCCTCCGGCAGCAGACCGTGTCGCTATATCCTTTCTATCGCATGCAGGAGGTGCGCTACTACGAGGGCGCCCTGCTTGCCGGTAGGAATATCGCGCGGCGGCGCAGCATATACAGCCTTACGCTGGGCGTATCCTACGGTTCGGGAAGAGGAACAGAAAAGTACGACGGCACGTATGTCGCCGTGCCGGAAAGCCAACGCCCGCCCAAAAGCTCCGACGCCAACCTCAAGCGCGAATATGAATACCTGACCGCCGCGCACGTCGGCGGAAACGTCGGATTGCAGTATGCCTTCCCGCTGCGCTACGCGAAGCACGGATACGTCCGGGCAGACGGTGCGCTCACCGGCGTACCCGACGGATATTTCAAATCACAACAATATGCTACGGCAACGCTTACCGTAGGATGTAATTTTTAAAGAGTGATGAGTGAAACGTTAAGAGTGAAGTGTGAAGCGTTAAGAGTGAAGTGTGAAGCGTTAAGCGTGGTGAGTGAAGTGTTACAGACATCTCTCTTATCCCCTAACTCATTTCTCTTCACTCCTAACACTTCACCCTTAACACATAACACTTCACTCTTAACACATAACACTTCACCCTTAACATTAATATATGAACGCCATCATTCAATGTGAAAACATCACCCATTACTATGGAAACAGGTTGATTTACGAAAACCTGAACTTTGAAGTCATGCCGGGAAAGATACTGGGCTTGCTGGGCAAAAACGGCACAGGCAAAACCACCATCATCAACATCCTTACAGGATTCCTGAAACCCCGCGCAGGGGTGTGCCGCATCTTCGGCGAGGCGATGGAGCGGCTCACGCCCGCCGCAAAAAGCCGCATCGGGCTGCTGCTCGAAGGGCATATACAGCACACGTACTTCAACATCGAGCAAATCGAAAAATTCTACAGCCGCTTTTTCCCGAAATGGAAACGCGAGGCATACTACGAACTGCTGAAAAGGCTGCAAGTAACGTCGACGCAAAAAATCAGCGCCATGTCGTGCGGGCAACGCTCGCAGGTGGCGCTGGGGCTGCTCTTTGCGCAAGACCCCGACCTGCTGATTCTCGACGACTTTTCGATGGGGCTTGACCCGGGCTACCGCCGCCTGTTTGTCGAATACCTCCGGGAATACATCACCGCCGAAAACAAAACCGTATTCCTCACCTCGCACATCATACAGGATATGGAACAGCTCATCGACGACTGCATCATCATGGACTACGGGCGCATCTTGCTGCACGAACCGGCGGCGCACATCCTGAACCATTTCAGGCGGTTCCGCTTCACGTCCGACGCCGACGAGATTGCGCCGGCGGACGGCACGCTTTGGCATACCGAAAAAGTAGGCAACAATTGGGAAACCTACTCGTTTGCCTCTGCCGCCGACGTGCAGCGGACGCTCGCCGACGGCGGCGCCGCCGTCAGCGGCTTAGCCGAAGAACGCTTGTCGCTCGAAGACGCATTCATCGGATTAACCGGAAAATATTAACCATTAATTAAAAAAACAATGTACACCTCCTTATTTTACAAAGAATGGATAAAAACGCGGCGACCGTTGCTGCTGCTGTCGGCAGTATTCGCCGCCACGGTCGCCTACATCCTGCTGAACGTAGCCAAACTGTATCAGGCAAACCCGGTGGCGCTGTGGGAATTTATCGTACAAAACAACGCCGCGCAAGCGGGCTACCTCAAATACCTGACGTTGGGCGCAGGCATCGCGCTTGCCCTCGTGCAGCTCGCGCCCGAAATGCAGAACAAACGGCTGAAACTGACCCTGCACCTGCCGCTCAACGAATCGAAAATCGTAGGCAGCATCCTGTGGTTCGGCATCGTCGCGCTCACCGGCTTGTACCTCGCGTCGGGCGCAATACTGCTGGCAGGATTGACGGTATACTTCCCTGCCGAAATCGTATCCGCCAACCTGCTCGCGATGCTGCCGTGGATGCTGGGCGGGCTGGCAGCCTACCTGTTTGCGGCATGGATATGCCTTGAGCCGGTGTGGCGGCAGCGCGTGCTCTACACCATACCGGCGCTGGGCTGCACGTCGCTCTTCTACCTCGACGCGCTGCCGGGCGCATACCTTCCCTTCGTGCCTTGGCTCGCGAGCCTCACGGTAGCCGGATTCGCCTTCCCCTTCTACTCGGCAATACGCTTCAAACAAGGCGTACAATAATCATTCACCAATAAAATAATTGTAAAAGAAATGAAACATCCGACAATCATCCGAACCGTCATCATCCTTGCGGGGACGCTCGCGTTCGCGTGGCTAATCCCCGCACTGGCGAAACTGGCAACCACCGCGCCGCAACGCTATCCGTTCGTCTACTACAGCTCCCTCGCCGAGCAATTTTGCCTGAGCAGCGACGGCGTACGCAGCGACGCCTCAGGGCGGACGTACACCGAAGCGCAGTTCGACTCCGTCATGCCGATGCTCTACTACCGCCAACTGTCGGCAACCGGCGCGCTGCCCGACAGTGTGCGCGGACGCGCCGTTGCCGTGCCCGACATCAAGACGAGCAGCCTCTCCATCCGTATTCATGCCAAAGAAACGTCGACGCCCGGCGTGGGACTCTACATCATGTACGAATCGATGCCGCGGCGCGTAAACCTCGAATCGCCGGGCGACGTATTTCGGTTGAAAGATACGATTGAATTTATCGACGCCGCCACCAACACCGTACTCGAAGAAAAGAGCGCACGGTTTGCCGCCGAACTCGCGAAGCGCGGCTACCGCTATCCCGCCCAATGGTCGCACGGCATCATGACCCACCGCAAGGCGTACGACGAAGGCTACTTCTCGCTCGACGCCGCGGGCGAACTGTATCACATCAAAATGGTCAACAACCGCCCGTTCGTCCGCAACACCCGCGCGGCAAGCGACAGCCTCGCGCCCGTACATTTTGCCATGACGCCCGTTGCCGACCGGCGCTTCTACGGCGTCCTGTTCGACGCCGCCGGCGCGGTGTACATCCTCGAAACGCCCCACTACCGGCTGCGCAAACTCGACATTCCGCCCGTGGACATAGCCTCCGACGAGGTGCTGATTATGGGCAACATGTTTTTCTGGACCGTGAGCATCATGACGCCCGAAGGACGGCGCTACTACGCGCTGGATAACGACAGCCTGCAACGCGTAGACGAACTGTACATCGCCGCCGCGCCCGACCTGTGGCGCACGTGCTCGGCGTGGCTTTTTCCGGCATACCTGACGTTTGAAAGCCGGAGCAGCAGCTACCTCGCGCCCGCGTGGCACGGCACGGCATGGACGGGGTTCGCCGGACACCTTGCCGCCGCCGCCCTGTTCGCCGCCTTCGCCCGCCGCCGCCGGAAAAGCGCGTGGCTGCACAGCGCATATATCTTGATTACAGGCGTCGCCGGATTGATTGCCGTTTTATTAACGCCGTCGGGGAGGTAAGTAGGCGAGTAAGAAATTACGAGCGTAAGAGGGCTTCGCTGCGTTCAACCATACTCACTTGCTCCCTGAATTACTTACTCTCTTACTCACTTAATCCCCTAATCACTTTTAAGTATAATTTTAACACATTTAAATAGATGAAAACATTCCTTACATTTTTAACCGTATTATCGCTATGCGCGATGTCCGAAATGGCAGCAGGACTCTCCCCCATGCCGTCGGGGGATTCCCCCATGACGCGGGGGGACTCCCCCATGACGTCGGGGAGTTCCCCCATGGCGCGGGGGAACTCCCCCATGGCGTCGGGGAACTCCCCCATGACGCGGGGGAACTCCCCCATGGCGCGGGGGAACTCCCCCATGACGCGGGGGAACTCCCCCATGACGTCGGGGAGCTCCCCCATGACGCGGGGGGACTCCCCGACGGCGGGGTATAACGTGGACACGTTGCTGTCGGTAGCCGATGCGTATGTGGGTAAATCCATCACCGTCTACGGCGTCGTAACGCACGTCTGCAAACATTCCGGCAGGCATTGTTTCCTGACGGGCGACAAGCGGCTGTATTCCGTCCGCGTGGACGCCAAGGGCGACCTCGGCGGCTTCAACCGCGAGTTGACGGGTGCGCAGGTGTCGGTAACCGGCGTGTTGAGGGAACGCCGCCTCACGCAGGCGGAAATCGGCAATCTGGCAGCCGGCGTGCAGCAGCGGTTAGGTAAGGAGGGGCACGAAGAGACCTGCGCCGCCGAGTTGTCCAGCATCTCCAAGATGCAGCAGTGGATGAAGGCGCACGGCAAGGATTATTATTCGACGTACTACTTGGAGGGGGTGGCGTATGAGGTGCTGGAGTAAGAGAAAGCCAAAAAGCCCCCCAACTCCGGACAGGACGTTCTCCCTAAACAACGCACTTCGATTGCCGAGGGGTGGCGGAGAGGGGACGACCAATTTCGTAAAACTCCGCATTCCGTCATTCCGAGCGAAGTGGAAGAATGACGGGAACGGGGATAAGTCGCTTCACGCTTCACTTTTTTTCCAAAATTAGGAAGATGGGAAAAAATCGTATCTTTGCGCCTCGAATTATAATTTTAAATTGACATGACAAAAGTTTATGTATTTCCCGGACAAGGCGCACAGTTTGTGGGTATGGGTAAAAATCTTTACGACAGCGTGCCGCAAGCCAAGGAGCTGTTCGAGGCAGCGAATGACATTCTCGGATTCCGTATTACAGACCTTATGTTTTCGGGTACTGAAGCCGATTTGAAACAAACTAAAGTAACGCAGCCTGCTATTTTTTTACATTCCGTTATTCTTGCCAAATCGTTGCCCGATTTTGCGCCTGCTATGGCGGCGGGTCATTCGTTGGGCGAATTTTCGGCATTGGTGGCTACCGGCGCAATGAATTTTGAAGACGGGTTGAAGTTGGTGGCTGCCCGCGCTACGGCGATGCAGAAAGCCTGCGAACAGCAACCTTCGACTATGGCTGCCGTACTCGGGCTGGACGATGCGACGGTGGAAGCGATATGCGCTTCGGTGGACGGCGTAGTTGTGCCTGCCAATTATAACTGTCCGGGGCAATTGGTGATTTCGGGCGCGGTGCAAGCCGTAGAAACAGCGTGCGAACGGCTGAAGGCTGCCGGTGCAAGGCGTGCCTTGGTGTTGCCTGTAGGCGGCGCGTTCCATTCTCCGTTGATGGAATCGGCGCGTGTAGAACTTGAAGCGGCGATTGAAGCTACGGCGTTGCGCAGTCCGGTGTGTCCGGTGTATCAAAATGTAGATGCGAAGCCTTACACCGACGCGGCTACCATTAAGCAAAATCTCATTTTGCAGCTTACTGCGCCTGTGCGCTGGACGCAAACCGTGCAAAATATGGTTGCCGACGGGGCAGATACGTTCGTGGAGTTAGGTCCCGGCACGGTATTGCAGGGATTGGTGAAAAAGATTGCTTCACAGGTTGTCGTTGAAGGCAAACAGTAAAAACGCGGCGGCTTTGTCGGCGCTTGAGCCGCGTCAACGCTACAATTCATACATTGGTTACATCAGGCAGCATTTCGGAGAACGCATACAGAAAGTAACCATTGATGCGGGATTCACATGTCCGAACCGCGACGGCAGTAAGGCGCAGGGCGGTTGTTCGTATTGCGACAACCGTGCGTTTACGCCGTCGTATTGCAATCCGCAAAAGAGCATTACGCAGCAGTTGGAAGAGGGTATTGAGTTTCATCGGGGGCGCTATCGCAATGCCCGCCGTTTTTTGGCGTATTTTCAATCGTATTCCAATACGTATGCGCCGCTGGAAAAGCTGAAGGCGCTTTACGGCGAGGCGTTGCGCTTTCCGCAGGTGGAAGGCATTGTGGTGAGCACGCGCCCCGATTGTGTGGACAGCGCGAAATTGGATTATTTGGCATCGCTGGCAGACACGCATTTCGTGCAAATTGAATACGGCATTGAGTCGTGTTACGACCGTACGTTGGCGCATATCAACCGCCGGCATACTTTTGCCGAAGCGCGTTGGGCGGTGGAAGAAACGGCGAAACGGAAGATACGCACCGGCGCACATTTTATTTTCGGGTTGCCGTATGAAACGCGTGACGATATGCTGGCTGAAGCGGCGTTGATTTCGGCATTGCCGCTGACGTCGGTGAAATTCCACCAGTTGCAGATGGTGAAAGGTACGGCGATGGAGGGTGAATATAAAACATATCCCGAACGTTTTGTATCCTTTACGCTTGAGGCGTACATTGATTTTTTTGTGGACTTTCTGGAACGGCTGTCTCCCGACATCGTCATAGAACGCTTCGTGAACGAAGTGCCGCCGCGCTTTCTGGAAACCATGTCGTGGGGTAAATTGCGCAACGTAGAATTGTTGCGGCTGCTCGACCGCCGTCTGGAAGAGCGGGGTACGTGGCAGGGGAAATTGTGCAGGGGGAAGGTGGAATAAGGCGGGCGCAGGAAACCTTATTTTTTCTGTTTTATCATTTTTTGCAACTCTTCTATTGCCCGCTCCAACACATTGTCCCGCCCCTCCAAATAGGCTTTTACATCCATTGGCACTGTAATATCGGGCGGAATACCGGTTTGGCTGAAATCCGTGCCGTCCACCGATTTTATGTGTGAGGCATTAATCATAGCCACCACATCTCCGGGCAATTGTATAAACAGGGGCTGTCCAAAACTATTCTTCGAGGGTTCTCCCATGATAATACCTCGTTTGGCTTCTTTCATAACTAATAAAAACCCTTCGGCGGCAGACGCTACGCCGGAGCCGGATAAAATCACCAACGGTTGGCGTAATTTTAAAGAATCGGGCACAGGATTGGAAAAGGAGTAAGAAAAAGTTTCGTTCATTACAGTTCCTTTATAGTAGTCGACATACGGCGTATCGTGAAAAGTAGCGCCAATCAATTTCATAAGTATAGAATCGCAAGCCTGCCCTTTCGCTTTACGTTCGGCACTGTGTTCACGGGCAAAACTTACTCCTTCCGTAAAGGTATCAGTCAGTACTAAATGATGGACTATATTAAACCACGCGCGTTCGCTGCCGCCTCCATTATTACGGATGTCTATAATTAAACCCTTGCATTGTCGTAATTGGGGCAACATTTGGTCAAATACCGCATTAATGGTATCAATCACCGATGCCGGAGCAAAAGTATTTAGTTGTATGTAGCCGATGTTTTCTTGTTTAATTTCGATATTTATGGGCAAATAGTCATTAGAATTAGAGTTAAATGGGTGTGCCCATTTTTCTCTTTTTTCTTCTTCAGTAGCCCAAATATTACGTATCAATTGAGCCTCCGATTGAGTACCTTCTATTGTTTTTACCGTGATGTGTAATAGTGAATTTGGCTTTCCGAATAAAACAACCCATGCTCCAAAGGAAAGTTTATTATTAGGAGCGGCAGCAATGTAGGGAAATATGGAGTCTCTCATGTATTCCGCTACAGGAATATGTTGGATGTGGGTAATTTCACTTCCTATCGGTAGTTTGTCAGCCATACTTTCAGCCATATTCTCTATGATGATTTTTTCACCAAAAACTTGCACGCTCAATTTGGGAACATCATACTGTGAAAAGTCCCGTCCGAGATGATCAAAAAGCGTTGTATGTCCGTCATTGAAATGAGATAGAAATGCTTGCAGCGTACGATAATAATCATAATTTTCCGCTTGCTCTATCTTTGGAATATATGCTAAATACAGACTGTCAATATTTACTTGCTGCAATCGTTCGGGGAAAGCAAAATTGTAGTGCAATTCTTTCCACAACACCGATAGGGCATACACTTTTTCCTGCTTGGTGAGCGATTGTGTCTTGTCATTAGGCGTATTGCCAAAGCATATCAGCACTGTCATCCACAATGCTATTCCTGTTATAAATATTTTTTTCATATTACAATGGGTTAAAATAAATCTGTCGTTTCTTAATACATGCAAATTTACAAAAAATATGGGATATTCACTTACGCTACAACCCTTTTTTTAATAATGCCTTGATAGGGTTTAAAAAACGGTCGGAGAGGCGGAGGTCGTCGGTAATGATTTCAGCAACGCCCTGCATTTCTTGGCTGAACGTGAGTTTTTTGCCATACGTGGTAGTAAGGTCGTACGGAAAATCCACTTCCAGTACATACGTACGTCCGTCTTTTTCTATCATAGGTACCAGCGCTATATGTTTAATGGTTACTTTCACCATGCCGTATTCCATATATGGGAAATTGTCGAATTTCACATTAACTGTTTGCCCTGCTTTTACTTTTCCTGCTCCTTGCGGCGGCAGATAGATTTTTCCGGTAATATGTGCGGCATTGTCGGGAATAACGGTCAGAATAATTTCGCCTGCTTCCAGATGTTGGTTGTTTTGCCGGAATTTGGTAAACGTTACGACGCCTGCAACAGGAGTGCGAAACAAGTAGGTTTGCTCCCACAATTTAAGTTCCGACTGCAATTGGTCGTAAGTGGTGATAAGCGCCATACGCAACTGGGAGCGCTGTTCCATCTGTTGTTGTGTCAAATCAAAAATAGTTTGTTCCGATTGCAGGATGTTCATTTTTTGGTTTTCGAGGTTGGTTTGTGCGGTTTCATACGCCTGCCGGTTTTGCAGATATACGCTTTTAGCCTTATCGTATTCGATGGAAGCTACTAATTTTTGGGCGGCTTGCAGCGAGTCGATATAAAATAGTTTTTCGGCAATCAGGAGTTGTTCGTTCATTAGCGAAATTTGCCGTTGGGTTTGTGCCAGTATATTTTGCTGCACGGCAATTTGCTTTTCGATAACCTTGATTTTTTTCTGGTGATAACCGGTTTGTAAAAAATAACGATAGTCTTCGCAGGTTTTCAGAAAATTGTTGTAGCTGTTTTGCACATTGCCTAATTGCAGGCTTGCCGACCATGGCAATACTGCCGTGATGCTGTCGGACACAGCAGGCGGATAACGATGCAATGATTCCATCAAGGCTGAAATGTCGGCAAAAGACGCCGGATTTTCAACCACTGCCAGTAATTGATTTTTTATTACCTGCTGTTTTTCCTGTACCAACAACGTGTCGATGCGTCCTGTGATTTTTGCTACGATATTCACCGGCAAATTTTCGGTAGTGATTACGATGGGGGCAGCAATAATATCGGGATAGCGGAAGAAAAAACTGCCTGTAAACAACCCCGCTATAATTACAAAAATTACCGTAATGCCCCACCTGATGAGCCACCGCGGCGGGCGTCCGAGTATTTCCTGCACTTCTTCCGAACGAATCTCTATATTTTTTATTTCTTCTTTTTCCACAAATTTTACAGTTTACCCATGCTTTTAATTTCCAAGTTCCAATTGATTTTTTACTAATTCATAATATTCGCCCCGCAGCGCTGTCAGTTCATTATGCGTACCGGTTTCGGTGATTTTTCCTTTGTTGAGCACCACAATTTGATCTGCATTTTTTACGGTACTGAGGCGGTGAGCGACCACCACCACTGTTCTACCTTCAAAAAACTGTTCAAGGTTTTCCATGATCATTCGTTCATTGTTGGCGTCGAGGGCATTGGTAGCTTCGTCAAAAAACAGGAACGACGGATTTTTATACACCGCGCGGGCAATGAGAATGCGTTGCTTCTGCCCTTGACTGAGTCCGTTGCCATCCATGCCTATTTTTGTATTATATTTCAAAGGCAATGATTCTATAAAATCTTTAATATTAGCAGTTTTTACGGAGCGTAAGAGGCGTTTTTTGTCGGGCTGTTCATCTCCTACGGTAATATTATTAGAGATGGTATCAGAAAAAATAAAACCATCTTGCATGACTGCACCACTATGTTGTCGCCACAAGTGAGGATTGATTTCATCAAGACGAAAGTTATTCACATGAATATCACCTTTTAGAGGTTGATAAAAACCCATGAGAAGTTTCATTAATGTGGTTTTTCCGCTTCCACTAGCACCTACTATCGCGGTAATTTTGTTTTGAGGAATAGTGAACGTTACGTTATTCAGCACATAATCGCGTTCAGCGCCGTCATATGTAAAATAAATATTTTGAACATTAATTGTCTTATTATTAGGAAGCTCCATAATTTTATTTGTCAAGATATTATCCTCGTCTTCTTTATTATGAATTTCGTTGAGTCGTTCCAAACTAATTTTTGCGTCCTGAAATGATTGTGCAATATTTATTATTTGTCCGATGGGACCAGATAATTGCCCGATGATATAGCTGACTGACATCATCATGCCTAATGTGATTTCACCTTCTACAACGGCTTTTGCGGAAAGAAAGGATACTAACAGAGAGGTGATACCCCCCAAGAATGTAGAACCTATTTGTTGATACTGTCCCAATGATACGCTTTTAATACTGATTTTAAATAGCTTTGCCTGAATACGTTCCCATTTCCACCGTTGCTGCTTTTCGTAATTATTTAGTTTTATTTCTTGCATCCCTGTGACCAATTGTACGAGATTGCTTTGGTTCGCAGATGCTTGGGCGAAACGACGATGGTCTAATTTACGACGATAGCGTAAAAAGAATAATATCCATGCTATATTGAGTGCATTACCCGTAAGAAATATTGTCAAAATAGTAACTTCATAATATGCTAAAATACCAGCAAAAATAAAAAAGTTCAAGAAAGATAATAAAGACGATAACGATACGTTAGTCATAAAGCTCTGAATTCTATTATGGTCTCCGATTCTCTGCAAAATATCACCAATATTTTTAGTATCAAAAAAACGTAGAGGCAATTTGGTTAATTTAGTGATAAAATCAGCTATTAACGAAATGCTTATACGAGTGCTTGTATGCAGTGAAAGCCATGATTGAATGAAGCCCATTGCAGTACCAGTGATGGTCAGAATCATTTGTGCAATAAGAACAAGTGTGATGAAATTTAAATTTTGATTGCCGATGCCTTGATCAACTACTGCTTGTGCTAAAAATGGGAATATAAGCGACAGGATACTGCCTATAAACATACCAAGTGTTATTTGTATAAACTGTGATTTATAGGGTAGCAGATAACGAAAATAATAACTCAAATGTTTTTGTTGCTTATTTGTATCGTCTTCGTATGAATAAAAATCGGGTGATGGATCCAAAAGTAAAGCATTACCAGTTTTTTTTTCATTTGATTTTGTGCCAGTCCAGCATTCTAAAAAATCCTTTTTATCCATCTTGTATTTTTCACCCGACGGATCGGCAATCTTTATGATATATTTGCCTTTTCGGCGTTTTCTTATGCCATAGCATACTACAAAATGGTTTTGATTCCAATGTAAAATACATGGTAGTGGAATATTTCTTACAAATTGCTCAAAGGTAATGCATACGCCACTGGTACGAAATCCTATGCTTTCGGCAGCATCGCTGATTCCTAGCATACTAACGCCTTCGCGAGTGATGAAACATTGTTCTCGTAGACTTTGTAATGTATAATTGTGTCCATAGTATTTGGCAATCATACGCAGACAAGTAGGTCCGCAGTCCATGGCATCAAGCTGCGTATATAAGGGAAAGGAACGCATATTATGATTCGTTCGTATCAGGTAACAACGCTATCAATACACCATCCCATGCGTTTAAAAACGAGGTTTTATCGTAAGTTTCGTCTTCTTTGATTTCGGGATTAAAAAATGTAATGGCGGTAGGCGATATGTTTTTAACCACTACATACATATTCGCCTCTTCAGATATTCTCAAAAGCGCCACGGCAGGCAACGGCACATTGCCTATATTTTCCCATATCATGCGCCCTATCCTTGTTTGAAACCCTATTTTCTGTAGTAATTCCATAAAGTCTTGCAATGAAACACCTCTTTTACGTGTATCATATTTTGCAACCAATTTTTCATTAGCTTTAATGTTGTAAAATATTAAAATATCATTGAGACATATACTTATTTGTTTTTTTGAATTTCTCATTTGCCTATATGCTTCTGATGATCCTTGTGTAATAAAATCGGCTTTCGATTTTGAAAAATAAACCAACCCATATGTCGCAAGATGTTTTATCATCTTCCAATATGTATTATCTTCCCTTTTCTCGCTTTGTTTGATAAATTCTTTTATTTTGTGTTCTTTTGATTTTAATTTTTCAAAAAAATATAACAATTTAACGCTAAACATTAGTGAGTTATATGAAAAATAATTTAGGTCTAAATATTGTATATAAATACATTGATGAGGTCTGGCTTTTTCTATGTTTTCTGTGGTTGCGGCGAAAAGAATATTTGTCCAAAAATATTTGCTTGTAAATATTTTGTGGTAAGGATTGACGAAAATATAGTATTCATCAAAATCAGATTGCTTAAACACAGATTGTTCATATTTATACAAGGGATATGGCGTAGCAGATATACCATAATTCGTAAATTTTTTCTGTCCGAAATCTTGTATTTTTTGGCTTAATGGACAAAAATGATGATAAAAATAATATAATACACTGATTTTTATTATATTTGCACTATTTTAAGTTTATGGGTAAAAAATTTGCTTTTATTGTGGCTCTCATAGCG